>NZ_MXAN01000065.1 GCF_002027545.1 Moraxella lacunata
AGGGCGAACGGAAAACCTAGTTTGGCATACTTTGCAACTATGATTCGCCCCTACAAATCGCTAATGATATCACCTAAATTCATTTCTCTTTATATACCCTTATTTGGAAAACCCCCATGACCACCCAAAAATCCTTTAAAAAAGACCCCAAAAAAGACCTTCAAAAAAACAAAAAACCCACCCAAAAACCCAAAAAACCCGCCATGCCCCATTTTTATGGGATGCACGCCATTAAAGCGATTTTAAACACTCGCCCCATGGACGCCAAAGCCTTATTTGTGCAAAGCTATGACAATCATCACAACGACAACCACGATGAGATTATCGCCCTTGCCACATCGCTTGGTGTGTCGGTACAAACCGCCCAAAAAGACACGCTCACCGAGCTGTGTGGCAGTCCGCAACATCAAGGCGTGGTGCTGTCGGCACGCTCTCGCCCCATGCTGGACGACAGTGAGCTTGATAGCCTAGCTAAGCAGGATAATGCGGTGTTTTTGGTGTTAGACCAGATTACCGACCCGCACAACTTTGGGGCGTGTCTGCGGACGGCAAGTGCCATGGGCGTATCAGCAGTCATCGTGCCGCGTCATCAAAGCGTGGGGCTAACCCCAACGGTCGCCAAAGTCTCGGTGGGTGGGGCAGAGAGTGTGCCTGTGGTTGCCGTTACCAATTTGGCACGGTGTTTGGAGAGACTAAAATCGGCAGGGGTGTTTGTGTTTGGCACGGCTCTTGATGAGAGTGCCAAGCCCTTGCAGGCGTGTGATTTTGGCGGAAAAGTCGCCATTGTCATGGGGTCAGAGGGGGACGGCATGAGACGGCTGACAGGCGAGCTATGCGATACGCTTGTCTATATCCCCATGACCGATAGCCCCGACCGCCCTCAGAGTCTGAACGTGAGCGTGGCGACAGGTATGGTGCTTTGGGAGGTGTTTAGAAGTCGTTAGGATAAGGGGCGTTTATTTTGTTTTGGTATTGTTAATTAACCGTATCTTTGGATAAATATGTAGGGGCAAATCACATTTGTTCTATGGTAAAATATGAATGTATTGCACATTTATATGGCAAAAAATTATCTTAATTGGCTAATGCTTTGTTTTTAAAAATGCCTATTTGCTGATTACCAAATCCAAAATCTGCCCCATTTACCCCCAATCGCCACGCAGTCTGCCTTTGTCTTTTACAAAAGCATAAAAGACAGATAAAGTAACAATAATCATACCTAAGCGTTTTATATCATTAAAAATTTTTTGCAATCATCATGGCGATTTTGATGTTTTTTTGGTATGATATGCTGTATTTTTTAGCCAAGTGATTTGTAAGCGATTTTGGGTGTCGGACAGTTAGCACGCCCATTTGACACTTTTACCAACATTTACCAATGGCGTTTTATTTTTCAAAATAACAGAGACACACAATGAAAACCACTCGCACCACTTTTTTGATGACTGCCCTAATGGCGTCCATGCTTGCCCTAACAGGCTGTAACAAAGAGAGTAATACCTCCACCAAGCCTGCCAGCACCGTAAACATCAGCGAACAAAGTCCTGAAATGGACAAAATCAGCTACATCTTGGGTCATGATGCAGGCAGAAACCTAAAAGAAATGGATGGCGAGATTAACCCAAAAATCATCGCAACGGCACTCTCAGAGGGTTTTGAGGGCAAAGAGAGTAAATTTACCGACGAGCAGGCTCGTGCCATCTTTGAAGAATACCAAAAACGCAAAGAGGCAGATGCGGTCAAAGAGCTAGAAACCAAAGCGGCGACCAACAAAGAAGCAGGGGCGAAATTCTTAGAAGAAAATAAAGCCAAAGAAGGCGTAAAAACCACGCCATCAGGACTACAATATAAAGTCATCACCGAAGGCACAGGAGCCAAGCCTAAGGCGACGGATGTGGTGGTGGCACACTACGAAGGCAAGACCATTGATGGCAAGGTGTTTGACAGCTCGTATGAACGTGGCGAGCCTGCCCAGTTTGACCTAGGTCACATGATTCCCGGTTTTACCGAAGGCGTACAACTCATGCCTGCTGGCAGTAAATACGAGTTTTATTTGCCGTCAGAGTTGGGTTATGGCGAAACAGGGACACCGCCTGTGATTGAGCCTAACAGCACCTTGATTTTTACCGTAGAATTACTGGATGAAGCCAGTGCCAAAAAGGCTGCCGCTGATTCTCAAGCTGCTGCCGAAGCACAAATGGCAGAGCTGATGAAGCAGTTGGAGACACAGGCAACAAAGCCAGCGACCAACCAATAATTATCGTTATGGGTGACGCCGACCCAAGCAAGCCAAGTGCGTCATGGCGGACTTGGCTTTTTGTATTCTTTTGTATTGACTTATTTTATCATGACCAACGACCACGCTCCCTTTATTCACACAACGGTGCTACTACATGAGATGGTAGCAGGCGTGCTTGGCGTGTCCGATTTGTCGGATATCTCGCCACAGGCAGGCGTGTATGTGGATGCCACTTTTGGGCGTGGAGGGCATAGCCGTCTGTTGCTTGATTATTTGACCGCTGACAGCACGCTCATCGTCTTTGACAAAGACCCACAAGCGATAGCGGTAGCAGACGATCTTGCCAAAACCGACAGCCGTGTGGTGGTGGTGCATGACAGCTTTGCCAGTCTTAATGAAAATTTGGCAAGACTTGGCATAAGTCAAGTGAGCGGCATCATGGCGGATTTGGGTGTGTCTAGCCCACAGCTTGATGATGGCTCTCGTGGGTTTAGCTTTATGAAAGATGGGGCGGTGGACATGCGTATGGACACCAGCCGTGGTCAAAGTGTGGGGCAATGGCTCAAAGTCGTGGACGAGGAGACTCTTGCCAATGTGCTTTATGAATATGGCGAGGAGCGTCATAGCCGTAGAATCGCCCGTGCGATTAAGGCGATGGAAAATTACAACTCCACGTTGGAGCTTGCCAAGACTATCAAACAAGCCCACCCTGCTTGGCAAAAGGGCAAGCACCCTGCCACCCAGAGCTTTCAAGCCATGCGGATATTTATCAATAACGAGCTTGGCGATGTCAAAGACTTTTTAAATCAAACCTTAACTGCCCTAAAATCAGGCGGACAGCTTGCGGTGATTAGCTTTCATTCGTTAGAAGACCGCATCATTAAGCAGTTTTTAAATAATCACAGCAAAGGGCGACATGATGGCGATGATAAATTACCCATACCACCAAAACGCCCCAAATATTTTGATAGGCCCTACCGCATCACCCCAAGCGATATCGAGATTCGTGCCAACGTGCGTGCCAGAAGTGCCTATTTGCGTGGGGCAAGGCGAAATCAGACGGCATTTGAGCCATCCAATTGATTTATTATAGCCATGATTTGTCCCATTTAATTTATCATTTAAACCATTATAAATCACAACCCCATGAATCCAAGTGCTGACAGCGACTTACACGAATACACGACCGAGCGGATGAGCTTGGCGGGCTTGTATCGGCTGATTGTCGCTGGATTACTGCTCGGGATTCTCATCACGGGCGTAATGATAGCCACACAAACCCAAAAACGCCATCAGACCTATCAAGAACTTACCCGCCTAAGACAGCAACTGGCGAACATGCAAGTCGAAGAGAGTCGCCTGCTCATCGAACAGCAGACATTTAGTGCAACCCCACAGGTGGCAAGGCGAGCGGTGGGCGAGCTTGGCATGCATTATCCAACCAAAAAAGAGCAGATAAATCAAGATGAATGGGGCGAGCTTGGTAATTTAGACAATCTAGATAACACGGGGGTGTCTTATGAGTAAAAACGACCAAACCCCAAAACAGCCCAAACACCCAAAAAACCAAAACCGCTCAGGGCAAAAGACAAATACGTCCCCCAAGAGTGATATTGGCGAGAAACTAAGCAAAATCGGCAGTCTGGGCAAAAAGCTGGACAAAAGCCATGCCATCAAACGCACATCTGATGCCCAAAAGTCAACCCAAAGCCCCCTGAAAAAAACACGCAAACGAAAAAAAAGCTCGGGCGTCTCGCTGTTGGGTGGGCTTCAAGATGTGGGGCGTTATAAGATAGTTTGGGCGGTTATGGTGGTGTGTTTTTCGGCACTTTTCGCTCGTGCTTATTGGCTTCAAATCGCCAATGCCGACTACTACATCAGCCAAGGCGACAAGCTCATCACCAGTAAGCGAACCATCACCGCCCATCGTGGCAACATCTATGACACCAATGGGGCTCCGCTTGCTGCCAATGCCCCTTTGAGCACGGTGATTTTTAGCCCTTATGACTATGCTTTGGCGTATTATGATTTGCAAAAGAAAATCAAAAACACCAAAGGCGAAGAGCGTCGCCAAAAGCTACTGCAAGAACTTGATGAGATGAATCTAGAAACGCTGGCGGTTGCCAGTGGTGTTTCACGTGAAACATTAGAACAGGCGGTACATTTGGACGGGGCGGTGGATCTGGATGACCCAGAAGCTGTCAAACAAGCCCTGCCATCGGGGATGGGGTCGAAGCGATTGGTGCTACTTAACCGAGTCGCCCCCGAGATGGCTCAGCGGGTTACCATGTTAGGCTTTAAGGGCGTGTTTAGAGAGACGAGCGAGAAACGCTACTATCTACAACCTGAACCCATGGCACAGATATTGGGCTATATGGGCTATTCCCAAGATGACCCACCTGTCTATGGGGGGCGAACAGGCATAGAAGCCAAATACGATAAAAAGCTGACAGGACAAAATGGTCAAGTGCTAAGCCTGCGAGCGGTGCAAGGCAGTATCGGTGACATCAAAGAACTCTCGCCCATGATGGCAGGGCAGGACATTCATCTGACCATAGATTCACGGTTGCAGTATATTTTGTACAAAGAGCTAGAAGAGCTTGGGCGGGTGCAGTCGGCACGGTCAAGCTCAGGCATGATTGTGGATGTACAGACAGGTAACGTGCTTGCCATGGGGTCGTGGCCGTCCTTTAACCCGAATGATTTGTCCAAAAGACACGGGGCAAGCGAGCGTAACCGCCCTGTGCTAGACACCTTTGAACCGGGGTCGGTGGTCAAGCCTTTGACGGTGGCAGCTGCCTTAGAGTCGGGGCGGTATAGCACCCGAACGCTCATTGACACAGGGGCGGGTAGCATGAGACTTGGTGGGTACAGCATTCGTGATGGTGGTCGCTATGGGGTGATTGCCATGGGTAAGCTCATCCAAAAGTCATCCAACGTGGCATCCGCCAAAATTGCCCTAGACTTACCGCCCGATGCCATCGTGAACATGCAAAGAAAGTTCGGCTTTGGGCAAAAGACGGCTTTGAACTTGCCCGCTGAGTCGGCAGGCGTGTTACATACCCCGACCGCCAAAGATGTCACCCGTCGTGCCACGCTGGCATATGGCTATGGGCAGTCGGTCACGCTAGCTCAGATTGCAGGGGCATATGTGACACTTGCCAATGGGGGTAAGATGAATCATCTAAGACTGGTCAAAGAAGAGTCTGCTCCTGCCCCAGAGCAGGTCATCAGCGAGCAACATGCCAAAGACATCACCAACATGATGATTAGCGTGACCGAAAAAGGCGGTACGGGGACAGCCGCGGCCATTGACGGCTACTATGTGGCGGGCAAGACAGGCACGTCACGTCGCACCAATCCAGCAGGCGGTTATTATACCGATCAATACCGCAACGTCTTTGCAGGGTTTGCCCCTGCGACCAGTCCCCGTTTTGTGGTGGTGATTTTGGTAGAAGACCCAAGGCGGGGCAAATACGCTGGGCAAACCGTCGCCCCTGTGTTTGCCAAAGTGATGAAAGAGACGCTTAGGATTTATAACGTGCCATTTGACAAACCACTAGATACGAGCCAGTGAGCTGTTTTACCACTTTATTTTTATTTTTAAGAAGGATTTTTATGACAACATTCAACGATTTTGCCGAAATTTTACAGCCCCATGTGTCCGATATGGATTGGGGGTGTATCAAGGATTTGCTCATCGCAGGCTTTGTGTCGGACAGTCGCAAGGTGGCAGGTGGCGAGATTTTTGTGTTGTTGTCGGTCAATCCTGACATTAAGTCCAAGGCAAAAGGCTATATTGATAGTAACAATAGCCAAGCGGTGCTGTCCGAGATAAGTGCATCTGATATGGGCGTGGATAACACCAAAATGCCCATTGTGCATATTGCTAATTTACGTCTGATTTTGGGTGATTTGGTCAAGGCGTATTTACAAAAAACAGGGGCGGTGGACTTGCCAAAAGTCGTGGCAGTTACAGGCACCAACGGCAAAACCACCATTAGCCAGCTTACCGCCCAGCTTCTATCCCTTGCCAATCACAAAACTGCCGTCATGGGAACGGCAGGTAACGGCATTTTGCCAAATCTTAGCCCAAGCACGCACACCACACTAGAAGTGGTCGCTCTGCAACACGCCATTTATGACTATGCCAAAGCGGAGGTGGCGTGTATCGCATTGGAGGCAAGCTCGCACGGACTCCATCAGCACCGTTTGCAAGGCGTGCCAATCACGGTGGCGGTGTATTCCAACCTTTCCCGAGACCATTTGGATTATCATGCCGACATGGACGACTATGCAGGGGCGAAGGCACGGCTCTTTGACAAGGCGTTATTTCCCACGCTGACCCATGCCGTTATCAATGCCGATGATGAATTTAGCGAGATTTTTATCCGCCAAGCCAAACAGTCTGGGCTTATCATTTGGACGTACAGCACCAAAGACTCAACGGCGGACTTTTTTGCCAAACACATCAGCCCAAGCCTAAATGGGGTGGAATTGGTTATCCAAACCCCACAAGGCGAGATGACGGTAAAAAGTCCGTTGTTAGGTTTATTTAACGTGGCAAACCTATTGGCGAGCATTGGGGCAAGCCTTGCCATGAATGTAAGTTTTGATGAAATTGTAAATAATATCAAACACTTAAAAGGGGCAAGGGGGCGTATGGAGCAAGTGCCGTCCGAGCGTGGTTCGTTTATCGTGGATTATGCCCACACCCCTGACGCTTTGACCCAAGTTTTGACAAGCCTAAAAGCCCACTGCACAGGCAAACTTATTGCTGTCTTTGGCTGTGGGGGCGACAGAGACAAGGGCAAACGCCCACTCATGGCACAGGCAGGGCTTGCCTTGGCGGACAGGGTTATCTTGACCGCCGACAACCCCCGAAGCGAAAACCCCAACGCCATACTGTCCGATATGCAGGTCGGCATGACGTGCGATGACCATTATCGCACCGTGATAGAACCTGACCGCAAGCGTGCCATTGAGCTTGCCATAAAAGAAGCAGGCGAGCAGGACATTGTCGTGATAGCAGGTAAGGGGCATGAGACCTATCAAGAGATACAGGGCGTGCGGTATGATTTTGATGATGTGGCGGTGGTGAGGGAGTTGTTAAACAAAAAATAAGCATTACTTCACTCTCAACTTAAAATTGTAAATGATTGATTGTTAGGAAATTATTTTTTGGGTTGTAGGGTCAATTTATTCGCCCAAAAATCAACATGTTATCAAAGGGCAAATGTGATTTGCCCCTACAATTCCATTTAAAGGCAATATTGATTGGCAATGCCAAAAATAAAGTCAAGGATAAAAAATGATTATCAACATACCCCCTTATGTAGAACAAATGATTGTCAATGAAGCCGAGCAAAAAGGCATTAGTATTGATGAATTGATTATCCAAACCTTTTATAAACAACCTTATCCAAAAGGGGATATTCGCCGTTTAAAAGGCATTGGTCAATCAGAGCATTCGGTAAGTATTGATGAGATGAATACCGCCATTAAACATGGAGCGGTTTATGGCGAATAAAATCGGCATCGATACCAATGTACTCGTGCGATATATTAAATCTCTTTCCAAACTAAAAANNTTGAGGTTTTTAAAAATCCACAAAAATCGGGGTTTGGAAAGAAGTCTATTACCCAAGATGATGTTATTCAGTCCAAAATTGCCAGTGATTTTTTGGAAAGTTTAACCGCCCACAATCAAGAATTTATCAATAATACGGTTGTGGTAGAATTGATTTGGGTGTTAATTCGCAGTTATAAAAAGACCAGAGAGCAGATTATCGTTATTTTAGATGAATTATTTGCCATGCACGTTTTTGAATTTGAAAACCGTGAATTATTATTAGATGTATTGCAAATTTATCAAGCAACAAAAGCGGATTTTTCAGATTTATTGATTTGTAAAATTAACCAATCATCACATTGTCAAAAAACAATGACCTTTGACAAAACTGCTTTTAATGAAGCAGGTATGACGGCTTTAACGGATGATTTTAATTCGGTATTGTTCAATTAAGATGTTTTTGCAATATTAATGTGTAGGGACAATTTATTCGCCCAACAATCAATGCTTTATGCAGAGCAAATGTGATTTGCCCCTACAAATTCCATTTAAAGGCAATATTGATTAAGATGGATTTTAAAAATTAACCCAAATAAACAGAGAACCCCATGACCCCATATATTTGGCAAACCGATAATTTAACACAGGCATTAGCCAGCCTAAACCCCACATGGCATAACGCCAATGACTTTACCCAAAGCACTCGTATTACGACAGACACTCGCAAGATTGAAAAGGGCGATGTGTTTTTGGCGTTAAAGGGCGATAATTTTGACGGTCATGACTATGTCGCCACCGCTTTTGATAAGGGGGCAAGCCTTGCCATTACAAGCCGTGCCGTGGGCGATTTTGCCCAGATTGTCGTTGATGATACTCGTTTGGCACTCGGGCAACTTGGCAAATACCGCCGTGATGTCCACCCCAATCTTACCGTGATAGCCCTGACGGGTTCGTCTGGCAAGACCACCACCAAAGAAATGCTTGGGGCGATTTTTGGGCAGTTTGCCCCCACCTTGACCACCCGTGGCAACCTAAACAACGATTTGGGCGTGCCGATGATGTTATTAGAGCTCACCGATGAACATGAATTTGCCGTCATGGAGCTTGGGGCGAACCATGTGGGCGAGATTGCCTACACCGCAGGACTGGTGTCGCCTGACGTGGCGTGCGTGCTAAATATCGGTACGGCTCATTTGGGCGAGTTTGGCGGTCGTGAGAATATCGCTCGCACCAAGGCGGAGATTTTTTCGGCATTGGGGGCGGACGGCGTGGCGGTGCTACCCTTTGGCGATGAGTTTTTTGACTTTTTAAAAGACGAAAGTGCCAAATTTACCGAGCAGTACATTACCTTTGGCGAGCGAGCCGAACGCCCTGACAAGGCGTTGGATTTTAGCAAACTGTCTCAAGCCGAGATAGACGAGCTATCCACCCTTGACAGCGTGCTGATTATGGGCGATGTGTTTGCCGATGATGTGGACTGTGCCAGCACGCACAGCGACTTTGAGCTGACGGTCAATCTGGCGATAGATGAGCTTGACAGCACGGATGTGCATTTGCCGTTTGTGGGCGAGCATAACGTGGTAAACGCCCTAGCCAGCACCGCCATTGCCACGGCTTTGGGCGTGCCACTTGATAAGATAAAATCAGGCTTGGAGCGTGCCACGCCACCAAAAGGACGGCTGACTCGCCTTAGTTTTGGCGAGCATACCTTGATAGATGACACCTACAACGCCAATCCCAACTCTATCCATATGGCAGGTAAGGTTTTGGCGAACGAGAGCGGGCAAAAAATCTTGGTGCTAGGCGACATTGGCGAGCTTGGCGATGAAGCGGTGTCTGAGCATGGTAAACTTGGGCAAACCCTTGCCACGCTTGATATTGACCATGTTTTGACGGTCGGCACGCTCATGAAGCATTGCACGGAGAGTTTAAATGGCATTCGTGGCAACAGCGAGCATTTTGCCAATAAAGCGGACTTATTAGAAAAATTAAAAACCCTATTAAACGAGCCGTCTGTCGTGCTGTTTAAGGGGTCAAGAAGTGCCACCATGGAAACCTTAATCCACGATTTAACCCAACCTGTAAGCGAGTAAACGATGTTATATTGGCTCATTGATTATTTTGACATTTTATATAGCCAGACCATTGCGTCTTTGGGGCTAAGGAGCTTGCTTGCGGTCATGACGAGCATGGCGATTGTACTCATGGCGGGCAAGCCTGTCATCGCCTATCTTAGAAATCTCAAATACGGTCAAGCGGTACGCACAGACGGCCCAAAAACGCACCTTGTCAAGCAAGGCACGCCAACAATGGGTGGTGTGCTGATTTTGTTTGCCATTGGAATCTCTACGTTGCTGTGGGCAAATTTGACAAACCCTTATGTGTGGATTTTGATGGCGGTCATGGTCATCTTTGGGGCGGTCGGTTGGCGTGATGACTGGCTAAAAATCAAGCACAAAAACCCCCAAGGCTTGGTCGCCAAAAAGAAATATTTTTGGCTGTCGGTGGGGGCGTTGCTCGCTGGTGGGTCGCTGTATTATATCTCTTTACAACAAAACCCCACCACCATGCACGCCATGCAGGATTTGCTCATGCCTGTCTTTAAAGATTGGGTCATTCCGCTGTCTGCCATACCGTTTGGGCTTGGGTTTATTACGCTCACTTATTTTGCCATTAATGGCACGTCCAATGCAGTCAATTTAACAGACGGCTTGGACGGCTTGGTGGCGTTGCCTGTGGTGCTGGTGTCGGCAGGGCTTGGGGTGTTTGCTTATGTGTCGGGTCATGTGGAATGGGCAAGCTATCTGTCCGTGCCGTATATCGCCTATAACAGCGAAGTGGTCGTGGTGTGTGCGTCCATGATTGGGGCGTGTTTGGGCTTTTTGTGGTATAACGCCGCCCCTGCCGAAGTATTTATGGGCGATGTGGGGGCGTTGAGCCTAGGCGGTATGCTTGGCACGATTGCGGTAATGACACGTCAAGAAGTGGCATTTATCCTAATGGGCGGTATTTTTGTCATGGAAGCCTTGTCGGTCATCATTCAAGTCGGCTCGTACAAACTACGTAAAAAACGAGTCTTTCGCATGGCACCTTTGCACCACCATTTTGAAGAAATGAGACTAAAAGAAACCAAGGTTGTGATACGTTTTTGGATTGTGTGTATTATCCTTGTGGTGCTATCACTCATGACATTAAAATTAAGATAAGAAAGATAAAGGAAAAGCCCTGCAAAGATACGGGGCTTTTTTTGTGGGGTGTGGGTTTTTATTTTTAAAAACCAAACGTCCTTGCCCGAATCTACCCGCCAAAACTTGGCACCACACCCAAATAACCGCCAATTTGGGCGATGATGTTTATCACACCAAAGACGATAACAAAATAAATCATAAACTGACCGCCAAAAGCTCGGTAAGTGCTGTCGGGGTATTTTTGGCGGTGAGCCTTGGCAAGCAGGGCAGGGACGATGACACCCCATGCGGTCAAGGCAAGCCCTGCAAAACCAATGGCGGTTGTAAAGCCAAATGGAGCAATCAGACTTAGTACCAATGGCGGTAAGAATACCACCGCCACCGCATAGGCTCGCCCTGTTTTGTCATCGCCAAACCCAAAAAAATCACTCAAAAAGTCAAACAACCCCAACGCCACGCCCAAAAAGGAACTGGTCAATGCCATGTAAGCAAATGCCCCCAACATGGTGCCGATAAAGCCCGATTTGCCAATCGCCCCCAGTAGCGTTACCACATCGCCGTCTTTGGCGATGACGGGGGCAAAATCGGTGCGTGGTAGGTTGCCTTGGACGACCACTTGCCACAGCAGGTAAAATGTGAGTGCCATGAGCGAGCCTATCAAGACCGATTTGGCGACTTTGGCGGTGTCGCCCCCAAAATATTTGACCATGCTTGGCACGCCGATATGATAGCCAAACGACACCAGCACCGTGGACAATGCCACCCAAATATAGGGCGTGTAAGCCGTGCCAGTCGGGGCGTGAGTGTCAAAGAGTGTATCTAGGCTGACCGATGACATCATACCAAAGGCAGAGATGAAAAAGCTGGTTATCATGCCAATCATCAGTACGCTTGCCACCCTGTCCACGACCCGAGTTGAGAGCCATACAAACACCGCAAACAGCACGCTGATGATGAGCGAGCCTAGGCGTGGGGCGATGTCTGTGCCTATCAAGGCAGACAGATGACTGGCGGTCAAGCCCCCGCCACTGGTGATGTAGGCGTAGAGCAGGATGTACAGCACAAAGACGAGCGATAGGCTGTTGACGGTATTCCAGCCATTGCCGAGCAAGGATTTAACGATGGTTGAGAGGTTGGCATTTGAAGAGAATGTGGTGCTGGCTTCTAATATCATAAGACCCGATGCGTACATGCAAAGCCAAGTGTAGGCGAACAGCAACAGCGACCATGAAAACCATACACCTGCCGTGGCAGTGGGGTTGGCGAGCATACCCGCCCCAATGGCGGTGCCTGCGATAATCATCGCCCCACCAAAGATTGAAGGGGATTTTGACATAAATAATCCTTGATAATCTACCAAATGTGGCAAAAGGGGGTTATTTTAATCGTTTTTGGGGGTAATTACAAATACGATAGCACCATAAGTCAATAAAAACCCAACTCACATCTTTTAACACGATTGTCTTTTAAAATAAAAAATGCTTGCGCTACAATAAATGAGCTTGTTTTAAATCCATCTAAAAAGGAAAAACTCATGTTTAAAAACTTCGCCTCAGACGCTCTTGGCTTGTCCGACATTGGCAAAATCATACCGCCTAGCCAGTTTAATCAAACAGACATTGATGATTATATTTTTCATGAAGATGATGAGCGGATTTAATAGACCCGTTCCAAAAAACCTACCCAAATCTACCCAAAGGCAAATTTAGCGTTTTCTTCCTACTTCATCGCTTGTTGCCCTTGCTATTTGGCGTAGGTCTTACATAAGCTCCATAGGCATTTTAAAATTGGGGATAGAACTCACCCGCCAAGGTTTTTGTTAAGATAAGTTTAAAATCTTATCCGCTTTGTTTAAAATGTTGATACTGGCGTTGATGTCCCTATCGTGGTTTGTGTTGCAGTTGGGGCAAGTCCAGTTTCTAACAGATAAAGGTAATTCATCTAACTTAACACCACAACAATGAACCGCACCCCAAAAGTTAGACACACTAACCTTTGGGGTGCTTTTTATGGCAAAATACACAACCGACTTTAAACTGTCTGTGATTGGGTATT
>NZ_MXAN01000066.1 GCF_002027545.1 Moraxella lacunata
TGAGCCGACCAACCCACCATGTAACACCACCACAGGTTCGCCTTGTCCGTGGATTTCATAATAAATCTCTTTCCAAACTAAAAATAAACCCTTATAAGTATTGGGGTTGAGGTTTTTAAAAATCCACAAAAATCGGGGTTTGGAAAGAAGTCTATTATAAAAAACAATCCGACCACTTAACTGGGTAAATTTTAAGAGTTTCACTCAATTTTTAAATTTAAGTGGTTGGATAGCCATTTTTCATGCAAAAATTGATTGAAATTGTCAATTTTTCATCTTACACCTAACAAACTTAATATTTACCACAGGCTTTGTAGGGACTGGCTCCGCACATCCTTTTATAACATGCCAGTTTTTATAGGCGTGCACAGCACGCCCCTACACCCAAACTTCATTATGTTTGTGGTAATTTTAAAGTTTCTCGGGTGTATTTTATAAAAATGTTATCAATGGTAGGCACGCCCTAAATTATTTTCATAAAAAATAGGCAACTTTCCCCATTTTTAATGAAAAACACAAAAAACAAACACACCCCAATAAAAAAATCGCCCAATATCCATTGAGCGATTTTTGTTTTATAAAACCATTAAACTCTAAACTGCGGTAGTAATGCAGGTACACCAGGGAACATACCCACCAAGCCCATGGCAATACATAGAATCACAAAACTTGCCACAGGGATAATCACACGCCCCATCAGACCCAGCTCAACACTGCGTTTTTTATCACCGATAAGACCTAGGTTATCCAACATCATGGTTAGCGACCAACCAAACACAGGGTTCACCAATGCTGATGAGAACACCACGATGGCGGCTGACTGAGTTGTCTTACCTGCACGAGTCATTTCCATACCTGCTTCTAGTAGCGGTACAAATACCGCCACAATAAGAGCTGTGGAGAGCACAGGTTGCCATACCGCCAAGTCCATGGGATAACCCCAAATGGCTGCGACGATACAAAATACTGCGGTCAAGACAGCACCAGCAGGAATCGGACGTTTGGCGATGGATGCAGGCACGATGTATGTACCCCATGATGATGTGAAGTTCGCCCCACCCAGTGCCGAACCCACCATTTGACGGATAGAGCACGCAATGGTCGTGTCATCAATATTCATGTGTGTACGTTCAGAGTGCTTAGGATAGCTGATTTGCTGGAATACTTTGTGTCCCAAGAAATCTGGTGGCCACATGGCAACCGCCAACACCGCAAAAGGAAATACCACAATAAAGGCTTTGGCGTCGGGCAGACCTAGCGTCCAACCTGTATTCTCACCCCACCAGTAAGTGGGGCTAAGTGGCGGCAGCCCCGGCTCGGTCTTAAACTCAAAGGGAGCTCCCAAGATAAACGCCAAAAAGCCCGCCAACGCACAGCCGATAGGCACCGCAAGCCAACGTTTTTGCCAGTGTTCTAGCAAGGCATACATAACAATGGTTGATAAAATGATGATAAAGGCGATGTGTGGCAGACCAATTTTATCCGCCCAGGCTATCATGTTTTTGACCTGAGCCATCAGCCCTACAAAACCCAGATAGAGTAGTAGCCCGCCTGCCACCCCGTTACTGGTGAGCTTGGACATCAGGCTACCGCCTTTTAAGACCGCCATAATCAGTCCAAATACCCCGATGAGCACACCAAAAGCAAGTGGGTGCCCCCCTGCCGCCACCACAATAGGAATGAGCGGAATGAGCGGTCCGTGTGTGCCAGGTAAGTTGGACGTTGGTAGGAAAAATGCTGAGAAAATAAGTACAAAGATTGCAGCAATAATCATCTCATAGCGGACGTTTTGCAAGACAAAATCTTCGCCCAAACCAAGCGGTGCGGCAAAGGCAGCTGCCATCGCTCCCACCATGACGATTTTACCAATCATCCCCGCCATCGCAGGAATGGTATCTTCAAACTCAAAACGATAATCACGAAATGGCAAGTTCACGCCCCATCTTTTGGGTTTCATGATTTGCAATTCGTGTCTTAGATAAGCGTCACGAGACTCAAAAGCTATGAAGGCTTATGAAGCTCTTCATAGCTTTTGGTTGTGTATTCTCGGATTTGCTCTTCGGTTAAATCAGATTGAACATCACTCACAAATACCTCCTATCACTGTGAGAAAAGTGCGTTTTAAAATCCTTGTTTTTTCATTTGTCTAAGTCTTGCATTCATCTGCATGCTCATACAATGCCAAAAAACACTTTTTAAAACACCAAGCAACCTTACCATCCCACCGATTCATTAATTATTTCTACAAATACCACAAACGTCATATAAGTTATTTTATAACAATAATTTAATAAATCAATCGTACTAGTAAGAGTGCGGTGCTGATTATAACTTTCTTTTTTGTGACTGTCATGTTTTATTTGTAAAAAATTATGAAATATTTGCTAAGTTGCTAATTTTTAATGATATTAAAACCCATTACACCTAGGGCGTACCTACCATTGATAACATTTTTATGAAATAAGATGAAAATTTTAATGCTTTAATCCATTTTTGCATGAAAAATGGCTAAATCTTGTTTTTCATTGCAAATACCAAAGGCGGGCACGCCCTAGTAACACAAACTCGTTTTGTGTAAATGGTAAAAATTTGTTAAAATAAATCCCTATCACAAAACAATCACATCAAAGACCATCACATGACCACACCGACCACTTACCCCTGCCCCCAATGTCAAAAACCGACCAGTTGGTCTGACAACCCGAACCGCCCGTTTTGTAGTGAACGCTGTAAACTCATTGATTTAGGAGCGTGGGCGGATGAATCATATCGTGTGGCAACCGATGATACGCCATTTAGCGATGAATTGTCCAAAGCGTGATTTACCCAAATTTTGAGAATTTTATCAAATTTTACACGCCATTCATTTGACAATTTTTGATTTTATTATTTAGAAAAATTTAAGGACTTTTTATGTCTTATCTTATGCCAACCTACGCCCGTCAGCCCATTTCTTTTGTGCGTGGGCAAGGCTCATATCTGTACACCGCAGACGGCACGGCGTATCTGGATGCTCTGACAGGTATCGCCGTGTGTGGGCTTGGTCATTGCCACCCTGCCATCAGCCATGCCATGAAAGAGCAAGCCGACACGCTCATTCACACCAGTAATTTATACCAAATTGACTGGCAAGAAAAAGCAGGCGAAATACTCTGTCAAAAGGCGGGCATGGACAAAGTATTTTTTGCCAACTCGGGAGCTGAAGCCAACGAATGTGCCTTAAAACTGGCTCGCCTATATGCCCACAACCAAAGCAAATCTCACCCCAAAGTCATCGTCATGGAACACGCCTTTCACGGTCGCACCCTACTCACCGTAACCGCCACCGCCAATCCTAAGGCTCGGACAGGCTTTTTTACCTTGGATGATGACTTTATCCGTGTACCATTTAATGATGTCTCTGCCGTAGAAGCCTTGATAGATGACAAAGACATTTGTGCAGTATTTGTAGAACCTATTCAGGGCGAAGGTGGACTACACACCCCAAGCGATGATTATTTAGAAAAACTACAAAATATCTGCCATACCAACGACTGGCTGTTTATGCTTGATGAAGTACAAACAGGCAACGGTCGCACGGGTAAATATTTTGCTTATCAATACAGCAACGTCAAGCCAGACGTACTGACCACCGCCAAAGGGCTGGGTAATGGCTTTCCTGTGGGGGCGTGTATGGTATCAGGCAAAGCCAAAGACTTGTTCGGAGCTGGTTCACACGGTTCCACGTTTGGCGGTACGCCCTTTGGCTGTCGTGTGGTCTGTGCCGTCTATGATGAGCTGACCGATGAAGTCATGGCAAATGCGGTGCGTGAGAGTGATTTTATCCGCCAAAGCGTGCGTGAGCATTTCCCACAAATAGACGTGCGTGGGCGTGGCATGATGATAGGCTTTGGTTTGCCTGATGGCGTGGACTGTACGCACATTGTGGATATGGCTCGTGATGAGTTTTATCTGATTTTAAATGTTACAGGCGGTAATGTCATTCGTCTGCTCCCTGCCCTAAATATCAGTCATGATGATACGGTGATTTTGACCGATAGGCTGATTGGTTTGTTAAAAAAGACATTAGGATAAACTTGGTGTAAAATTTGCCATATTCTAGCAACCATTGTTAAAAAAATTCCTAAAATTCATCCGATTTTGTAAAACTTGTTGAAGTTTATTTTGGTAAAATTATCCTACTTTATTTCATTCTCAACTTTTTATAAGCGATTGATTTATCAAGGGCGAATTGCAATTCGCCCCTTAGGCACGTTGTTGTAGC
>NZ_MXAN01000067.1:0-5421 GCF_002027545.1 Moraxella lacunata
CTTTTGGGGTGCGGTTCAATGATGCACTTATTTTTTATTGACAAAATTTTTGGGAGTATGGTTTGTGCTGTTTGCCTTGTTAAAAAAATTCACACACCAAATCAGTCCAACCACGGTAGGGCATTCCATGACAAGGCGTGCAAGTGTGGCAGTGGCGTTTATTTTTTTGACAATTCTAAGCGTTTCTACATACAGTTTTTATCTTGTCAGTACCGCCGAAAAAGACGCACAAGCCATCAATGATGCAGACTCTATTCGTATGGCGACCTATCGCATCAACCATGAATTGGCACTGCTCACAAATCCGAAATTAGCTCACACACCAAGCCCCATCTTAGCAGATGACATGACCGCCCGCCTTGATAAATTAAGCCTATATCAAGCCAAAAACAGCAACAAAAATGACGATATTGACAAGGCACTCATCAAAATTCGTCATGATTGGGAGCACACGCTACTGCCAATTTTGATGCACAACGATGGTGTAAATTTTTATGAACACTCTTTGGCATTTTTAGACGATGTCAATGATTTGGTTGATGCCATTGGCAAACGTAACGAGTACCGTCAAGCACGTCAGCAGCACATCCAAATCATCTTGCTGCTGTTCATCATGTTTGTGATGCTAGTTGGCATGTACGAATTACACCGTAATGCTTTAATTCCTTTGAAAAATCTTACCAATACCGCGCGTCATTTTAGGCAAGGCAAATCGCTTAACATGCAGGCAAGCAAGATGGATATTAAGGGCTATCAAGAATTCAACGAGTTATCAGATGCTTTTTTTGTCATGCTTACACTCATTGATAACCATCAAAACGAACTTAAAAAACAGGTTGAACGCCAAACCCATCATCTTACCCAAAGCAACAAAGCCCTATACAGTCTTTACCATTTTGCCGAGAAAATCGCCACCACACACCATCTAAACAGCGAAGAGCTTCATAAACTTATCCAAGATTTTGCTCGCCTACTGCCCAACACGGAGCTGTCTTTGTGCATTCATGGGGAGAATTTTGAAAATGATGTCATCATGAACCTATCAGAGCGTAAACACCATGACTTTTGTACCCCAGATGATTGTGAGCATTGCGAGCTAAAAATTGACATGCACACCCGCATCATCCCCATCAAAAGCACTGATACTCACTGGGGCGAGTTACTGGTGCGTGAACCCATAAACTCTATGACAAAAAACCGCATCACCCTACTTAATATCAACGAAGACAATAATCTGTCCGAACAAGACCTGCCGGGGGTTTTGGCACAACTTATCGCCCTAACTTTTATGTCAAACCAACGCCAAAAACAAGCCGAAGAATTGCTGTTGTCCGAAGAACGCAACACCTTTGCTCGTGAACTGCATGATTCCATCGCCCAGACATTATCACACCTAAAAATACAGTCTGCCATGTTAAAAACTCTGGGTGAACAAGAGAAAAAACTCCTTGTCAATGAGCCAAACCTGCAAAACAAAGAAACACTATTAAAAATTCACCAAAAACAAGACAAGGTTCGCACCGACCTAAATGATGCCACAAACCACGCCTACGCACAGCTTCGAGATTTGTTAAATACCTTTCGCTTAAAAGTAGATGGGGGAGATTTTAATGATGCCTTAAAGATAACGGTTAAGGAATTTGAGAGCAAAGGGGGTTTTAATATCAACTTTGACAATCAAATATTAACCTTAAACCTATCAGCATCTGAACAGGTAGATTTATTACAAATCACCCGAGAGGCACTCTCAAACATTCATAAGCATGCCCATGCCAAAAATGTCAATATCACACTCTACCAAGACAGCATCAGTTATGAGGCCATCTTGCGTATCAGTGATGATGGCATTGGCATTTGTCAAAGCGACAAACAAAAGCCTGAACATTATGGACTTAGCACCATGAGTGAGAGGGCATTGAATTTAGGTGGCACGATAAGCACCGAACCAATTCGCCCCACAGGTACCGAGGTATTTGTTCGCTTTTTGCCCCAATTTTTCTTAAAAAAACTCAAAAGCCCACGTCCCAAACCCAAACTCAAAGAATGGACAGCCGAACAAATCAGCACCGCCACTTATGAACTCACCTGTGAACTCAATGATGAATTTGGTCAGACATCTTGATGGCAGATGAAGTATAATAGAACAATTTGCCAAATTTATTTGGACAGTTTTTAAATTAACTGATTTAACTTTAACAATTTTAACAATTTTAACCCTCACCCAACCAAAGACATCATCATGAACCAAAAAATCTATACTGCCACAAGCCCCGCCCGCCTATTACTTGTTGATGACCATCCCATGTTACGGCGTGGCATGGCGGACTTGTTATCCTTAGAAATGGACATTCACGTAGCAGGCGAGGCCAACCATGGTGTTGAAGCACTCAGCTTTTTACAAGAGACGAGTGTGGATTTGATTGTCCTTGACTATAACATGCCAGTGATGAATGGAATTGAAACCCTAAAAGCCATCCGAGAACGTCAGATTGAAGGCAAGGTACTGTTGTTTACTGTCTCTGACAACATCAAAGACGTTCAAGATGCCCTAGCTTTGGGTGTGGACGGTTATCTGTTAAAGGACATGGAACCCGATGAGATTGTTGGTAATATTCGTCGCATCCTGCGTGGGGAGCTTGTTATTAGCCCTGCTCTTGCACCCATTTTGGCGGCCGCCATACGAAAGCCTGTCCAACCTGAGAGCAACCCTGATTTGACCGAGCGTGAATTACAGGTGCTCTATATGATACGAGATGGCATGAGTAACAAAATGATAGGTAACAAATTGGGCATTGCTGAATCTACTGTTAAAGTGCATGTCAAGCACATTTTGGCGAAAATCAGCTTACGCACTCGTGTGGAAGCTGCTGTGTGGGCGGTAGAAAATTTGGACAAATAATCCTAGTCACTAACCAACGCAAGCAATCTCTCAGCATCCATCAGACAGTATTGTGATTTGCGTTTACTGATAAGCCCTGCATCAATCAGCTCTTTTAGCGTGCGAGAGAGTGTCTCAGGACGCAGTCCAATTTGCCCTGCCAACTGTTTTTGGCTAAATGGCAACTCAAACGGCACACCCACAGGATAATGTGTCAAAAAGTAATAGCTGAGTTTGGATTTGGCTTGGACAAAAGCAAGCAGGTCGCTACTGATGAGATGATAGTACATACGTTTACTTATGGTGTTGCAAAACCACATGATAAGATTGCCCAAATCAAAATCAGCAATACTCTCAAAATAAGCCTGCACAGGCAAAGTTGCCACAACGGTGGGGCATTTGGCGGTGGCGGTCAGCTGATGAATGCCACGCTCTTTGATGAGCAGTTTAGAATGGCGTGTGGCAATGTTAGTTTTAGAGATTTGCTCTGCCACATCATTCATCTGCCCTACTTGATGGATACCCATATCAAAATCAGCACCATTCTCTGTCTCCAACCCCCACAGTACGCTTTCATTGATAAGCCCCATTTCATGATAATTGGCAATCAAGCACGCCTGCCCACTTGGCAGTTCACGATGACACATCACCTGCCCATCTAACAAAAAATACAGATTCTTTACCACGCTGTGCTGAATAAAAATCAGCTCACTCTTGGCGTATTCATGAATGACAACCTGATCAAGCAACTCATCTTTGACTGTCTCTCCTGCAACAGATTGGGGCAAAAGAGCAAATAAAGGATGAGTCCGTAAGGTATCAAGGTAGGCTTTTTTGGTGTGTTCAGCAGATTTTATCATCTTCTTAGCCATACAAAATAAATGATGCCATAATACTGTGCTGTATGTGCCATCCATATTCCCCAAAAGCACAGATAAAACCCATCACCTACCCCTTTTGGCTAGTATTTGGTTACTGACTTTTGGCGGTTATTGGTATGGCAATGCTTGATGAATGTGCTATTTTATGGCATATCAAACTTATTCACACCTTTGGAGCATGACATGTTGTCCGACTTATTGACATCCAACCGTTTTTGGGCTCAAAGTTTATCCGCTCGCAATCCTGACTATTTTCCAAGCCTTGCCCGCCAGCAGTCCCCTAACTATTTTTGGATTGGTTGCTCTGACAGTCGTGTTCCTGCCAATGAAGTGGTTGGACTCATGCCCGGAGAATTGTTCGTGCATCGCAATGTGGCGAACATGGTCGTCGCTACTGATATGAATTTATTGTCTGCTTTACAATACGCTGTGGACATGTTAAAGGTTGAACACATCATTGTTTGTGGTCATTATGGCTGTGGTGGGGTGCGTGCTGCCCTATCACACCAAGAATTTGGGCTGATTGATAACTGGTTACGCTCATTAAAAGGCATTTATTATCAGCATTTGGATAAATTTAACAATTTAGACATTGATGAGCAAATTGACCTTTTATGTCAGCTTAACGTCAAGCGTCAGGTAACCAATGTTTGCCACACCACCATCGTCCAAAACGCATGGCACAGAGGACAAAAACTGTCTGTACATGGCTGGATTTATGGATTAAAAGATGGCTTGATTCATGATTTGGAGGTCAGCGTTCATGGTTTTAGTCAGCTAAAAGACGCTTTTGTGTATGAAGTATAGCACCCGCTCTACTTGTTTAACCACACCCAATAAACTTTAAAATTACTACAAACGCAATGATGTTTGGATGTAGGGGCGTGCTGAGCACGCCTTGTACAGTAATGTCATCAAAGGGTGTACTCAGCACACCCCTACAAACCCATGGTAAATATCAAGTTGGCTGGGTGTACTCGTTTGACTACTCATTTAACGTCAGTCGCACCGATGTGATGGCATTGTCATCATTGATAAAGTTATCCTGATACAGGCTTTGTAAGACAGGGCTGTTTAACAGCTGATTACTGGCGATGACTAATACCTGCTCATCTCGCTGTTTTTGTTTTTGTACAGGCGTGGCGAGATGAGCAAATTCACTTTGGGACAGCAGTAGCGTCTCATCACGCAAGCGACCGTTTGCAAAATCTTGACCAAATTTTTTGGCAAAGCTCTTAAAACTTGAAAAAATCTGCTTGTTATGCTCAGGCACATACAGCTGACAGTCGCCATCTATCTGCCCCACCATCATCGCATGACTCACCATCGCCAATTCATCGGCATCGAGTTTATGCTCACGGCGTGCCACCGCCACCCAATAATCCCATTTCTCTGGTGTCCACTCGCCTGCCAACGCTACCTGCTGTGGCATGAGTTCATTTTTTAACTGCTCTTTGGTTATCTGCCCTGACGGCTTGATGTCGTTTGTTGATTGAGAATTGTTTACCGCTTGACCAATTTCTTGATTACCAATTTCTTGATTACCAATTTCTTGATTACCAATTTCTTGATTACCAATTTCTTGATTACCAATTTCTTGATGATAATTTTCTACAATTTCTGTATTTTGTGAAATCGCCAAACTTTCATCATTTAAACTTT
>NZ_MXAN01000067.1:5630-15716 GCF_002027545.1 Moraxella lacunata
ACTTTCATCATTTAAACTTTGATTGATAGGATTATCTATTTGCTGATTTAAAATTGCTTTGGGTTCTTGATAAACCACTTCATCGCCAGCAAGCGGACGAAACGCAAGCAGTCGCAAAATCCCCATTTCCAACGCCTGCATGGGCGTACTGGCAAGGCGAACACTGTCTCGTGCCTTGACACTAATCTCATAATAAAGCTGTATGACATCGGCAGGCAAGGTGCGAGCAAGCTCATAAAACGCCTGCTTTTGCTCATCGTTCATATCAAGGGGCATGTCAGGCAAAATCTGCACCAGAGCCATTGCATGAAAGCTGTCCACAAGGCGGTCAAGCAAGGCAGTAGCATCCACCATTTGCTCACGCATTCTGGCAATATGACGAGCCACGCCCGAGCGGTCATCGTGATAAATATCACGCACCAAATCCAGCACATCAAGGCTATCCACAAGCCCGAGCATCTCCATGACGGTATCCGCCCCAACCTGCCCGCCACCAAACGCAATGGCTTGGTCGGTCAAAGACAAGGCATCACGCACCGAGCCTTTGGCGGACTGAGCCAACTGCCACAAGGCGGTGTCATCGTGGGCAATGCTCTCGGCGTGCAGGATTTTGGCTAAATGGGCGTGGAGCAACGCTTGCGACATCGGACGAAGCACAAATTGCAAACAGCGAGAGACAATGGTAATGGGGAGCTTTTGGGGGTCAGTGGTCGCTAGGATAAATTTGACGTGTTCGGGCGGTTCTTCTAACGTTTTTAACAGAGCATTAAACGAGTGCGTGGAGAGCATATGCACTTCGTCAATGAGATACACCTTGTACCGCCCTTGCGTGGGGGCATAGGGGACATTTTCCAGCAAATCCCGAGTGTCTTCTACTTTGGTGCGACTTGCTGCATCAATCTCAATAAGGTCAATAAACCGCCCATTATCCACGCTCACGCAAGTATCGCACACACCGCAGGGCGTACTGGTAATGCCTGTTTCGCAGTTGAGACACTTTGCCAAAATCCGTGCAATGGTCGTCTTGCCCACGCCACGAGTGCCTGTAAACAGATAAGCATGGTGCAGTCGCCCCGTGTCAATGGCGTGCGATAGAGCTTGGGAGACGTGGGTTTGCCCCAATAATTCGCTAAAATTTTTGGGGCGGTATTTGCGTGCTAAAACTTGGTATTCGGACATGACAAATTGGCAAATGAGCGGTATAAATTTGTGCCATTATACCGCATTTTGTCCGTTTAGAATACCGATTTTGGCGGGGGTTGTGACTGGCATCAAGCCCAAATACACACTAGGCACTTGCCATCAGGCTGGCATTACCCCCTGCTGCCGTGGTGTTATAACTTTGGCTGACTTCATGATACAGACGTGTCATGTCAAAGCCATCTGTGGCATCCATCACACGACGAATCGCCCCGTCCAGCTCTGACAGTCGCACTTTTTCAGAGATGGGCAACTCGGACAACGCCACAATGATGGTGTTTTTATCCACGCCTTGTTGCTCCATGACTTCAAGCACTTCTGGCAATTTATCAGCATATGGGGCAAGCTCGTGATCGGGCGTGACATGTGCCTTAGTGCCATTTAGGGCAAGCACACCAAGCACTGCCAAAGCCTTATCCAGCGTGCCATTTGTCAAAGCCACCGAGTGCGGGGCGTGCCATGATAGGGTATTGGTCTCGCCTGTTGGCCCTTGTAGGGTGGTCTGGGCGTGGTTGAGTGCCGTTTGATAAGCGTGTTTGATGGTGCTGTCTAGATTGACACCCGCTGACTGAGCAACGTCCATGACACGAGCCACAATGTTCTCATAAGTCGTGGCAGACTTATCAAGGGTCGGCATGTCCCATCTGTCCAGACGGCTTAGGCGTTGCAGATAAAAGCACCCGCCTGCCTTAGGCCCTGTGCCTGACAGACCGTGACCGCCAAAGGGTTGTACGCCCACCACCGCTCCGACGATGTTGCGGTTGATATAGACGTTGCCTGCCTGTATGCGACTGGTGATGTGCTCTATCGTGCCATCGATACGACTGTGCACGCCATGCGTTAGGGCATAGCCTTTTTTGTTAATGCTGTCTATCACGTCATCAAGCTCATGAGCTTGGTAGCGGACAACGTGCAGTACAGGTCCAAAGACTTCCTTTTTAAGCTGTGATAGGTCTTTTAGCTCAAACAAAATCGGAGCGACAAAAGTGCCTTCTTCGCCATCTGTGACACGCACTTCATGGTAGTCGCTGGTTTGTTTTAAGGTGTTGATGTGGTCTAGTAAGTTCGCTTGGGCTTCGCTGTCAATCACAGGCCCCACGTCCGTACTAAGCAGGCGTGGGTCGGATACAACAAGCTCATCCATCGCCCCCTTTATCATCTCAATCATAGGCTCAGCAATGTCTTCTTGGATACATAAGATACGCAAGGCAGAGCAACGCTGACCTGCCGAGTCAAAGGCAGATGCCAATACATCGGCACAGACTTGCTCAGGTAGAGCGGTAGAATCCACAATCATGGCGTTCATACCCCCTGTCTCAGCAATGAGTACGGGATTGTCAGAGCGTTTGGCAAGCAGGGTATTAATGCGTTTGGCGACGTCTGTTGAACCTGTAAAAATCACGCCATCAATACGCTCGTCCGCCGTCAAAGCACCACCCACATCCCCAGCACCCAGCACCAGTTGCAAGACATTGGAGGGAATGCCCACTTCATGTAGCCATGAGACCGCCAAGTGGGCGATGATGGATGTCTGTTCGGCAGGTTTGGCAACGACTGTGTTGCCCGCACACAAGGCAGAGACCACTTCGCCAACAAAAATCGCTAGGGGGAAGTTCCACGGGCTAATCGCCACCACCGTGCCTAGTGGCGTGCTTAGGTTTAGCCGTTCGCATTCATCGGCATAATAACGGCAAAAATCCACCGCTTCACGCACTTCGGCAATGGCGTTGAGCAGGGTCTTGCCCGCTTCACGCACCGCCACCATCATAAGTAGCGCCATACGTCTGGGCTCTTCCATCAAGTCAGCAAAGGTTCGTATCATGTCAGCACGCTGTTTTGGCGAGACGTTTTGCCATGAGCGTTGGGCATTGATGGCAACCCCAATCACATCTGACACAACATTTGGGTCAATAAAGGCTACCTGTCCGACCACATCGGTGTGATTGGCAGGATTTCGCACGGCAAAGGCAGGCGTATGGACGACATCATGATAAGTCAAGGAGCTAACGTTAAAGTCAATACCGCTCGCCATCTCCATGTCGTCTTGGAGCTGAGCTAGGACATGCTCATTGGACAAATCCATGCCCCATGAGTTTTTGCGTTCGCCATAGATGTGGCGTGGGTTTGGCGTGAGTGGGTTTGGCGTGATGTTACCCATGTCAATCTCATCTAGGGGCGAGATGACCAGCTCATCAATGCTCACCTTTTCGTCCACGATACGATTGACAAACGATGAGTTCGCCCCATTTTCCAAAAGGCGACGTACCAGATAGGCAAGCAGGGTCTTGTGTGTGCCCACGGGGGCATAGATTCGCACACGGCGACCGAGTTTGTCGCCGACTACTTGGTCATACAATGTCTCGCCCATGCCATGCAAGCATTGAAATTCAAAATCAAGCTCCTTACCCATCTCATAGATGGTTGCCAGCGTTTGGGCGTTGTGCGTGGCAAATTGGGGGAAAATGGCATCTTGGGCGGACAGCAGTTTTTTGGCACACGCCAAATAAGACACGTCTGTGTGGACTTTGCGGGTATAGACAGGGTAACCGTCCATGCCGTCCACCTGAGCCCATTTAATCTCGCTGTCCCAATACGCCCCTTTGACAAGGCGAATCATGAGTTTTTGTCCGTTACGGCGAGCTAAGTCAATGAGATAATCAATGACAAAAGGACAGCGTTTTTGGTAGGCTTGCACCACAAAGCCAATGCCACGAAAACCTGCCAAATCAGGGTCGGACACCAAGGCTTCCATGAGTTCAAGCGACAGCTCCAAGCGATGAGCTTCTTCGGCATCGATGTTTAGCCCGATGTCATACTCTTTGGCAAGTAAAAATAATGCCTTTAATTTGGGCAATAGCTCACTCATCACACGAGCGTGCTGTGAGCGAAAATATCTGGGATGAATGGCGGACAGCTTAACTGATATGCCATTGCCATCATAAACCCCACGCCCTTTGGCATCTTTGCCGATGGCATGAATGGCACTGACATAATCATTAAAATAACGGTCAGCATCCGCCTGTGTCATGGCAGCTTCGCCCAGCATGTCAAAGCTAAAACGATAGCCCAAACGTTCACGCTCTTTGCCATTGCCAAGAGCTTCTTCTATCGTCTGCCCTGTCACAAACTGCTTGCCAAGGAGTTTCATGGCATAGTTCACGCCACCACGAATAAAGGGCTCTCCGCCTTTTTGTAGCACACGAGTCAAAGCCGAACCCATCGAGTCGTCCGACACATCGGCGGTCAGCTTGCCTGTCAAAACAAGCCCCCAAGCGGCGGCATTGACAAACATGGACGGACTGTTACCAACATGACGTCGCCAATCCCCATCGGCGAGCTTATCACGAATGAGCTTATCTCTGGTGGCGTTATCAGGAATACGGAGCAGGGCTTCGGCAAGGCACATAAGAGCAATGCCTTCTTCGCTGGACAACGAAAACTCATGCATGAGAGCATCCACACCCGATGACTTGGAGCGGTCGGCACGCACTTGGGTGATGAGCGAGCGAGCCAGTGCGTGGATGTTTTCTTTTTGGGCTTGGGTAAAGTCAAGCGTGCTTGCCAAATTTCGTACCGCCACCGCTTCATCCAAGCGATAAGTGGCGGTAATGGCATCTTTTAATGGGGATTGTGCATGAGTAAAATGAAACATGAGTTTTCCTTTGATTTTTGTTAATAACGGACAATTTTAACACAAATTTGGGCGGTATTAATATGATTTTCACCCCAAAAGTTTGCCATAAAAAATCGGCATTGAAAAATACCGATGTGATGATCGCCAAGGTTTGCCATTAGGCTTTATTTAACAATGTCACAATCCCATAACCCGCAAGCACCACCAATAACACACAAACAAAAATGGTGGTTTTGGGAAAATTGCGATAACATTTACCCCAAAACCACCCCAGCACTTCACGAAAGAACAGCTCCCACACCACCCACGCCACAAAACGCAGTGGAGCGAGCAGTAGGCGGGAGATCTCTTCCACACTCTTAGCCCTTATGTCTCATGTGCGGGAACAAAATCACATCACGAATGCTTGGAGCATTGGCAAACAGCATGACAAGGCGGTCAATGCCAATGCCCTGCCCTGCGGTGGGCGGTAAACCGTATTCTAGGGCTTCAATAAAGTCGGCATCATAGTGCATTGCCTCATCATCGCCTGCGTCTTTTTCGGCAACCTGCTGGCGGAAACGCTCGGCTTGGTCAATGGGGTCATTAAGCTCGCTAAACCCATTGGCAAGCTCACGCCCACCGATAAACATCTCAAAACGGTCGGTAACGTGCGGATTGTCATCGTTACGGCGAGCCAGTGGCGACGTTTCGGCAGGGTATTCGGTGATAAAAGTCGGTTGGCGAAGTTTGGTTTCTACCGTCTCTTCAAAGACAATCGTCTGCAATTTACCCAAACCAAAAGACGGTTTAACTTCTTCTTTTAACTCATTTTTGACAAAATTTGCCAAAAATTCACGGTCATTGACATTGTCGGCGGTAAAGGTCGGATTATGCTCCAAAATCGCATCAAACATCGTGATTTTCTTAAATGGACCTTTAAAACTAAATACTTCATCGCCATACGG
The DNA here is from genome assembly GCF_002027545.1 of Moraxella lacunata. Classification (GTDB taxonomy): domain Bacteria; phylum Pseudomonadota; class Gammaproteobacteria; order Pseudomonadales; family Moraxellaceae; genus Moraxella; species Moraxella lacunata. The sequence continues at coordinate 11,412 of NZ_MXAN01000067.1, forward strand.
TACATCGGTCGTACCCAAAATATCGGTCGCCAATGTTTCAAGCATACGCTCGGTTAGACTCATCAAATCCTTATAATCGGCATAGGCTTGATAGAACTCAATCATCGTAAATTCAGGGTTGTGGCGAGTGGATACGCCTTCGTTACGAAAGTTACGGTTAATCTCAAACACACGGTCAAACCCACCGACAACAAGGCGTTTTAGGTACAGCTCAGGGGCGATACGCAAAAACAGCTCCATGTCAAGGGCGTTGTGGTGCGTTACAAATGGACGAGCAGACGCACCACCAGGGATGACGTGCATCATCGGCGTTTCTACTTCCATAAAACGCTCGCCCACCAAAAACGCACGAATGCCAGAGACGACTTTGGCACGGATTTCAAAGGTTTTGCGGGTGTCTTCGTTGACCATTAAGTCAAGGTATCTTTGACGGTATTTGACTTCGGTGTCGGTCAAGCCGTGAAATTTGTCAGGTAAGGGACGTAACGACTTGGTCAAAAGCTCAAAGTCTTCTAGGTGAATGTACAAATCACCCTTGCCCGAACGCCCGATATAACCGCTCGCCCCAACAATATCGCCCAAGTCAAGCGATTTAATCAGCTCCAAGGTCTCGGTAGGTAGCCCTTTTCTGTCCACATAGAGCTGAATCCGCCCTGTCATGTCGCTGATGACAATAAACGAGCCACGGTTTAGCATGACACGTCCTGCTACTTTGGCATACGTCTTATTCCCTGCCTCGGCATCGGCTTCTAGGGTTGCCTTATCCACATCGGCAAATTTGTCTTGTAAATCAGCACAATAATCGGTCGGCTTAAAGGTGTTTGGATAAGCGGTTTTGCCCTGCTCGCTTGCCTTTTGTTTTAATACGTCCAGCTTTTCAAGGCGTTGGCGAATGAGTTCATTGGTGTCGGTCAATTCGGTTTTGGTTTGGTCGGTCATGAGTGTTCCAAAAGTGATTTAAGTTTGAATAAATTAAATAGTTGCATCAATAATAAAATCATAATCATATTTTAAAATCAATGCATCTGCGGTTAAAAAATAAAAATTTTCAATTTGTGATTGAGCCAATAATAGTCTATCAAAAGGGTCTTTGTGAATATGGGGTAAGTTCTTTATGGCATATAAATGCTTATTTTCAATATATAATTGCTCAAAACCGTCATATAGCAAACCATTTGCCAATTGTTCAGGATTAACATTAAAATCAGGTTTATTTAATAAATCTCTTTCCAAACTAAAAATAAACCCTTATAAGTATTGGGGTTGAAGTTTTTAAAAATCCATAAAAATCAGGGTTTGGAAAGAAGTCTAATGATGATTTAATAGAAATTTCCCACAAATTAACTGAACTAAAATACAAATTATAATCAAAATTTTGAATAATAGATAATGCTTTTGGGGATTTTTTATTTAATTCATCAAATGCGTGCCAAATCAGAATATGACTATCCACGAGAATATTCATCATACTCCCCAGAAAATAAAGCAAAAATCTCGTCTTCATTTAGGCGGTCAAAATTATCAGGAGCAGGGGTATTGTCAGTATTTTTTAAAAAACCACCCAAACGCTTGCCCTTTTTGTCGTCCAATTCGTTTTCAACCAAACAAATTTTGATAGATGATTTGCCTTTATCTGTTAAAATAATTGGGCTTTTTTCATCTCTTACTCTTTCAATAATCGCTGATAAATCCACTTTGGCTTGCTCAACAACAATCATCTGTTCCATATCGCACCCCATTTATATCAATCATCAATCACTAAATTTGTGAAAATTAGCAATTTAATCAGTATATTACATATTACCTATCTTAACAAATTTTAATAGGTCATTCAAGGAATATCAATCCACACAAATGGTCTGTACTTGTCCGTCATGGATAAAACTGCGACAGCCAAATGGATTATTATTTGCTTTACATACGCCTGTGATTGGGGTATTTATGTTTTGGGCATTGTCAGATTTAGGTTCGCACGTCCCACTTTGGCAGTCATCGCCCTTGGTACACGTTTTGCCTGCGTCAGGATAAGTGATGATACATTTATCAAATTGTAGCATACCCACTTTTTGCACTTTTCCGCCTTGTTTTTGGCATTCGGTAATCTCGGCAGGGCTTGCGTTTTTGGATTGAAATTCAATTATCTTTTTTGGGACGGATTTTTGGGTTTCTTGAATATTTTCATTATGAGATGAATGAACACAGCCTATTAAAGATAAAGCCAAAGTGGCAACAAATAATAATCTCATGGTTTTATCCCTTATCTAAATAAACTTCTTAATTTATCAGCAAAGCTTTGTTTCTCATCTTCAAAAGAAATATCCAAATCTACCGACCAAACAACAAAATAGCCATATTGCCCCTTTCTTACTTCACCGCCAACTTCACGCCCTTTATCTGTTAAAAAGACATTTTTGCCTTTTAATTCAATATAGCCATTTTCGGCAAGCATTTTGGTAAATTCATTGTTATCAATGCCAAATTTTTCTGCCAATTTAGCAGTGGTAACTTTATCATAATTTCTGAGCTTGGTGTTTTCTGTTTTTGGTTGCTCTTGGTTTATTGTCGGTTTTTCGGTATCGGCTGATAATCTTACTTCTTCACTAATGCGAATAATGCGCAAAACTTCTTCATAAGTATCAACATATAATTGACTGTCATTATTTTTATCAATCAATACACCCATTTCATTATTATTGACTTGGCTAAATTCATATAAATTTAGACTGGTAATAATACATTCATGTTCATTTAAATAACATTTGGCGTGTAAGTTTTTACAAAAACTGGTTCTTACAAAAGTCAATTCTTTGAGCCAATTTATCTCTTGTGGCGATAATTCACTTTTACCATAAACAATACGAATATCAATTTTTAGGCGGTTTTTATCTTCTAGCAATTCTTTAATACGCTCATTAAATTGCAAATAAGGGCTAATTAACACCAATCTATCGGTTGCCTTTTTAATCAATTCTTCTAAATGATAAGTCGTACCACTGGTGTTTAAAAATTTTGCCATAATTATCTCCTAATTTATTCCGCCCCCACACTCGCCATTAAATCGGCTTGGTGTTCACGCAAGAGTGCATCAAGCAATTCGCCCAAATCGCCTTCCATGATAGCGTCCAGCTTATAAAGCGTTAGATTGATACGGTGGTCGGTCATTCGCCCTTGTGGGAAATTATAGGTGCGGATACGCTCGGAGCGGTCGCCTGAGCCAACCAAATTTCGTCTCATGTCGCTTGTGGCATCAAGCTGGGCTTGGACTTTGGCTTGTTGGATTTTGGCAACAAGCATTTTCATCGCCTTGTCTTTGTTAGCATGCTGTGAGCGTTCTTGTTGGCACTCGGCAACCACGCCTGTGGGAATGTGCGTGATTCGCACGGCAGAATCGGTGGTATTGACGTGCTGACCGCCCGCCCCGCTTGACCGATAGGTATCAATGCGTAAGTCGGCAGGGTTAATCTCAACCGTGTCATCAAGCTCAATCTCTGGCATAATCGCAACCGTACAGGCGGACGTATGTACACGCCCTTGGCTTTCGGTGGCTGGCACACGTTGCACCCGATGAGTCCCGCTTTCAAATTTGAGTCGCCCATACACACCCACGCCCGACACTCGGGTGATGATTTCTTTGTAGCCCCCATGCTCGCCTTCGTTGGCGGACAGTACTTCCACTTGCCAGCCTTGGGATTGGGCGTATTTTTGGTACATACGGAACAAATCGCCACTAAATATCGCCGCTTCATCGCCTCCTGTCCCTGCTCGGATTTCCAAAAAGGCGGTCGCCTTGTCGCTTGGGTCTTTGGGGAGCATCATGACGTTGAGAATTTCGGTTAATTCGTCAATTTTGGATTTTGCTGTCTCAATCTCATCTTGTGCCAGCTCTTTCATGTCAGGGTCGCCAAGCATTTCGTTGGCGGTCGCCAAATCTTCTTCGGCTTGGCAAAACTTCCCCCAAACGTCCACAAGCTCGGACAAATCGCTATGCTCAACCGACAAGGCACGGAATTTTTTGCTGTCGGAAATGGTATCAGGGTCGGACAACAAGGCGGTAACTTCTTCAAATCTGTCCGCCATTTGGTCTAGGCGGTGGCGTAGGGATTCTTTCATGATGATGATTTAATTCTTTTAAAACAGGCTATTTTGCCATATTTTTAAAATTTTTGCATTAAGTTTTACCAATTTATTGGCATTTTTATCAATCGCAACCCCCCTTTCTTTTATCACCAAAAATCTGTTAAAATAAAAAATTTTCTTGACATATATACAGTAGGACTACAAAATGACCAACCAACCAACCAACCA
>NZ_MXAN01000067.1:15761-23940 GCF_002027545.1 Moraxella lacunata
ACCAACCAACCAACCAACCACATTATCGGACATTTTAGAGCAATATCAAACACTTTCTCACACTCAGCGTGAAAAAGGCACCTATTTTGAACGCTTGTGCATTGATTATCTTAGCACCGAAAATCATTACAAAACCCTTTATGATACCGTACTTCCCTTTACCGAATGGGTAAACCAGCATAAACCCGATTTCCCCAAAACTGATACAGGCATAGACCTTGTCGCCATTGGCAAGGACGACACATTCACCGCCATACAATGCAAAAATTATTCTGCCGATTATCACATTGCCAAATCTGACATTGACAGCTTTTTTACCGCATCTGGCAAGACAGATTTTAGCCACCGCCTTATCATCACCACAACTGACCATTGGACAGCAAACGCCCAAAATTCCCTTGAAAATCAACAAATCCCCGTCAATATCATCAGTCGTAGCGACCTTGAAAATAGTATCATTGACTGGTCAAAATACACCCCCAATCACACCCCTATACTGCACCCCAAAAAATCACTTCGCCCCCACCAGCTAGAAGCAAAAAATGCTGTCGCCAAAGGTTTTTCAACCGCCAATCGTGGCAAACTTATCATGGCGTGTGGTACAGGCAAAACCTTTACTTCTCTAAAAATTGCCGAGCAACAAGCAGGCGTTGGCAAGACGGTATTATTTTTAGTGCCGAGTTTGGCTTTATTATCGCAATCCTTGACCGAATGGACACAACAGTCCGACATACCCATTCATGCCTATGCCGTCTGTTCGGACAATGACGTTGGCAAACAAACCAGCGATGACATTCTCAAAACCCAAATTCACGAACTACAATACCCAGCCACCACCAACGCCCACGCCCTTAGCAAGGCGTTTGGCAATCGTACTGACACCGACAAAGATACGGTCATGACCGTGATTTTTAGCACTTATCATTCCATTGACGTTATCAGTCAAGCCCAGAAATTGGGCATGGGCGAATTTGACCTTGTGATTTGTGATGAAGCCCACCGCACCACAGGGGCAACTTTTGAAGGCGAAGCCGAAAGCCAATTTGTCCGCATTCATCATAATGATTTTATCCAAACCAAAAAACGCCTATACATGACCGCCACACCCAGAGTGTATAGCGATAGTGCCAAAAAGACCGAAGGCGTGGAGACGCTTTATTCTATGGATAATGCCGAGCATTATGGCGAGACCTTTTATACCATCAGTTTTAGCAGTGCCGTTCATCAGGATTTATTGGTGGATTATAAAGTGTTGGTACTGGCGGTATCCGAAAGCCATATCAATCGCCAATTAGAAAAACTGCTTAACGACAGTGGCAACGAATACAAGGTAGATGACGCTGCCAAAATTATTGGTTGCTGGAAAGCCCTATCCAAATATGGTGTAGAAAATGATTTGTCCGATGACAATTTGCCAATGAAACGAGCCGTTGCCTTTTGTCAAGTGATTGAAAAAGAATACAGGGGCAACAAACATAAAGTCAGCTCAAAAGCCATCAGCGAAATGTTTGGCAATGTCGTATCCGCCTATCAAGCACAAGAGATTGCCAACCTAAAAGACAAAGACAACCCAGACCAATCCCTAAAACTCATCTGTGAAGCTGAACACATAGACGGCTCTATGAATGCCAGCGAAAAACTTACCAAAATCAACTGGCTAAAAGCCCAAACGCCCGACAACACCTGCCGTATCCTATCCAATGTGCGTTGTCTGTCCGAAGGGGTGGACGTGCCTGCTCTGGATGCTGTGCTGTTTTTGACCGCTCGCAATTCTCAAATTGACGTGGTGCAATCGGTTGGGCGTGTCATGCGAAAAGCAGACGGCAAAAAACGGGGCTATGTCATTTTACCCATCGTCATTCCTGCAGGTGTAGAACCAGAAACCGCCCTTGATAACAACGAAAATTACAAAGTCGTCTGGCAGGTATTAAACGCCTTGCGTTCGCATGATGACAGATTTGATGCCATGCTCAACAAGTTAGAATTTGGGGCAAGTACGGACAAAATTGAAATCATCGACATTAGCAACAACATCAAACCCAGAACCAAAAAATCCACCAAAAAGACAGGGCGTGGCTCAAAAACCATTGGGGGTAAAGACGAAAAACCACCCGTACAAGGCGAATTGGATTTTAATATCAGCGACATTGAGCGAGCCTTAGTCGCCAAAATCGTCAAAAAATGTGGTAATCGTATGCACTGGCAAGAATGGGCAGAAAATGTTGCCAAAATTGCAAACACTCATACCGACCGCATTAAAGCCATATTAGAAAATGACAACAATCATATTCAAATCAATGCCTTTAATAAATTTGCTAATCAATTACGCCAAGATTTAAATAACACCACCACCGATAATGAAGCCATAGAAATGCTATCACAGCATTTAATCACCAAGCCTATATTTGATGCGTTATTTTCTGAGAGTGAATTTGCCAAATTCAACCCAATGTCCATTGCCTTAGATAAAGTGATAGACGCATTGGCACTGACCAATATTTCGGATAAAGAAACCAAAGAATTAAATGAATTTTATGATGCGATTGCCATTCGTGTCAGTGGCATTAAAGAACCTGCCCACCGCCAAAGAATCATTAAAGAACTTTATGATAATTTCTTTCGTACCGCTTTTCCAAAACTTGCCGAAAAAATGGGCATTGTCTATACACCCATAGAAGTGGTAGATTTTATCATTCATTCAGTAGAGCATATTTTACAGACCGAGTTTAATTCAAGTTTATCCAATAAAGGCGTACAAATCATTGACCCATTTACAGGCACAGGGACTTTTATCACAAGACTGCTACAAAGTGGCATTATCCCCACCAATCAACTGCCACAGAAATATCAAGAAATCCACGCCAACGAAATGCTTTTATTGGCTTATTATATTGCCGCCATCAATATAGAAAGCGTGTATCACAGCTTAATTATTGATGATTATAAACCTTTTACAGGCATTTGTTTGGCGGATACTTTTGCCATGTATGAAAATGATTTGGTCAGTCATAGCGATAACAGCGAACGCCAAAAACGACAAAAAGAACTGGATATTACCGTGATTATGGGAAATCCGCCTTATTCTGTTGGTAAAAAAAGTGCCAATGATAGTATTGAAAATATGAAATATCCAGTATTAGATAGTCGTATTGAAAAAACTTATGTTAACTTATCAAGCTCTGGATTAAAAAGAAATATGTACGACCCGTACACTCGTGCTATTCGCTGGGCAAGTGATAGAATTAGTGAAAAAGGAATTATTGGATTTATTACCAATTCTGGATTTATTGACTCCAAATCTGCCGATGGATTAAGACAATGTTTATCCAATGAATTTAGCTCATTATATGTTTTTAATTTGCGTGGCGATATTCGTGCAAAAACAGGAGATATTGCCAAAAAAGAAGGGCAAAATATTTTTAATATCATAACAGGTGTTGCTATTTCTATATTGGTTAAAAATCCAAATTCAAAAAATCAAGGGAAAATTAATTATTATGATATTGGAGATTACTTAAATCGCAAAGAAAAGTTAGAGATTATTGAAAATCTTGGTTCAATAAAGAATATCAAATGGGAAAATATTATCCCAAATACTTATCAAGATTGGATAAATCAGCGTAATGAGAATAGCAATTTTGAAAGATATATATCAGTCCACAATGACACTGGTATATTCTCATTATCATCATCAGGTGTTGTAACAAATAGGGATATTTGGGTGTGCAACTGCTCACAAACACAATTACATATCAACATTAAATCAATGATAGATTTTTACAATTCTGAACTAGAAAAATATCAAAAATCAGATAAAACGATTGATGTGTCAAATTTTATTGATTTAAATCCACAAAAAATCAGTTGGAGCAGAGCCTTAAAAAATCATCTATCAAAAGACAGAAAAGCAACCTTTGATAGCAAAAAGATCAGAAGTATTTTATACAGACCCTTTTTTAAACAAAAAATTTATTTTGATAAAATGCTCAATGAAATGCGATCCAATTTACCTAAAATTCTTCCAACTGAAAAACACAATAATCTTATAATTTTTATAAAACACAGATGGAAAAAGGAAGGTTTTTTGTCTATTATCTCAGATAAAATAATGGAAAACCAAGCAGACGGTGGTGGTATTTTATTACCGCTTTATATCTATGAATCCAATAACGATGGTAATTATACTCAAAAATCCGCCATTAGTGATGAAGCCTTAGCTCATTTTAAAGAATTTTATAATGGTGCAGAAATTAGTAAAGAATGTATCTTTTATTATATTTATGGATTACTCCATAGCACCGATTACCGTGAACGCTATGCCGATAATTTATCCAAACAATTACCACGCATTCCACGAGTCAAATCGGTAGATGACTTTTTGGCTTTTAGACAAGCGGGAAAAGAGTTGGCAAATTTACATCTAAATTATGAAAGCGTAGCAATGTATGACGGTGTAAAATTAGATGGTGGTATTAGTATTCACAATGATAAAATTATTGGTGGTAAAGACGATGATTTTTATGTGAGCAAAATGAAATTTGGCAAGCGTAAAAATACTGATACAGGCAAAAATGAAGACGATAAAACAGTGATTATTTATAATGATAATTTTACTGTAAGTAATATTCCATTACAAGCCTATGATTATATCGTCAATGGCAAATCGGCAATAGAATGGGTAATGGAACGCCAGTCCATTAAAACCGATAAAAACAGTGGTATCACCAATAATGCCAATGATTGGGCAATAGAGACGATGAATAATGCTCGCTATCCCTTAGAATTATTACTGCGTGTCATAACGGTAAGTATTGAGAGTATAAATATCGTGAATAATTTGCCCGGTCTTGTGATTGAGTAACATCATAAAAAGCGGATAAAATCTTTATCCGCTTTTATACTTTTTGAGCTTTATTTTTTACTAAGCCAAACCCCACTTTCAATATGATGGGTATAGGGAAATTGGTCAAATAAGGCAAAGCGTTTTATTTCGTGGGTATGATTTAAACATTGTAAGTTTTCAAATAAAGTATCAGGATTGCATGAGATATAAATAATATTATCAAAATTTGCCAAAATCTTTAAGGTCTCATCATCAATCCCTGCTCGTGGCGGGTCTACAAAGACGGTATTAAAGTCATACGTTTTAATATCAATATCACTCTCGGCTAATCGTCTAAATTCACGCTCGCCATTATGGGCTTGGCTAAATTCTTGGGCGGATAAGCGAGCTATGGCAATATTAGAGATATTATTATAATCAATCGCCCATTTGGCAGAATTGACCGATGATTTTGCCATTTCAGTTGCCAGAACTTTATTAAAATATCTAGATAACGGCAAGGTAAAATTACCATTACCACAATATAATTCTAACAAATCTTTTTTATCATGTTGGCTAATATTATCCGCCACATCACAGGCAAAGTTTAGCATATGACGGCATACATGGGCATTGGGCTGACTAAATCCGCCTTCTATTTGCTGATAATAAAAATCTTGGGATTGCCCTTTTATATCCACGCTCATTTTTTCAATGACAAAATCATCATCTAATACCAATTTTTGTCCACGACTTCGCCCAATAAGTTTGACATTTAATTTATCCGCCAATGAATTTGTCAATGTTTGCCAATGCTCATCTAACTTTTTATGATAAATTAAGGTAACCAGCATTTGCCCATATTGTGTATTTAAAAAATCAATTTGAAATAATTTATCTTTTAATAGACTATGTTGTTTTAATTCATTTAATAAAACAGGCATTAGCTCGTTAATAGCACGGCTGGCAATGGCAAAATCGGTAATTTCAATCACCTTTTTTGATTTACCGTCTCGCTCAAACATCGCATAAAACATATCGTCCGCCCCGTCTCGCTCGGTATGCCAAATTCTAAATTCGGCACGCTGGCGAAAATGGCTAATCGGCGATTCATAGACTTCTAAGGTAGGTGGATTAAAAAGGGCGAATTGGGTGTCAATGCGGTCAATCTTGGCGGATAATTGGGCGTGGTACTCATCGTGCGTAAAGGCGGTGTGTGTCATGGCGGTATCATTACAAATAAAACCGCCATTTTATAAAAATATTCGCCAAAAAGCAAATGGCACGCTATAATGGTGCTTTTGTTAATCACACTCTATTTATCCAAATGACCGTCAAAAAAATCCTGCTTATCGGTGCCGAATGCACTGGCAAATCCACGCTCGCCCACGCCCTAGCGGACAAATACCACACCACTTACACGCCCGAATACCTGCGGACTTATCTAGAACAAAAGCCAACAGGTTATGTCTGCACTTTTGATGATTTAACACCCATCGCACAAGGGCAAATGGACAGCGAAAAGCGTGCGGTTGCTACCGCCCATCGCTATTGTTTTATAGATGCGTCATTATTGCTACTGCATATTTATAGTCAGCATTATTTTAATAAAACGCCTGATATTATTTTAAAGCATTTAAATAATCAATATGATTTAATTTTAGTAACCGATGAAATTGGCATTACATGGATAGATGATGGCATGAGAGATTTACCCAATGGGCGTGAACAAATGCGACAAACGATTATTAAAGAATTAGAAAACCGCCAATTACATTATCACACCATTTCGGGGGATTTGGACAGTAGAATAAAACAAGTTGGGGAATTATTAAAAGGTCTTTAATTTTATAAATTTAATAACAATAAAAAGAGCGAAAATAATCCGCTCTTTTATTATTAAATATCCTGTAAAACCAGTTTTCCGTTCGCCCTGAGCCTGCCTGCGGGTAGGAAAACCGTTATGGGCAGGCATAGCTCACCACGAACGGTTTTCCTTAATTCGGGGTTTTGCAGGAAGTCTATTGTATCAATGATTTTTATCACACCTTCTTAACAATCACCGAACCAATTGAATACCCCGCCCCAAACGAGCAAATCACCGCCAAATCACCGCTGGCAATGCCGTCTTGGCAACGATGAAACGCAATCATCGGGCTTGCCGAACTGGTATTACCAAATTCATCAATGACAATCGGAGCAATGGATTTATCTGCGTCCTTGCCCATGACGGTGCGTAAAATCAAATCAATCATGTTAATGTTGGCTTGGTGTAGCCACAGTTTTTTGACTTTGTCGGTGCTGATATTATTCTCTGCCAAATGCGTGCTGATAATCTCAGACACTTTGGGGCAAACTTCACGGAACACTTTACGCCCTTCTTGCAAGAATAATTTATCAGTAACAGGCTCGGTCATATCAGGATACATGGACGTTTTGGCGTGCAAAAACTCACTTCTATCCATAAAGCCAAATTCGTTTTTGATGTTGGTTGAAAACTGTGTCCACAGCTTACTATCTAGCACCTCATAACCTTTTGGCGTGTCTGTCTCTTCAATGATGGTCGCTGCCGCCACATCGCCAAAAATAAAGTGGCTATCACGGTTACGCCAGTTCAGATGAGCGGACGTAATCTCGACATTGACCACGGCAATACGTTTGGCAACACCACCTTTTATCATACCGACCGCTTGGGCGATACCAAAAGTCGCCGCACTACACGCCACATTGGTATCAAAGGCAAATCCGCCCACCATACCGACCGCCTGCTGAATCTCAATGGCAATGGCAGGATAGACACGCTGAAAGTTGGAGCAAGCACAGATAATGCCGTCCAAGTCTTTGCCTTCCAAGCCTGCATTGGCTAAGGCTTGGTTAAGTGCGTCCGTCCCCATCTCCGCCATGATAGACAGCTCTTCGCCAAGTTTGCGGGCAGGGAAAATCGGTGCCATGATATTCGGGTCTAAAATACCTTTTTTATCAATGACATAGCGTGATTTGATGCCTGACGCTTTTTCGATAAATTCTACGGTAGAATGCTGTAAAGCCGTCTTTTCGCCAGACTCAATGGCTTGGGCGTGGGCTTGGTTGTAGTTATCTACATAGGTGTTGAATGCCGTTACCAACTCTTCGTTGGTGATTTTGTCTTTGGGAATGTGTAGCCCTGTGGCGGTGATGCAAATGGTCATAGATACTCCATTTTTGTTTTGAAAAATTTGGTTACAGTTTAGCACACTTTTGCCTAAAAAAATAGCATACATTTGTAAGCTATTTGTCATTGTTGCTTATCGGTATTGTTAAGATGATGGGATTGTTCATGACAAAATAATAAGGGCAAATCTTTGAACCGCACCCCAA
>NZ_MXAN01000068.1 GCF_002027545.1 Moraxella lacunata
CTTTTGGGGTGCGGTTCAATATGGGCAGGCAAATTAATGAAATCCCTGCCCGCCATCACTCTCAGCTCCATGCCATACAAAATAATGCAGATGTTGCTAATTGCCAAAAAATATGGCAAGTGAATCAAGCAATCCGACAACACACTCATTTTTTTTGGCATAATCTTTTTGCAAAAACACCACTTGAACTGCCTAAGCAACAGGTGATTATTTGTCAAAATGTGCTGATTTATTTTAGAAAATTTGACCAAAGAGACATCTTGGCATATTTTGTGCAGAATTTAGACATTGGGGGTTATGTTCTGCTTGCTCCCAATGAGGCCATGTTTTGGCAACACCCCAGTATGAGACGTGTGGATAACGGACAAATTAATGCTTGGCAAAAAATAAGCCAATAAATGACCACCCACATCAAATAATGATTTAAAAATGGCGTAAGCCGATCAAGATATTATTTTTAAGATTGTTTTAGGATGATAAGATGATTAAGCAGTCCAATGAATTAGTGGCATTAGAATGGCTCATTGACCCATTAAATCAGGAATTTTGGGCGTTGCATGCCCATATAGCACCATCGCCATCTGAGCTTTTGGCTCATTTTGCTCGTCAATATGACATTATTGGCAACGTGCTTGTCATGGCAAATTTACCCGACTTTACCAAACTTGCCCAAACCATCGCCCAAACTGCTGATTATTTTACAAAAGTGGGCAACCCTGCGGTATTAGCACCAAAAATCATCTATGCCAGTCATCTGTTACAGCATGAGATAAATCGCTATGCCACCACTGGATTTTTGCGACGCTCTTTATTAAATTCACGCATCTATTATTTGAATTTGGTGAGTGCTCATTTGGGGGACAATAATATAGACAAACAAAGTATTTTGCAATCAGTTGTCCACGAACGATTTAGTGAACAAATACAGTTACATGCCATACAGCCAAGCGTACTAGATGATAATAATTATCAAGAAATCAATCAGGCATGGCGAACGCTTGCAGGGCAACTTATCCAAAGTGGGGTCAATGGCGAACAATTAACCAAATTGCGTAACCTTAGTACACATTTGGCAGGGGCAACAGTAGAGCCTGTATTGCAAAGGTTGTGGCTTATCACGGTATTATGGCTTGAAAATACAGCACTAAATACCAAGCCGTTACCATCTTATTATGCCCATATTTTAGGTGAGCTTGACCGTGTGATTGCTTTTCAAAAGGCAGGCATTACCCCAGAGCTTGAAGCGAGTATTTGGCTTGAAAATGTCATTGCTGATATTTATGTGGCACTTGCCAATCTGGACACACTCAATGAACAAGCTCATAACTTTTTAAAACGTCTCAATGAGATTTTAACGGACAATCAAACTTTCTTTTCCCATGTATTAACCACCATTGAAGGGCTAATCTTTGCGTTGGCAGATAACAAGATTGAGACAAATGTTTTATCTGCCCTACAAGAGCAACTGTCAGCACGTGGTTGGTCATTTTATGCTCGCTATGTGGAACAAATCATCAATGATGCCACCACCGCTCAAAGTAGTAATGAGATGTTTGCTCAAATGCAATGGCAAATAAACACTCAGCTCCAAGATTTGTATACCGCCATCACCAGTACCGCCGAGGTTATTAACACCAAAGACAATCATCATGATGAAATGATTGCCAATGACAATGATGTACTTCGTGATGTGCGTATTTTGATGGAGCAGTTTAAAGATAAGTTCTTAGATTACCTACAAGATAAGCAAACTGATAAACTGCCATCATCTAAGAGTTTTGAGGTGTTGGTCAAAAGTTTTAATGACCTAGGATTGTTTGATGCAGCGACAGTGGCAACAAAAATGGCGGAGGTGTTCACCCTGCTTCAAGACAAATCACCAAATCATCTGTCATGGCAAATTGCCCATAAGACCGCAGAGAGCTTGTCTTTATTTGAGATGTTCCTTGATAATTTGGCACAGCAAATATTTGATCATGCACTGCTGACCCGGATAGAAGAATGTGCCGATGATGTGCAAAAATTATTGCTTGATGCCAATCTAAACGAACCTGAACTGTCTGATGTGGAGATGGCACGACGTCTTGCCCATCAGCATGCCACGGTTTATGATGATGCAGGCGAACATTTGCCCGCTTTATCATCGCAGACGCATTTAGATGATGCCCAACAGACGCTTGATGTGGATACAAATGCAGATATGGATTTGGGTGTAGATTTGGATGCCCATAATGAGCAGGTCCACCATGCACAAGATGTTGTTGTGAGTCATACTGATGAATTGTCTGTACAAAACAGTACCCAAGATAACCATCAAGATAATCATCAAGAGCAAGTTACAAATGCGTTGCCAACAGATGATGTCTCTGTGGATGATGATGTGATAAATGCTAATGCCGATGCTGATAATGTCAGCATTGATGATGCCAATCTGGATATCCATCAAGATGCTAAGACAGTTGCCATAACGCCAGATGAACATGCCAATGTCACAGATACCAGTTACCAAGATGTCAATCATCATAACACCCAAGACGACCAAATCAGCCAAGCATTTCAAGATGATTTTGATGATTTATTTGATGACACGCTTAGCTTTGATGATGACTTTGGTATTGATGATGTTGCAACAAGCACTAATAACCAAACCGATTTTGATATTTCAGACGATGAACTCTTTGATGATATTTTTATTGATGAACCCATATTATCAAATAACCAAGACACCCAAAATCAAGACACCCAAAATCAAGATGAACCACAAATCGCCCAACAACTGTCTGATGATATTGAGCTTGATTTGTTTGATGATGGTATTGCACTGACCTTAGATGACGATGATGACCATGATGATGAATTGTTGGTAGATGAGTTATCCGACCAAGAGCCAAGCACAGCAGAAGATGGCGTGTATGCTGCCCAAGATGATGAGATTTTGTTGTCTGATTATGTCAATGAAGGCACGGTAGATAATGTTGTACCAAGTCTTGCAAGCAGTGAGTTATTGGCTTTTGATGAGCCATCTGCTAATGAGATAAATGCAGATGAGATGACGACTGATGTGGATGTTGTTCAAACAGATGATGATCAAAATGTGTCCGATAAGGTTGTCTTTGATGATGAGATGGCTCACGAACCCAAATCGGAGGGCGATTCTGAACAGGATGTGGTATTGGTTGAGCCTAAATTGGCGGACAACTTTACCAACCAAAGACAAGATGAACCACAGTCAAATGAAACAGAGCAAATTCTTATCGGAGAAGATGACGCTGATGACGCTGATGATAAAACTTACCAACAAGATGAACCTACCGAGCAAGTATTGGATGATGGGCAAGATACAGACTCTCTAAGCGAAGCTTATATTGCTGCCAAGGCAAGCCTAAAAGAAGATGATTTTAGCCATGATGAAGAATTTCGTGAGATTTTCATCGAAGAAGTTGATGAGGTCATGGAGGAGATGCACACGCACCTACCAAAATGGCAAGCTGACCCCCACAATCTAAAAGCACTCAAAGAAATCCGCCGTAATTGGCACACACTCAAAGGTTCAGGGCGTATGGTTGGAGCGTTGCAAGTGGGTGAAACCGCTTGGGCAATTGAAAACATGCTAAACCGTGTCCTAGATGAGACGATTAAAATCAGCCCTGATGTGGTGGCCATTGTCAGTGAGACCGCCAACATTATCCCCATCATGGTGCAAGATTTTGCCAATACCAAATCTCCCAGTGTGGATAATGCACTGGTGGTCATGCGTGCCAATAACATTTTGGCGGGCAGACCTATGGATGAAGGTGCTCCTAAGCCAGCAGATGAGAATGTGGCAGATGATTTGGCATCTGATGAAACTGACATGAGTGCTGGCGACGATGAGAGGGTAATTGATGAGGCAGAACAGGCATCAACAAGTGATGTTGGCGACGGTTTAAATGGTGTTGATGTTGATGAAGTATCATCAAAAACACAAAGCACGCTACCAGATGTGTTAATGCCTTTTATTGAGACTGCTAAGGCGACCACGTATGAACCGATGGAAGTTGATGAGGACATTCGTGAGATTTATATTGAAGAGGCAGGCGAGGTCTTAGAGACCATCATTCCGCTTTTTGATAAATACCAAAGCAGTCCTGACAAAGGCACGCTGACCGACATCCGCCGAGGTTTTCATACGCTAAAAGGTTCAGGGCGTATGGTTGGGGCGTATGAATTGGGTGAGTTGGCGTGGTCTATTGAAAACATGCTAAACCGTGTCCTAGATGAGACTGTACCGATGGATGCTGGCATGCAAGCTCTCATTGGCGATGTGATTGGTGAGTTTGGTGCATTGGTGTCAATCTTTAAATCCAAATCTGATGATTATCCTGCCAAGATAAAGCTGTGGGAAGCGGTGGCTCATGCGTATAGCAAAGGGTATGGCAAAGACTTTGATTATCGTGTGCTAGATGTCAATGATGATTTGGATAAAGATACCGATATCCAAGATGGCGATATTGACAAGCGTATTGATGTTGGTTGGCAATCATTAGATGACAAAGGGTTGGTGTCTGAACCTGTTTTGACAAAACCATCAGCACAACACTTATCGGGTCAAGATATTGGCAATGATGAGGTCATCCAAGAGGCAAACAACACCCAAGAGAACAAAACTGCCAAGAAAACCAAGCCTGCCCACGAAGCACTTAATCTGGTAGAGCAGGCAGGTCAGTTAATGTCTCGTACGACACCAAGAAGTCCTGCAAATGATGAAGAGGACATGCTGTGTCAGATTTTTATTGAAGAAGCCAGAGAGCTTTTGGCAGAGGTAACCACATTTTTAGATACGCATGAAGCAGATGCTAAAACGCCTGTGGATAATAACGTGGTGCGTGCATTTCATACCTTACGTGGGGCATCGGGTTTAACACCGCTTGTGGAGGTAGGCGAGGTAGGTGCCATCATTGAGCGTGGTTTGCAAAGTTTACAGCATCATGACGCACCGATGGGCAATAAGCACAAACAAGCACTCAAAAATGCGGTGGCATTCATTGATGGTTATTTAAATGCTTACAATCAAACCGATGATAATCTCATCAGTGCCCAAGAGTTGGGAGAGCTTGCTGATGATAAACAAGAAATCAAAGAATTAATGCTTGATGAGAATGATATTTATCATGTAGAGACTCTCATTGATGGCATTGATGAACTGCTAGATGCTGAACTTGAACTGGAAAATGTGGTTGGCAAAGAGCATGATGTTGTACAAAACTATGCCAAAACACAACTTGCTCAAATTGAGACGCTCTTAGAACGTACGCATGACTTACCAAAATTTCAAAACCTGCTCATGTCCTTAAAATCTGCCTATGAGCTCATAAAAGAACATCCCGAGCAGGCCAAAGATGATGGCTTTATTGATGCCTTGCTTGCGGTGCATCATGAGCTCATTGGGCTGTTTGATGCCATGGCAGGCAGCATGGCATTGACGGTAAATAAAGAGGCTTTAAATCATCTAAATACCATCACATCAGAGCAAAACAATTATTACCAAGAACTGGCAAATGTCTTAACAGAGCAGTCCGCCCAGACAAATGCCACTGCATCTCAGACATCAGATGATGAAAAGGCATCGCAGTCAGCCCCCATTCGTTTGGAGACAATTAGCACCGATGATGAACTGCTAGAAATCTTTTTGGATGAAGCATTAGAGCTTGATGCTGAGGTGACAGAAGTTTTTGGGCAATGGCGTGATGACAAAGACAACCTTGACCACCTAAAAACTTTGCAACGTCATTTACATACCATCAAAGGCGGGGCGAGATTGGCAGGCATTAGTAGTATTGGTGATCTCACTCACGAAGCAGAGAGTGTGTACGAACGTTTTACAAACAAGCAGATGACCGTTACCGATCTGTGGGTGCGTACCATGCAACGTGTGCAGGATGTGTTGTCTTTGCAGTTGGATGCGGTTAAAAATACCAAGCAGTCTTTCTTTGCTGATAATACCATTGCTGATTTGCAAGCCTATTTGTCCGCAGGGAAAGTGCCAGAGGGGGCAACAATAGCCATTCCCATGCTTGACACCAAACAAGACCAAAAAACGCCATCCACGCCAGAGACAAGCGAAGCACCACTTGATGAGACGGTCAAATATCAGCGTTTTATCAATGATTCATGGCAGAATGTGCTGCCTGATAAGGACATTTTGGCTACATTCTTAGAAGAAGCCAAAGAACTTGCTGAGAGCAGTAGCGAAGATTTTGTGGCGTTTCGTAACAACACATCAGATGTGGCAAGTTTGCAGTCATTACAGCGTAAGCTACACACCATCAAAGGTGGGGCGAGAATGGTCTCTGCCAACGGCATGGCCGATTTGGCTCACGAGATGGAGACCGTTTATGAAGAGTTGGCAAACCGTCGCTTGCCCGCCACACGCATGGTAACAAATCTACTCTTTGCCTGTCATGATTGGATTACATCAGCGATTGGATTGCTTGAACACAATTATAACCCACCACATCCTACGCCACTGGTGGATGCCCTGCGACATTTTGTCAAAAATCCTGACAACTTAAATGAAGTGCCTGTGGTTTCGCTTGAAAAACAAATTAATGTCATCAACGAATACCAAGCCTTTTTGACAGCATCTAAAAATGTCCGTGACATCAGTCACATGCCACCTATGAAAGGTGTGTTTGGTGAGAGCGTGGACAGCAGTAATAGCAATGAGATGATTCGCATCTCAGCCCCATTACTTGAACGCATGATTAACCTGTCAGGCGAGGCGGCGATTAACCGTGCTCGTATTGACATGAATCTTGCCAGCATCACAGGCAGTATTGAGGAGATGGGTGTTACGGTTCAGCGTCTGTTTGACCAGTTGCGTCGGATGGATATTGAGCTAGAAGAGCAGATTTTGGCACAGATTGATGATGATGGTTTAGATGAGGGTTTTGACCCTTTGGAGATGGACCAATATTCATCACTAAACCAGCTGTCAAAATCACTCTCAGAGTCGGCGTCGGATTTGCTAGACATTAAGGCAACCATGCTTGATAAGACCCGTGATGGCGAAAATTTATTGCTACAACTGTCACGCACACAAGCGGACTTACAAAACAGTCTGATGAATTCACGGATGGTGCCTTTTTCACGTCTAACCCCACGCTTGCAACGTATCGTGCGTCAAACGGCCAGCGAGCTTGGCAAAAATGTTGAGCTGACAGTGATTAACGCCGATGATGAGATGGACAGAAGCATTCTTGACCGCATCACATCATCGCTAGAACACATGCTTCGTAACGCTGTTGACCATGGTGTGGAGACGCCCGCCAAACGGAGCGAGATGGGCAAGCCACTAACAGGACGTATCGTGTTGGAGGTCATGCGTGAGGGCGGTGAGATGGTTATTTTGCTCTCTGATGATGGTTCAGGCGTGAACGTGGAGGCGGTACGTAATAAAGCCATCAGTCAAGGACTTATCAGCCCCAATGAGAAGCTCTCTGACAGTGATATCATGCAATATATCTTTAACGCAGGTCTGTCTACCACAAGCAAAGTAACTCAAATATCAGGGCGTGGCGTGGGCATGGATGTTGTGCGAACAGAGATTCGTCAGTTGGGTGGCTCGGTATCGGTAGAGTCAGAGTCTGGCAAAGGTTCTCGCTTTATCATTCGTGTACCACTGACTGTATCTATGTCAGATGTGCTTGTTGTACGAGCGGCTGACCGCCAGTATGCCATTCCGTTGGTGCAGATTGAGAGTGTGGTACAGATGAATGCCACCGAACTACTGGCTTATCATCAGTCGGGCAAAAACACCATCAAGATTGACAACAAAAACTATCGCTTGCGTTATCTTAATGAAATTTTGGCGGGTAATTATTTTAATGAGATTATCTCAGGTACTACCTTGCCTGTCATCATCATCAAAACACAAACAGGACAAGCTCTTGCCTTACAAGTGGATGAAATTGTAGGCTCTCGTATTGAGATTGTGGTAAAACCATTGGGTCGCCAACTGTCCAACTTATCGGGCATTTCAGCGGCAACCATCATGGGCGATGGTTCGGTCATGCTCATCCTTGACCTGTTAGCACTCATGCGTACCGCTCAGGCAAAACGAGAGGTCAAAGAGGTAGAACCCACTGCCAGCCGTCGTCATCTTATCATGGTGGTAGATGATTCGGTAACAGTACGTAAGGTAACCTCTCGTTTCCTAGAACGTCAAGGCTTTGAGGTAATTGTCGCCAAAGACGGTGTTGATGCCATTGAGATTTTGCAGGACAACATGCCTGATTTGATGTTGCTTGACATTGAGATGCCACGCATGGATGGATTTGAGGTTGCCACACAGGTACGTCATAGTTCTCGTTTGAGCCATTTGCCAATCATTATGATCACATCAAGAACAGGCGAGAAACACCGAGATCGTGCCTTTGAGATTGGTGTTAATGATTACATGGGTAAGCCATTCCAAGAGGTGGAGTTGTTAGAGCGTATTGGCAATCTGCTTGATGTTAAAGCCAGCTAAGTGATGAGATAATGGAAAACGACAATCATGGCAATCATACTGACACATCAAGGGCGACACCCCTGAGTGTGGCAGCACAGTATTGGCATGATAAAATTCAAGCCGACAAAGCCAAAGTGCAGTCCATTCATGCCGAGATTGATAAGACCTTTGGTGAGCTTGAAGAGCAGATTTTAAAAGTTGTTCCCAAAAATCACAACTTTAACCCTAAGGATGTCAAGGTCATCGTCGTCAGTGACAATCGCAGTCAGCGGTTTGCTTTTGACGATGGACTGCGTGATGTGGGCTTTGATGTCATTGGCTGTTTTAGTACCGAACAGCTTGATGTGATGGCAAAGTCCAAACTGCCCAAAGACATGGTGTGGTTGGTTGATTCGCCATTATCAGACAGTCTGCAAGCCTTGATTGATACTTATGAGCCACGTCTGGTGTTGGTGGGTTTTCAAGAGGCTCCCAACCCCAAGCATGATGAGAATTACCAAAGATGGCAACGCTCGCTATTGCGTCGGCTGTGTGATTCGCTGGGCGTGTCTGCCATCAAGCTTCTTGCCAAAAAAAGCCATTCATGCACTCGCCCAACCACTCGCCCGTGGCGGTACGTGTTGTTTTTGGGGGCGTCCATGGGTGGACCGGATGCCTTAAAGGTATTTTTGGATAATCTCTCACCTGAACTGCCGATTGCCATTTTAATCGGACATCATTTTGACAAAGAGATGATTCATGGACTTCCCAAGGTGCTGACACGCAATAACGAGTGGCGATGCCGTGTGGTGGGTACCAGTCAAAGCCTGCAATCAGGACTGTGTTTGGTTGCCCCCATTGAACAGCAAATCGTCTGTGACAGCGAGGGTCGGGTGATTTTGCTGGATAAGCCTTGGGAGGGCGAGTATCAGCCGAGTATCAGTCAGCTCCTCAAAAACACCAGTGAAGTATACGGTAGCGAACTGATTGGTATTATTTTTTCGGGCATGGGTAACGACGGTTCGGCACACCTTGCTCAAATTGCCCAAAACAAAAGTCACCTATGGGCACAAAGCCCTGAGAGTAGTGGTTGCCCCAGTCAGCCCCAAGCGATGATTGATTCAGGGTTTTGCCAGTTTGTGGGTACACCTTTGGAGTTGGCAGGACGTATTACGCACATGCTTCGAGGGTTTAAATATACTGTTAATGCTAATTTGGAATAGATAATGAATAAAATCCAAAAACACCAATTCGAACCTGTCAGCTTGCTCACCGCTGAGCATGGTACATTAGAAGTGACCGCCATCCCTGCCATCGGTCAGCCCAATTGGCTGGTGCCAACCGCCCTTATCATGAGCGTGGACGAATGCCATGAGCGAATCTGGACATATCTATGGCGAGGTCAAGAGGTCTCGGTGTATCATCTGATTCCCAAAGACATCGAAGCGGACAAGCTCATCGTCTTGGAGGGGAACTCGGACGTTCACCGTTTGGCACTGCAAACCGCAGGCGAGCTGACAACCAGACGGGTGCGTATCTCGGATGTGACGGATGTCACACTAAGCGATGAAGAAGTTGCTAACATTCAGCTGCCTGTCCCTAATTTGCCCAATCGTGAACAAAGACAGGAAAACTATCTGTACCAAGCGGTAACGCTAGATGGCGAGATGTATGTCGTGCCTGACTTGGACTTAATCGCTCACCGTTTGGTGGATTTGGACAGTTAATTCCCCCATTTTTATTCATGAAAAAAAATTATGACCACGCCAGCCAAAAGCCAGCCAACACAGCGTACTGATAAACACAGCCTTTTTACTCGTATTTTTCATTGGGTGGGGGCGTTGCTTATTATTGTGGCATTTATTAGCATTAATATGGGTGATGAATACATCAGTTTGCATAAATCCATCGGAGCAAGCTTCTTTATTTGGACGGTTTTGCGTATCATTAACCGCTTTATCACCAAAGCTCCACCACATCCGCCCATGCCAAAATGGCAAACGGCGATAGCCCATCTGACCCATTTGGGCTTGTATATTGCCATGCTTGCCATGCCCATCACAGGCATGCTCATGAGTATGTATGGCGGTCGGGGCGTGAGCGTGTTTGGGCTGTTTAGTTTGCCAAGTGTGGTTGGTATTGATAGGCAGATGGCAAAGGTGATGAACGGACTACATACAGGGGCGGTGTTTTATGTGTTGGTGTTTCTGGTCATCGCCCATGTTGGTGGGGCGTTGTATCATCAGTTTGTGATGAAAGATAATTTGATAAGTCGAATGAAATAAAGTGAAAAGCCCCAACATGGTTTGGGGCTTGTTTTTGGGTAAGAGAATTGATTGTATTTATTAAAAAATAATCCAATAGTGAATTGGTTTGATTTTCACCCTTTATTATTGCGAGAAAGTAGCTGGGGTTATCCATTGAAATTTACATGGTACTTTAAAAGGCTAAAACAACACTTGTATTGCCTTTTGTATGAAAAATAACACCTTTTATCTCAACGTCGGAATTTTGAACGGTATTTGTTAAACATTTGTGGTATAACTATGTTTACTGTTGTATTCATGTATGACTTTATGTATATTTATACAATAGTGTTGGTTGATTGTTTGTGGGCTGTGTTTGATCGATGTAAGTTCTGCCAATTAATGCAACTCATCCTTAGTATTTGTTTTTATAGAGACAGGAATTCTTATGAACCACATTTATCGTATTATCTTTAACCGCAGTTTAGGCATCTATCAGTGCGTGTGCGAATTTGCCAAAGCGTGTGGCAAATCATCGGGTAAGATTTTTAAGGTCAGCGTACTGGCAGGTGCGATGGCGAGCGGTTCGGCTTTTGCCCTTGACATTAATGAGGATAAACACTACACCACAAGTAGCGACAGAGCAGAACCCATCAACATCGCCACCACCAAAGGTAGCCATGTTACCGTAACTGTCTCAGGAAAAGATGTGGTTCGCTCGATGAGTGCAAAAGGTGTATACGACTCAAACAATCCCCACAAAGGTCGCCAATGGATTGGGGTTGGACAGTATGGAACAGGTATCCTCAACATTGAAAATGGAGCAACCGTCCGCTCTGCCGACAGCATCTTACTTGGTGTCATGGGCGATGAGGTCAATCGTGTCGCTCATGGTCATGGCACAGTCAATCTGTCTGGCGAGTCCAAACTACAAGCCGACCTCTATCTTATAGTCGGTGATGGCGGTAATGGTACACTCAATGTCAATAGTGGTTCAAAAGTCAATGCTCGAGACATTTGGATTAGCTCAACCAATCACGGAGCAGGTGGCACCATCAACATCGATGGGGCAGGTCAAAGAAAAGACCACAAATCACAAGTCAATGCCATCACCATCACCATCGGTGACGAAGGCGATGGCACGGTTAATGTCAAAAATGACGGCATGATTAGTGCAAACCGTCTGATCATCGGCGAGAAAGCCACTGGCAATCTTAACGTGTCTAGTGGCGGTAATGTCGCTGTGAATAACATTGAACGAGGTACAGCCGGCAAAGCCAACCTCGTGCTAAACGGTGCTGACATCAAGATAGAGCAAGGCAACCAAGATGACTTCTTTAAAGGGTTTACCACTAATGATAAGATTGAACTAAAATCAGATGGCATTGAATTTAATGTTAATCAATATAATGTTACCATTAATCCTAACGCTCGTTTAACTGGCGATGTTGGCAAATTCACATTACGCCCCAGTCCCATCAACTATTCTGGTAGTTTTATGAAAGTTGGTGGTGGCACGCTAACCATGTCCACCCAAAGCAAGCAATTTGATGGCGATTTCAATGTTATACAAGGTAAGCTAGAATTGCTTGGCGACTACACCATGAAAGCTGGTGAAACATTAGGGATCGGCATTGGTAGTGATAGCCGAAATGACACTCATGCCGACTATGGTCAATTTCATGTTGCAGGTAATCTAAACATCGAGCAAGGCAATCTCACGGTTTATGCCGCTAACATTGTCAAAAAACTCATTACTAGCCAAAATCCCAATGCTCAATGGGACGAAATCGTCAAAGCAAACACGCTCACGGGCAAATTTACAAATTTTCAAGTTCTCGACCACGAGGGCAACCCTATCACCTCCAATTTAGACACCCAATACAAAAACAACGCCGTGAATTTGGTGGTAAAAGACAATATCCCAGCACCCAAGCCCATTGGCGTGGTTACTGTTGGCACTACAACCAAAGCCCATACTGGTAATTTTATCATGCAAAAAGGCGATGAAATACGCATTCGCCTTGAAAACCAAAACACCTATGGCCGCCTAAACATCAGTGGTCAAGCAAACTTTACCGATGGTCATTTGTCAGTACAAGCCTCTGACTTGGTTCACACGCTGGTCAAAACCCAATCTGCCGACTGGAAAAATGTCATCACCACAAACGGCCGCTTGGGTGAATTTGATCGATTTGATGTGGTTGATGGTCAAGGTCAAAGCATAAAATCTCCCATCACGCCTGTTTATGATGGCAACAATGTACATCTGACCGCAAAGGCCTCTGGAAATACTGGTGGAAATGCTGGTGGAAATGCTGGTGGAAATGCTGGTGGAAATGCTGGTGGAAATGCTGGTGGAAATGCTGGTGGAAATGCTGGTGGAAATGCTGGTGGAAATAACACCAACACCAACGATGGTGTATTTGCTCATGCCGTCCAAAACACCCATAAAACCGCAGGTTTGGGGGTAGCAAGTGTACTTGATAAAGCGGTATCAAGCCCCAATAGCAGTTTGGGTAAAACCCTTGTTGCCCTACAAACTGTGGCAAAACTTGATGATGAGCAACTAAGCCAAATCACCGAAAATCTTGAACCAGCGATTAACGCCCAAGCCCCCACCGTCATCAACGAACAGCATAACCTAGCTACCACCGCAGTTACCGATCGCATCTTTACCACCCGTGCTGATATCACGCAAGGCTCAGACGCTGGCGGACGCTCGCTGTTTAAACGCAGTGATAACCTAAGCAATTCTGTGTGGCTACAAGCCGTTGGACAAAAACATAAAGCCGATAAGCGAGACGGATTTTCCGGATTTGATGGTAACTCACACGGCTTTGTGGTGGGGACAGACGCTATGGCAAGCGATGACTTGCGTCTGGGTGTGGCACTCGGACACTCCAATAGCGACATTGACAGCACAGGTACTTCGGTTCGCCAAAACCTACAAACCAAACTCACTCAGGCTTATGTTTATGGCGATTATGCCCTAAGCGATGACACCAATGTCAATGGCTTTGTTGGTTATGGTCGTGCCAATATCGAAACCGAGCGAGACATTAATGTGGCAAATATCCTCACAGGCAAAGCAAAAGCTGATTATGATGCCAAAATCACCCAGCTTGGTATCGGTGTCGACCATCGTATTGGCACCATCAACGACCACATCTCGCCATTTGCTCAATTACGCTACACTCGCCTAACTAGTGATGGTTATAAAGAGTCTGTCAGCGGCACTGATTCAATTAATAATTTTGGTGTAAGTGTAAGCAAGGAAAGTGAAAACATCGTGCGTGCCACTGCTGGTGTTCACTTCGCCAAACCTATCAATCACAACACCCAGCTTATCGGTAGCGTGGCAGGTCATCTGGAAAACGACCATCGCCCCACCATCAGTGCCTCATTTAATGGTCTGTCCGATGTCAGCTTTAACCAAACTGCCCAAAAGAATGACAAATTCTCAGGGTCGCTCGGTCTAGGCGTACGTCATCAGCTAAGTGCCAATACTGAAATTTTGGGGCAATATCAAGGAGAATTTAGCAAAAACACCAGTACCAATGGCGGTACAGTCGCTATTAAGTGGAAGTTTTAATGTTTTGTAAAAATTCTTGATGATGAAGCCAATCTTGTAACCTTAGTCGCAATTAAGGGAAAAAGATTGGCATGCCCCATCAAGGCTTGATTAAGCCAAGCCTTGATGGGGCTTGGCTTTTTAATTGTTTCAACCTGTTTTTAAAAATTAGCAAGCGTACAAAATTTTGACGCAAATTATTTATTTGCTAACAAAAAGCACACTTTATCATAAAGTGTGCTTTTTGGGTATTAGGCTTTTAAATACAAATCTTGAACCAATCAAGAATTCATCATCAGATATTCAAATGCCGACAGTCCTGCCTTTGAGCCTTCGCCCATGGCGATGTTAATTTGCTTATAAGGCACAGTGGTTACGTCCCCACAGGCAAATACCCCTGCTTTGTTGGTGCGACATTTGGCATCAATCTCAATCTCGCCATGAGCGGTAACATCTACCAAATCCTTGACAACATCAGAGTTTGGCACCAGTCCGATTTGTACAAATACTGCTGACAGTGGCAAAGTTACATTCTCGCCCGACACTCGGTCTTGATAGATAAGGCTATCTACTTTACCGCCATTTGCCGTAATCTCTTGCGTGGCGGCGTTTTTGATAATCGTGATGTTGTCTTTGGCGTTTGCCTTGTCAATCAGAACTTGGTCGGCTCTGAGTTTATCGCCAAATTCCAACACGGTAACGTGCTGAACGATACCCGCCAAGTCCAACGCCGCTTCCACGCCCGAGTTACCACCGCCGATGACCGCCACAGGCTTGCCCTTAAAGAAGGGGCCATCGCAGTGTGGGCAGTACGCCACGCCGTTGCCGATGTTCTCATCTTCGCCTTTGACACCAAGTTTACGCCATTTTGCCCCTGTGGCAATAATCAGCGTGCGTGAAGTCCAGCTTGCCCCTGTGTTTAGGGTAACTTGATAACCGCCTTTGACTTCTTCGATAGACGATACGCTCACGTGTTCTTTAACGGTGATGTTGTATTCTTTGATGTGCGTGGCAAGGTTGCTTACTAAGGTATTGCCGTTGGTAAGCGGTATGGAAATCAAGTTCTCGATGTCTTGGGTATCCTTGACTTGTCCGCCAATGCGGTCAGCCACAAGTGCCACACGAAGCCCCTTGCGAGCGGTATAAATCGCCGCCGCACTGCCTGCTGGCCCTCCGCCAATCACAGTTACGTCTTGGGTTTCCAGCTGTTCGGCTTGACCTTCGGCAAGCAGGTCGGGGTACTCGGCTTGCAGTTTGTCAATGATACGGGCGGTATCAACTTTACCATTTAAAAATGGTTTGCCGTTTAAAAACACCGCAGGCACGCCTTGAATGTTGTTGGCTTCAACCAATTCTGGGAACACGCCACCATCAATCATCTCGTTTTCAATGCCGTCATTTAACACAGCAAATTGGTTCAACGCTTGCACGACATCAGGGCAGTTGTGGCACGATAGCGAGACAAAGGTTTGAAATTTAAGTGGTTTTTGAATGCGTTTAACAAGTTCTTGAATGCCTTCGTCCAGCTTCATGGTATGACCGCCAGCGTGCAAAATGGCAAGCAAGAGAGACGTAAACTCATGACCGCCCGGAATGCCACTAAACACAATGCCTGTATCACGGTTATCTGTGGCAATCTTAAAGCTCATGGGCGACAAATCAGTGTCCACAACTGTCTTGTCAAAGCCGATTTTGTCCGAGCAACTGGCGATTTGCTCCAAAAAGTCCACCAATTCGGCACGTTTGGCGTGGTCGCCTTGTCCCAAAATCATGGCAATGGGGCGGGTCATGTTGGTGCTGTAAGTTTTGACAGCGTCAAGTAAAGATTTGTCTAGCATGGTGTGTACCTATAAATTGCCTATGAATATGTTTAAATTACCTAGTATTATAAGGGTTATTTGATATTTAGAAAATTTAAACGTTTTTAATATTAAGTTTATAAAACTAAATTAATCCCAAAAAGAAAATTCATACAAAAAAGCACATAAAAAAGATAATTTTGCTTGCTTATACCGCCAATTCTTGCTAAGATAAAGCCATACCAAATAAGTGGATTTGGTGGACAAGTTACCATTAAATCAGCTGTTGGAATATTACTAACCCATTGATAAATCAGGAGAATTTTCATGTTCCCAGAATACCGTGAACTCATCACCGAACTAAAAACCAAAAATGATTTGCATTTTGTTAAACTCTTTGATGCTCATAACAAACTTGATGAAGAGATTACCAATCTTGAAAATGACCCCATTGCCCATAATAGCCGTGGCGAAGAAATTGAAGGGCTAAAACGCAAAAAACTTGCCCTAAAAGATGAATTGTATCAATATTTGCTTAGTAAGGCATGAGTAGGTTATTTCAAAAACGTTTTACATGCAGGTTTTAAACATAGGTTCTAAAACACAGGTATGAGACCTGTGTTTTTTATGTAATCATTTTTCATTTGACCATAAAAAATCGCCCAAATTTTGAGCGATTTTATCTCTTTTTGACCAATCATCAAATCAGATTTTACCAACCAAATCCAAACTTGGTTTTAAGGTTTCTTGACCTGCCTCCCAAGCAGCTGGGCAAACTTCGCCGTCATTTTCACGCACATATTGGGCGGCTTTGACTTTGCGAATCATGTCTTTGGCAGAGCGACCGATGCCTAAGTCGTGAATCTCGGCAACCTTAATAAGACCGTCTGGGTCTACTAAGAAAGTACCACGCAATGCAGCGTGCTCGTCTTCAATCATGATGTTAAAGCCACGAGTGATTTTACCAGTGCCGTCGCCTAGCATTGGGTATTTTACTTTGCTAATGGCAGCAGATGAATCGTGCCATGCTTTGTGAACAAAATGGCTGTCGGTAGAGACGGCATACACTTCTACGCCAAGACCTTGTAGCTCTTCGTAGTGGTCAGCCATGTCTTCAAGCTCGGTTGGGCAAACGAACGTAAAGTCGTGTGGGTAGAACATGAAGATAGACCATTTGCCTTTGGTGTCTTCTGATGAGATGGTTTTGAACTCACCGTTTACAAAAGCTTCGGTGGTAAATTCTGGAATTTGTTGGTTGATAATAGCAGTCATATTGTCACCTATGGTTTGTTGTTAAAAATGTCAATGTGATGAGTGGTTGGAGCTTACTCATCAAAGGATAAAATCCTTAAAGTCATTACATGATAACAAAAATTAACGGTTTATCCAGTTAAAAGTTTTAAATAAAAGGTTTTGTTTTATCAAACTTAGGTGTAAAATAGCAGGTACGATTTTTTAAAATTAAGGAATGCGTGATGATTACCTTGCGTCAGTTAGAGTTCGCCCTTGCCGTTGCCAAACACAAGCATTTTAAACGTGCTGCCGAAGAGTGTAACATTTCCCAATCTGCCCTAAGTCTTGGCATTGCCGAGCTTGAAAAACAGCTAGACACGCAGATTTTTGAGCGTAATAACAAGCAGGTGCTTATCACGCCCATCGGCGAAGATTTGTTGGAGCGAGCCCAGCGAGTGTTTAGCGAGATTAGCGACTTAACGACCCGAGCCCACAGCCATCAGTTGCCCCTTGCTTACCCGATGACGATAGGCATTATCCCGACCATCGCCCCGTATCTGCTTCCCAAAGTGTTGCCAATGCTCAAAGATAAGTACCCCCAGTTTGAGATTGCGGTGACCGAAAAACAGACCGAACGCCTGTTAGAGCAGGTGCGTTATGGGTATATTGACACCGCCATCTTGGCACTGCCTTATGCGGTTGATGGTCTGCATGCCTTTGAGTTTTGGGCGGAGAATTTTTATGCCATTTTCCCCAAAGACAGTAAGCAAGATAAGACAAGCATTTCAAGCACAGAGTTGTTTGAAAATGATGTGCTGTTACTGGGTGAGGGTCACTGTTTGACCGATCAGGTGCTGTCGGTTTGTACCATGAATAAAAACGAGCTAAAATCGGGCTTTTCGGACGCCAGTCTTAACACGCTCATTCAGATGGCAAAAGTGGGCATGGGGACAACCCTAGTACCTAAGATGGCGTTAGAGCAAATCGGCGATGACGTAACTGCCTTACCCCTAAATGAGACAGGACCACACAGACGACTCGCGTTCGTTACTCGCCTAAACTATGCACGGGTCAATGACGTCAAAATCCTAAGCGAGATTTTTAATGAAGCCTTAACCGCCCATGAAGCCAAAGGCTAAGCCAATTAGGGCTTACCTTTTAGCAAATTATGCCATGTCTGATAGTCAGGCATGGCTTTTTTGACTTCATGCCAAAAAGCAGGGCTGTGGTTGGGATGGATAAGATGGCACAGTTCATGCACAAAGACATATTCGGTGCAGGGGTAGGGATAGGCAGGCAGATAAGTGGATAGCCAAATGCAAGCTTCATGGGTGTTGCAACTGCCCCAACGAGTGTGCATTTTCTTGGTGCGAATCTCATCGGCAAAGCGACCGACCACAGGTTGCCATGTGTCTGCTAGGGTGGGCAGGCGAGCTTTGAGTTCATGCTCATAGATGGCAAGTCGGCAGGCGTGGGGGTCTTGGCGTTGCTGTTTTGATAGCCTGATAGGGTGCTGTGTCAGATAGTCCGCCACATCAAAAGGCTCGCCCCACAGCTTGGGGTGGGCGTGGCTTGGACTGTGGTCGGTGTGGGTGTGTTTGCGTTTGTGGGCGTGAGCCATTGCCCATGCAGACTTGGACATGATAAGGCGGTGAATGTCATCATTGGACAGATGACGTGGTACACTGACAGCAAAGCAGGGGCGAGTGTTTATGAATGTTAGGCGAAAATTGACGTTTTTGACGGCTTTTTTGTGGATGATGAGCGTGATGTCATGTTTGTCAAAATGGGCGAATAAATCGGTGTGGGGCATGGGTGGTGATGTATTGGGTTTAAAAATATTTTACACTCTACAAAATGAAAAAGTGCTACGGTTTCCGTTCGTGGTGAGTCTGTCGAACCATGACGGAAAATAGCTCAGGGCGAACAGTTTCCGTGGTAAAATTCAATTTTGTTAGCTGTAACATGATGGCTTTTAAAAAGAAAAATTAAAAAACAAAAAACAGGTCACATACATGACCTGTTTTGGTTTACCCAAAGGGATAAAATTAGTTCACGCTTTGTGGGGCTAGGATGGTTAGCTCAACACGACGGTTTGGTTCGTATCTGCTACCAAATTGAGTGGTTGCACCATGTCCGATGGCATCAATACGGTAAGAGTTAACACCACGACCTACCAAATAGTTGGCAACAGCAGAGGCACGATTTTGTGATAGTACCTGATTAAAATTGGCATTGCCTTCAATGGAGGCATAACCATTGACCATCACTGTGGTTTGGTCATACTGATTGAGTGTCTGAGCCACCTGATTTAGTGTGCCATATGAGCTGGACTTAATGTCGTATCTGCCAACATCAAAGGTAATCGCCTCTGGGATGGATAGGTTAATGTTATTGGTAACAGGGTCTCTTTGAACCTCAATGCCTGTGCCTGCGGTTTGCTCTTTGAGTTTGGCTTCTTGACGACTCATATAAGCACCAACACCTGCACCGAGTGCCGCACCGATGGCAGCATCACGACCTGTGTGTTCGCCACCTGTTGCCTTAGAGATGGCAGCACCTAGGGCAGCACCTCCCAACGCACCAAGACCCGTTTGTCTTGTGGTGTCGTTCATGCCTGTGCCAGTACTGGCACAACCTGCCAAAATCATACTTGCAGAAACGGCGGTGATGGTAAGAATTTTTTTCATAAAATACTCCTATGAGAGATGGTAAATTTAAAATCCCCAAAGTGGCTTGGACTTGATTTTGATATGGGTGTTTAGATATTAAAATCTAAACAGGTATTTAAACATATTTAAACCAAGCCCAAACCATTTGATGAGACTATTATGCCGTAAAAAACTCTCTTATTTGTTATAAGTATGTAGTTAATCGGTTATTTTAATTGTAAAAATGGACTGGTATTTTGCACAATCGCCCTAAAATAGGGGCAATTCTTACAGGAAAATGCATAAAATTTTGGTAAAATTGTATCAAAATTTGTCAAAATGGGCGGTTTTTACCATGATTTTTGACTATTTTGGTAGTAGTCTAAAAAGTATGCTGAACTAGGTTTTCCGTTCGCCCTGAGCCTGCCTGCGGGTAGGAAAACCATTAGGTTTCCCAAGCTCGCCACGAACGGTTTTCTTTGTAGCATACTTTTTGAACCAGGGCCTCTATTTTAAATAATAATGATGGTAAAATCGGCTTATTTGTTTTCAAAGTCATTTTTTTAAAAAAGCCTTTGAAAACTTTGATAATTTTTAATTATTTTTTAATAGACTTCTTTCCAAACCCTGATTTTTATGGATTTTTAAAAACTTCAACCCCAATACTTATAAGGGTTTATTTTTAGTTTGGAAAGAGATTTAATTATTTTTTGATGTTTTTGATTATTTTGATAAAAATTTGCTAAAATAGTGCATGGTAATACACTCATTATCAGGCGACATTGGGGTGCGGTATGGCATTTTTTCTGATGGGTTGATGATGAGTAGATTTTGACACAAATTGTTACATTTATCCAATAAGCGGTTTTCATATGCATAAAAATAACCCTAATACCACATCTTTTTTTCAAAAAATCCATGACAAACACCCCAAACTTGCCCAAAAACTCCGCCTAGGTACGGGGCTTGGGACGATGGTCGCCAACAGCGTGGCAATCAGCGTGCCGTTATATGGGGCGGGGCTTGCCAAGACATTGATCGGTTCAAAGCAGGGCGACAAGGCGGTGCTGTCTATCGCCAACCACTGGATTAACACCAACAACCGCCTGCTAGATACACTCATGCCAGAGCGTGACTGGCGGATATCGGTGCCTGATGACCTAAAAAAAGACGGACGGTATCTGCTCGTGTGCAATCATCAGTCGTGGGTGGACACGAGTGTGGTGCAGTATGTGAGCGAGTCACGGTTGCCGATTACCCGATTTTTTGCCAAGCATGAACTGCTCTATATTCCTATCGTGGGGCAGGCGTTTTATTTTTTGGACTTTCCGATGATGAAACGCCACTCCAAGGCACAAATCGCCAAAAACCCTGCCCTTGCCACTCGGGATTTGGAAGAAGCCAGACGTGCCTGCGGACTGCTCGCTGATAAGCCATTTGTTCTGCTCAACTACCTAGAAGGCACACGGTTTAGTAAGGACAAGCACGCCCGCCAAAACTCGCCTTATCAGCACCTATTAAAGCCCAAAGCAGGAGGTTTTGCCTTAGCCATTGCCAGTTTGGGTGATAAGATAGACGGCATATTGGACATGACGGTGGTCTATCCTGATGGTGTGCCTGACTATGGCGAGCTGTGGGCAGGTAAGATGACCCGTTTGGGGGTGGACATTCGTCATCTGGACATGGATGAGAGGTTATTTACCGATTTAAAAGACGGTAAATACGACAGTGATGAGATGGTCAAGGCGGAGCTGTTTGACTTTTTGGATAAGGTGTGGACTGCCAAAGATGAGCGAGTTGGGCAAATGATGAGTGAGTTTGAGTAGGTCTAAATAAAAGGTGGGGCTAAATAATGAGAAAACCAAACCTTTTAAAACTGCCCAAAAAGTTTTACAATACCCCAATGTTTACAAGTTTAATCATAGCAAAACACCATGAGTAGCAAACACACCCCCCATTTGTCCGACCTAGAAATCCCCCAACCCTCTGATGTGCCAGACGATGTCATTCCGCTCTTTGGCACGGACAAAGACGAGCGAGAGCCGACCGCTAAGCAAAGTCGCACCAAAATCATCTACGATGTCGGCATGCTTATCCTGCTGGTTATTGACCTGTGTTTGATATTTGCCGATAACATTTTGATGAGCGGACTTGTGACCAAACTTGCCGAGTGGGGCGGATTTAGTGGCATGCTCAGTGCCTATCAAGCGACTTATCATGTGAGCTTATCCGCCATTGGGGGGATGTTTACGCTGTTTTGGGTGAGTGAACTGCTGGCACGCTGGTTGCTGGCCATTAAGCGTCGCACTTATTATCGCTGGTTCTTTTTCCCTTTTGTGCATTGGTATGAGGTGCTGGCATGTTTTCCCATACTTCGTGCGTTAAGACTGCTGCGAGCAGGGATTATCATCAAACGACTGCATGACACAGGCGTGATGGTCATTCCTAAAAAGTGGATAACATCTGCCCAGTTTTATTATCATGTCATCTTAGAGGAACTCTCTGACCGAGTGATTTTGACCGCCATTGATAACTTTCGTGAGCAGATGGCACAGTCTGGGACATATAACACACTGATTTTAACGACGATTAACCGTAACCGTGCTGAGTTTGAAAGTGTGGTGCTTGATTTGCTTCGTCGTGAGCTTGCCCCAAAGTTGCAACAGGCGTTTTTGGCACAGACAGGGCAGAGGCTCTCGCATGATATTGGTACTTCCGTTGAGCAGGCACTCCTTGACACTCCTGAGCTAAGACGATATCTTAAACTCATTCCCATCGCAGGGGGCATGATAGAATCGCAAATTACAAATGTGGGTCGCCATATCGGTGAGAATGTTACCATGGCGGTCAATGAACATTTGTTTGATGAAAAGACCTTGGATGCACTGATGATTCATATCGCCAAAGGCGTAGCAAATATTGATACCACACACCCACAGCTACAAAATTTTGTCAGTGTGGTGATCGATGATGCCCTAAACGCTTTTGAAAAGCAAGTCAAAGTCCAGCAGTGGAAACACAAAGAGCAGCTTCATTTATAGTCTATGGCGGTTGTGGTATTTTACCCATAAATTCACACCATTTATCATCAAAAACACCAAAACAGCCACATAAGAGCGGTGATTTTACCCTAAAATATCAAAAAAATGGTAAAATTGACAAAATGTTAGACAATGGTAATAATGGTAATAATATTATGAAAGCGATTACTTTATTTGGCAAGATGCTCAGTTTTAGCCGTCTAAAACTACACACCGATGACTTAACTGCCATTCAAGATGAACTAAGTGTTCTATTAAAAGACAACACGTCCGTGCCTGTGGTGCTAGACAGTGAGTGTAAGCTTGATTTGTCGGCATTGGTTGAGATGTTGTGGCAGATGGGCGTACAGCCGATAGGCGTGGTTGATGGTGTATTAAGCGAGCAGGCAAATGCCCTACGATTGGCGAGCTTTCCTGCTGATGGTAAACGTATGGAACGCATTTTGCCAGTTGACTCACATTTTGCCCCAACGTCAAAAACAAGTAGTGTGGATAATAATGCCCCATCATCACAATCTCAATCATCACAACTAAAATCATCAGAGCAAGCAGGCGAGTTTAGCAATCGGCCTACACCCCAAACCATCCCCCAGCAAGAGCAAGGTGTAACCAGTAGAGTGCATGGTCAAATGCTTCGTTCAGGTCAGAGTTTACAACACTTAGGTGGCGATTTAATCATCATCGGTGGGGTAAACAATGGTGCAGAGGCCATTACCGATAACAGTTTGCACATTTATGGACATGGACAAGGGCGACTGGTTGCTGGGGCGACAGGCGACAAACACGCCCGTATTTTTTGCCAAAAGTTCAACCCCACGTTGATCTCGGTGGCAGGCACCTACTGCCTAAGCGACGCCATTCCGCATAAGGCGGTGCAAGTCAGCTATGATGAAGATAAGGGGCTTATCTTTACGCTCATGGCGTGATGGGTTTGGTTTATCATTGTTCAGGGCATGTTGAACCTTTATAACACAATTTAAAATTTAGAAATTTTATAGAAATAAAATGGTGTCTTTGCATGAAAGATGGCTATCCGACCACTTAATTTAAAAAATTAAGTTAAAACTCTTAAAATTTACACGATTAAGTGGTCGGATCGTTTTTCATCGTCAAAAGCTTGTTTGATAGAACGACTATCAAACTTCACTTTTTCCTTGAAAAACGTGCGATTTTTCGTGATTTTCATTGCAAATACAAAAGTTCAACATGCCCTAAAATTATGGTAAAATAGATAAATTTTTTCTAAATCTTAACTGGTAGTAAATCATTGATGAATAGGGTAAAAATAACAGCAATGATAAAAAAGACAGTTGAGCACAAAGTATTTTTTAAATTGCTAAATTGATAAATGTAGTAATACCAAATTATAAGGAGTTGCCCTGTGGCAAAAATCATCGTAGTAACATCAGGTAAAGGCGGTGTGGGTAAGACCACCACCAGTGCGTCTTTTGGGGCAGGTCTGGCAGAGCGCGGTTATAAGACAGTCATCATCGACTTCGACGTGGGTTTGCGTAACCTTGACCTTATCATGGGCTGTGAGAACCGCATTGTCTATGACTTTGTGGATGTCATCAGTGGTAATGCCAAGCTCTCACAAGCACTGGTCA
Organism: Moraxella lacunata; assembly: GCF_002027545.1. GTDB lineage: Bacteria > Pseudomonadota > Gammaproteobacteria > Pseudomonadales > Moraxellaceae > Moraxella > Moraxella lacunata. Next base: position 24,622 of record NZ_MXAN01000068.1, read on the forward strand.
AAGACAAACAGCAGGAAAATCTGTACATCTTACCTGCCTCGCAAACCCGTGACAAAGACGCCTTAACCGATGAAGGCGTGGCAGCGGTCATGAAAGAGCTGTCTGATGAGCTAGGCTTTGACTACATCATCTGCGACAGTCCGGCAGGGATTGAGCGTGGGGCACAGCTTGCCATGTATCACGCCGATGAAGCTTTGATTGTCACCAACCCAGAAGTATCGAGCGTGCGAGATTCTGACCGTATCATCGGTATCTTGCAGTCTCGCACCAAACGTGTCGAAGAAGGAGGTAGCGTCAAAGAACATCTCATCATTACTCGCTACAACCCAGAGCGTGCCGCTCACGGTGAGATGATGGACATTGATGACATTGCCAATGACATTCTAAAAGTGCCACTCATCGGCGTCATTCCAGAGTCGAATGCTGTGCTAGAAGCGTCAAACCACGGTCAGCCTGTCATTTATTTTAAAGACTCGGCAGCAGGTCAATGCTATGATGACATCGTGGCACGATTCTTGGGTGAAAACCGTCCTTTGCGTCACATTGATGTCAAAAAGAAAGGTTTCTTTGCTAAGTTGTTCGGGGGCTGATATGAAAAAAGGATTTTGGAGTACGTTATTTGGTGGGGGCGATGAGCCAACCAGTGCGTCTATCGCCAAAGACCGCCTAAAAGTCATCGTCGCAAGCCACGACCGCCTAAACACTCGCCTAACCCCTGAGCGTGTGGATGAGATGAAGCGTGAGATTTTGGCGGTGGTTAATAAATTCATCAGTGGCGTACAGATTGATGATGTTAATATCAAACAGCGTCATGAAGAGAGCCTTGATGTGCTTGAAATGAACATCAATTTGCCTGACCGTAAATAACAGGCAAGACGGATAAAAAGGTGCGATTTGCACCTTTTTTGTTTTTTAAAATTGGCATTTGGGTTTTAAAAATCTACCAATAAAAACAAATCCTAACCCGTCAAATCAACCACGCTTATCTCAACATCATCAATCACGCCCACATCCACAAAGATGTCTGCTTGTGAGTCTAATTTGTCCGTGATGTCATAATGCTCGCTGACAGGCTCACCTTGATAGACGAGTGGGGCGATAAAAAACGGCTCGCCAATTTGTTCTAACAATGCCGTCATCACGGGCGTGGCAGATGTGGTAAAGCGAAGTGATTTTTTGCTGATGATTTTTTTATTGACCGCTTTGGTTGGCTCCAAGATAAAGGCGTGCTGGGGCAAAAAGTCATTTTTTAGGGTGATAAACGCATCATTTGTTATAACCGCCACGCCTGACAGCTGACTGATGTTTTGACACACCAACAGCAAATCAGACTCATCCGACCCCAGACGCACCAAGCGTTCAAAGGCGTCTTTGGCACTCATCCCAAAGGCGAAACGGTAGCCACACTCGGTCGGTATGATGATGACTTTGCCCGATGATAAGGCAGTTGCCGTTTCGTCTATCAGACGGGGTTGGGGGTTGTCAGGGTGGATGTAGAGTGTTTTCATGGATTGTCCTTATAAACTGATAATGTGTTAGATGGATTTGTGGGGTAAATGATATTTACAAATCACCCCCTGCCTTGCCATATTCATGTCTAAACACACCCAAATCAGGCGTTTGGCATCTTTGGATAAAGGGTGAGACGGTGCGTGTGGATTTTGCAAATAGGCATGAGCTTGGGCGTACACGTCTGTGGCAAAGGTGCTGTTTGATGTGTCAAAATCGGCATTTAGGTTGTCCGCTGAGACATAAAAATACCGCCCCAACGCCAATGACAGCAGGCATTCGATGGCTTGGGGTTTGATTTCTACCTTCTCAAACTGGCGTTGGGTCATCTCATCTCGCCCGTCAGGGCAGTACCAATAGCCAAAATCATCAAGTCCCCTGCGTGTTGCCCCTGCCACGCACCAATGACTTGTCTCATGCAACGCACTTTGGAAGAACCCATGAGCGAACTCAATGCGGGCAGGCATGCCGTCTTTGCTGGCAAAGTATTCAGGCTCGCTCTTACCACGTACGAGTAGGGTCGGCATGGCACTGTGCTGATAGAGATGGTTAAATAGGGCGATGAGCCAGTCGGTCTGTTCATGCTCATCATCGCTTAGGGTTTGCCACGTCCGTTTTAGCGTGCGATATGTCTCATCAAAACGGCACACGTCTGCCACGCACGCCTGTATGGTTTTGTCATCATAAAAGGCTTGCCAAAGTGATGTTTGGGCGTGCAGACCCAGCTTGCTAAAATCAGTGCTTTTCATCTGCTGTATCTAAATTTATCTAAAAACAAAAATTATACCACGCCCCACAAATTTTGCGTGAATTTTGGCAGGTTTTATGAAATAATAAGCCAAATTTTTATGATGAAGACAAGATGACCGCACCCATGAACCAATCAGGCACACTGCCCCAAAACATCGCCTTTGACAAATGGGCAGACATCGGCTTTACATGGCAGGGCGATGTTCCTATGACTGCCTTGCCACGCCTAGCAGGGCAGGTTATCGCTAGTGGTGATTTGCTAAGCGTTGCCTTGACGCTCGCCCGACAAGACAAAATCCTGTGGCTAACCTATGATGTCAAAGCGACGCTGTCCGTGGCGTGCCAACGCTGTCTTGACCCCATGCCTGTGGATGTCTCGGGCAATTACCGCATGGCAATCTTAGAGAGCGAAAACAAGATTGGCTACCTAGAAGCCCTAGATGAGACGGCAGATTATGTCCTGTTAGATGAGATTTGCCCCGATGACAAAAAAATGCTCCCCGTGGCGGACATGCTAGAAGATGAGCTACTGCTTGCCATTCCGCTCTCGCCACGCCATGATGATTGTGATATGCATACAGACAGCGTGGGCGACGTGGCGGATGAACCTGCCGAGAATCCCTTTGCTGTGTTGGGGCAGTTAAAGGGCAAGCTGTCGGGTTAAGCCAATATTTTGTAAATTTTGCAAAAATGGGCTTTTAAAATGTCAAATTTTTGGTATAATAGGGCGTTTAATGTATCTGCACCCATTTGATTAGGCGAAAATGATGCTACCGCCACAGATACCCACTTTCATTTAAATTTGGCAGTCATTTGCCGTACTTTATTTTAGGAGCTATCATGGCAGTTCAACAAAACCGCAAAAGCCGTTCACGCCGTGATATGCGTCGTTCTCACGACCGTATCAGCGTTGCTACTCTAAGCATTGATTCTACCACTGGCGAAAAACACATTCGTCACCATGCGACCAAAGACGGTTTTTACCGTGGTCGTCAGCTATTTAAAGTAGCCGCCGAAAGCTAATTTGTTTGGTTTCTACCTTGTAAAAACCAAGCCTAAGCCAAGTTCCATGACCGCATGAGCTTGGCTTTTTTATTTTAAATATTGATGGCTATCAGCAGGACGTGCCTGTTTTTATGGTACAGTTTAATTTAAACAACAACTGTTTTATAAAAATAGACTTCTTGCCAAATTTAAAAAACCCTTGTAAATACCGGGGTTGAAGTTTTAAAAAATCCACAAAATTGGGGTTTAAAAAGAAGTCTAATGGCTATCGGGCGTTAAATTGTAAAAAATTTGCTTGCAAATTTATTCGATAATTTGTAAACAAATGTTTATTATTTATGGTAAAATGACACGTTCATCAGCGTGATGAATGTTTGATAAAAAATGGTGTAACATGACAACAAAACGTGTGGCAGTGATTTTCCCTGGTCAAGGGTCGCAGACCATTGGCATGATGGATGAGCTTGCCGAGCATTTTAGTGCGATAAAGACTACGTTTGACGAAGCAAGTCGTGCTTTGGGCATGGATTTGTGGGAGATAACCCATGATGAGAGTCGCCTAAACAAGACCGAATTTACTCAGCCTGCTCTGCTTACGGCGAGCGTGGCGATTTGGCAGATTGTCAAAGACAAACTGTCAGCACAGGGAATAACACCGCTGTGTTTGGCAGGGCATTCGCTCGGTGAGTACTCGGCATTGGTGGCAAGTGGCGTGCTTAGCCTGACAGATGCGGTCAAGCTTGTGCATGAACGAGGTAAGCTCATGACAAGGGCGGTGGCAGGGATAGATACGCAGATGGCGGCAGTGCTGGGGCTAGATGATGAGCAGGTCGCCAGTCTGTGCGAAGATGCTACCGAAAACGCAGGCATTGTAGGTCCTGCCAACTTTAATAGCCTTGGTCAAGTGGTGATTGCAGGCACACAAGTGGGTGTGAGCCATGTGCTGTCAGCGGTAGAAGCACTGGGCAAAAAGGCGGTGCCACTCAAAGTCTCTGTGCCATCGCACTGTGAGCTGATGAACCCTGCCAGTGATGCATTGGCAAAACTTTTGGATGAGACCGAATTTGCCACCGCCCAAATCCCCGTCATCCAAAACCGTCATGCCCAAGTGCATAAGCATGTCAACGACATCAAGACCGCCTTGACCGAACAGTTATCCATGCCGGTGTTGTGGTCACGAACCATGCAAAAACTTGCCGATAAACAAATCGATGTTGTGATTGAATGCGGACCGGGCAATGTCCTATCCAACCTTGCCAAACGCCAAGAGACACCGATTGTCGCTTTGCCGACGGACAAATTAGCACGTTTAGAAAAATTGGAGCAATTAGATGAGTCGTAAGATTATCCTAGTCACAGGGGCAAGCCGTGGTATCGGGCGTGCCATTGCCGAGCAGTTTGCCAGCGAAGGGCATTTTGTCATTGGCACCGCCACCAGCGAGCGTGGGGCAGAAGCGATAGAAGAGTATCTGTCTGAGTCGGGCGGTATCGGGCGTGTGCTTGATGTCTGTGATGATGCGGCGATTGATAAGCTCTTTGAAGAGATTGATAGTGTGTATGGTTCGGTCAATGTACTGGTCAATAACGCAGGCATTACCAAAGATGGTCTGCTCATGCGAATGAAAGATGAAGACTGGGCGAGCGTGCTTGACACCAACTTGACCGCCATCTATCGCATGAGTCGCCGTGCGGTGCGTGGCATGATGAAAGCCCGCTCTGGACGTATCATTAACGTCACATCCGTGGTCGGGCAGATGGGAAATGCAGGTCAGACCAACTATGCCGCATCTAAGGCAGGCGTGGAGGGCTTTACCCGTGCGTTGGCTCGTGAGATTGGCTCTCGTGGCGTAACGGTAAACTGTGTCGCTCCTGGCTTTGTAGAGACAGACATGACCGAAGAGCTAGACGAGCGTTTGGTAAACTCCATGTTGGACGCTGTACCGCTTGGGCGTATGGCTCAGCCTGAGGAGATTGCCGCGGCGGTGTCGTTTTTGGCAAGTGATGGGGCAAGCTACATCACTGGCGAAGTGCTGGCGGTCAATGGTGGCATGTACATGTGATTTGTCACGTGTACGTCACGATTTTATGTAAATTTGTGAACGAGCGTACTAATAGCACTTGCACAAATGACAAAAATGTTTTATCATACACAAGTTTTCAGTCATCAAATCATTGGTGCTGATTTTCTTAAATTCCCATGTTAAAAAGGATACTCTTATGAGCGATATCGAAGCCAAAGTAAAAGCAGCCGTTGCTGAGCAACTTAGCCTAAATGCTGACGAGATTAACAATGCAGCGTCTTTCATGGACGACCTAGGTGCAGACTCTCTTGACCTAGTGGAGCTTGTGATGGCGTTTGAAAATGAGTTTGGTATTACCATTCCTGACGAAGATTCAGCTGAGCTGACCACTGTTCAAAAAGCCATTGACTACGTGTCTGCCAAAGTATAAGCCAGGCAGAAGTCAAACACACACCACTTTTTAGTTTTAAAAAGTGGTTTTTTTATGTCATTAGGGCGCGCCTGCCTTTTATGTTTGTAATGAAAAATGCCTGTTTAAAAAAGCAGGGGAATCGCCCGTTTTTCAAGGAAAAAACGCAGGTTGATAGTCATTCTATCAAGCAAGTTTTTGACGATGAAAAACAATCCGACCACTTAAACTGGGTAAATTTTTAAGATTTTTTACTTAATTTTTTAAATTTAAGTGGTCGGATAGCCATTTTTCATGCAAAAGCATCATTTTATTGCTATAAAATTTCTGAATATTAAATTGTGTTATAAAGGGTAGGCATGCCCTACATAAGTATAACAATTTTACGCATAAATACAGTGCAAATTTTTATCATTTTATACTAAGATAGCAGGGAGTTTAAGGATGGTTGCTAGACAAACCATGCTAAACGTCAACACACTTTCTATCAAATCCAAATAAGGAGCCATCATGGGTATTTTTAGTTTTGCCAAAGACATCGGCGATAAAGTATTTAACCGCAATAAAAAAGAGCAATCAGCCCCAACAACCCCTACACCAACAACATCAGCTCCTGCTGAGCCTAGCGCCCAAGAGATTGCCAATTTGCTGTTGGCTCGTGTGCAAGCTAATGCTAATATCACTGGCTTAAAGGTCAACTATAATGGTAATACTGATACGGTTGTCCTGTCAGGTATGGCCGCATCGCAAGCCGACCGTGAAAAAGCGGTGCTTGCTGCTGGTAACGTTCAGCACGTTGCCCAAGTGGACGACCAATTAACCGTGGCAACCCCAGAGCCTGAGTCTCGTTTTTATACCGTCAAATCAGGCGATACCTTATCTAAAATCGCCAAAGAAATGTACGGCAATGCCAACGAGTACAACAAAATCTTTGAAGCGAACCAACCGCTACTATCTCACCCTGACAAAATCTATGTGGGTCAAGTGTTGCGTATCCCTGCCTAATATGACGGCATGAATGATAAACACCTTGATGGCTATCAAGGTGTTTTTTATGCTAAAAATTGGCAAAATGATATTGTCAAGCTGGGTGAAATTTTATACAATAACCGCTCCATTAGTCGGGGTGCTGTCCATGACGGCTGAGAAATACCCGTGAACCTGATACAGTTAATACTGACGTAGGAAACTAATCGTGTCATTCTTATTGTCTTTATCCTTGGTGGTCATCATCAGGGTAGTTTTTGGTGTGGACGGTCATGGGTTGCCCTTTATTTATCGGGGTTTATCATGACAACCAAACTCACTACTTTATCCACACCGCCCAAATCCGCATTTTTTAGCCAGTATGGGCCTGGTATCATCATGGCGTCGTCCTGTGTGGGCGGTTCGCACATTATTGCGTCCACACAAGCAGGCGTGTATTATGGCTGGCAATTGGCAGGGCTGATTGTGCTGGTCAATGCCTTAAAATATCCCTTTTTTCGCCTTGCCTTTGACTATGCCAACCAAAACGACAAAACGCTACTGGCAGGCTATGCCGAGCGTGGGCGTGGCTATCTCATGCTGTTTTTGGTGTTTAATATGTTCGCCACAGTCGTCAATGTCGCAGGGGGTACGCTACTGTCGGCGGTACTGCTTGGCATGATGATGGGACAGGGCGTGCCGTTGCCAATGTTAAATGCGATTATCATGATAAGTTTTGTGTGGCTCATCTTTGGCAAACAATACCAAAAACTTGACCACATCTCCAAATTTATCATGCTTGCTCTAAGTGTCATCACGCTGGTCGCCCTTGTCATGGTCATGGCAAATCCCATACCGTCTGCCCCTGTGTCGCCCCCGTCCCCATGGGTGTGGAGTGCCGTGCCGTTTTTGGTGGCACTGATGGGCTGGATGCCTGCTCCGATGGAGCTTAGTGTGTCAAGCTCGCTGTGGATTGCCGAAAAAAACAAAATCAACCCTGACTATAAGCACCGCTATCGCCGTGATTTTAATGTCAGCTATGCCGTGAGCGTGGTGCTGGCACTCATGTTCATGGCGTTGGGGGCGATGGTGGCGATAGGCGATGGCGAGCCACTACAAGGCGGTAAGTTTGTCGGTGAGTTCGTGGGTATGTACGCCCACGCCATTGGCGAGTGGACACGTCTGCCTATGCTGTTTGTGGCGTTTGTGTGTATCTATGGCACGACAATCGTGGCGGTGGACGGCTATTCACGGGGCAATCAGCAAGCGGTGGCGATTTTACAAAACCGACCGCTTGATGACAACACCCAACAAAAACACCTTCGCTACTGGACGCTAGGCTCGCTGTTGATGGCGGGGGTGGTCATTGGGCTGTTTGGGGGTATGGTGGGTAAGATGATTGCCTTTGCCATGACCTTGTCGTTTTTGTTTGCCCCTGTGTTTGCGTGGTTAAATTGGGGCTTGCGTCATAAATGCTTGCCCCAACCTGTGTGGGTCAATATGCTGGCGTATGCAGGGCTGTTGTATTTGGTGGCGATGGTGGGGCTGTATTTGGGTAGTCGCTGAGTTGTCAAATATTTGTTTGGTGGCAGGGTGTATATCATGTACCAATATGATTTTTTATTTAAAAGGTGCGTGGTACACACCTTACTTTTTAACCATATTTATAATTATAAAATGGATAAAAACAAAACCACAAACTTGGGGGAGTTTGTGGTTTCATAGGGGTTTTGCTACTTGCGTTATCCATAAGGGCTTCCATAATATCAGCGGTCTTCCATGTTGGCTTATCCATTTGCCATATCCTTGCTGATGTGCGTATTATGCCAAAATCTAGCCCATAAGAAAATACGCCAATGTCATCAATGCGTGTAAGCATTTGCTTACAAGGTGCTTTTTAAATCATTTATCTTTTGCTAAATCGTTTGCCATAGCCAGATATGTTTGATGTAACGCATTGATTTGGCGATATAAATTAGCCAAACTCCCTGTATTATCTATCACGTCATTGGCATAAGATAGGCGTATATCTCGGCGGATTTGCTTGTCAATGATTGCTAAAATGTCCTTATCACTTTGTCCGTCTCGTCTGCTGGCTCGCTGTATTTGTAGCTCTATCGGCACGTCCACCACCAAAATCCTATCACAAAGGGCGGTCAAACCCTTATCATCGCCTTTAATACTTTCTAATAAAAGCGGGGCGGATAATATGGCGTAGGGGCTACTGGCGTGGTCAAGCTCGTGCTTGATTTGGGTGCGTATGGCAGGGTGGGTGATGGCATTTAGCGTGGCAAGTTTGGCAGGGTCAGCAAAGACAAGCTCACGCAGGTAAGTGCGGTTAAGCACACCGTCCGTAAGAATATCCGCCCCAAAAGCGTGGGCAAGCTCATCTAATACAGGCGAGCCTTTGGCGGTGATGGTATGGCTGATGACATCAGCATCTATCACGTCTATGCCGAGCGTGGCAAAATGGTCGCTCACGGCAGTTTTTCCGCTACCGATACCGCCTGTTAAGCCGATGATAAAGGGGGATTTGGGGGTGTTTGGCATTTTGGTGTGGGATTCGGTTAAAAATGTAAAATTAACATAGCTTGATAAATTTTTCAATGAATTTAAACATTAAAATGATTAACATTACTTAATTAAAATGTTTTTTGCAATACGGGTGTGTAGGGGTGAATCACATTCGCTCTTATCAAGGTGGCAAATTTTAAATTCTTTCACGATAAATAAAAATGCTATAATACCCCAAATTTTTGGAAAACAAATCATGAAAGTATTAGGTTTAGAAACGTCCTGCGATGAGACAGGACTTGCCATTTATGATAGTGAATTAAACGGCGGTCAAGGTGGGGTGCTTGCCCAAGTGTTATATAGCCAGATTGAGCTACACGCCACTTATGGCGGGGTCGTGCCTGAGCTTGCCAGTAGAGACCACATTCGTAAACTTGTACCATTATTTAATGAGCTGCTGGATAAGGCAAATATCGCCAAATCCGACATTGATGCGGTCGCCTACACCAAGGGGCCCGGCTTGATTGGGGCATTGATGACGGGGGCGTTATTTGGGCGGACGCTTGCCTATGGGCTTGGCGTACCTGCCATTGGTGTTCATCATATGGAAGGGCATTTGCTTGCTCCGATGATAGAAAATGATAAAGGGGTCAATTTCCCTTTTGTCTGCCTACTCGTCTCGGGCGGTCATACCATGCTTGTCAGGGCGGACGGCGTGGGGCGGTATGAGATATTGGGTGAGAGCATTGATGATGCGGTGGGCGAGTGTTTTGATAAAACCGCCAAAATGCTTGGTCTGCCTTACCCTGGGGGGCCGAACGTGGAGCGACTTGCCAAAGGGGGTAATCCCCATGCCTATGATTTGCCACGTCCGATGATGGGTAAGGGGCTAGATTTTAGTTTTAGTGGCATGAAAACAGCCGTGCATAATCTCATCAAAGACACCAAAGGGAGCGACAGCGACCCTGTGGTACGGGCGGACATCTCGGCAAGTTTTCAGTATGCGGTGGTGGACACGCTTGTCAAAAAATGCACCAAAGCCCTAAAACAGACAGGGCTAAAACAACTCGTCATCGCAGGGGGCGTGTCTGCCAATGCGACCTTACGCACGCATTTGGAGACCGCCCTTGCTAAGATGGGGGCGAGCGTGCATTATGCTCCCTTGCACCTATGCACCGATAATGGGGCGATGATAGCCTATGCAGGGTATTGCCGTCTGGGCATGGGGCAGGCGGACGATTTGGCGGTGGCGTGCGTGCCACGGTGGAGTATGGAGAGTTTGGGGGTATGTGAGACAAGCGAGTGATAAAATCTAAGTAATTTGGCAATTTTGGGAAGTGCAAAGGTTATTTTATGAGTATTGAGAAGTTTTTTAAAGAAATGAGAAATCATCCAGTTTTGTTTTTGGGAACTGGTTTTAGTTTAAGATATTTGAACGTGTCTTATACTTGGAGAGAGTTGTTGGAAAAAATTGCCATTGATATATATGGAGAGAAAAGATTATTTTTGGAGTTATTGTCTGATTTTTCAAATGAGGGAAAGGTGAATTATAAAAAGTTGGCGGAAAAATTGGAATTTGATTTTGAAAAAATATCAAAGAATCGTTCAGATTTTAAAGATGTAAATGATATTTTTTATGAAAACATGGATAAGGAGTTAAAAATAAGTAGATTTAAAATATATATCAGTCAAATTTTAAGCGATATATCAGAGAAAAGTGAAAAAAATCAGAGTTGGCAGATTTAATAAAAGCAAGGAAGAATATTGGCTCTATTATTACAACAAACTATGATCAGTTCATAGAGCATGTCTTTAAATTCAACCCTTTGGTTGGTAATAAAATACTTTTTAGTAATCCTTATGGTTCAGTTTATAAAATTCATGGCTGTGTTACTGATTATGATAGTATTGTTATTACAGAATCAGATTATGAAAAATTTGATAAAAAATATGAGTTGATTAAGGCTCAAATTTTATCATTATTTATGCACAACCCAATTATATTTATAGGTTATAGTTTGGCTGATGAGAATATAATTAGTATATTGAAGACTATATTTTCTTATGTTGATGTTAATTCGGAAGAAGCTGAAAAAATCAGAAATAATTTTTTGCTAGTAGGATTTGACAATGGTAATATGAACACTGAAGTTATAGAGCATGATATACAAATCAGTGAAATTGGAACGATAAGAATAAACAAAATAAAAACAGATAATTTCTCTGCTATTTACCAAAAAATATCAGATTTAACTTTACGTGTTTCTGCAATGGAAATTAGAAAAGTTCAGTCTGTTTGGCATAAAATTGTTGTAGGAAATGGTGGGGTTGCTGTAACAATCACAGATGATATTGACAACTTAGATAACGATGATATGGTTTTGGCTATAGGGTCAAAAAACAATATTCGTTATGATTTTAGAAATTTAAACGACATCGTAAGAGATTATTTCAATATCATTGATGAAGAGAATGTAGAGCTTATTAAAATAATAAATAAACATCCAATTCTGTCTAATAAGAATATTTTTCCTATATTTGCATTTTCTAATATATGTCAGGAAATAGATAATGTGGATAGAATTAAAAATTTGCAAAAAAAGAAATTAAATGCTCATATTTCATCAACAAAATTTAATAATTATAATCAGATTAACTCAAAGTACAGCTCAATCATGGATATATCTATTGACGAATCGCTATCTAATAACAAAAAATACAATTTGATATTTTGGAATTTTTATCATGACAACTTGACTTTTGAAGAAGTTAAAAGTTATTTAATGGAAAATTTGCCAAATAAAAGCTTGAATGCAAACGCAGTAACCGAAGTAAAACGGTTGTTGTGTTTGTATGATATTAAAAAATATGGTGGTAGTCTAAAAAGTGTGTAAAACTAGTTTTCCGTTCGCCCTAAGCCGTACCTTCGGGTAGGAAAACCGTTGTGGGGGCACGGCTCACCACGAACGGTTTTCTTTGTAGCATACTTTTTGCAAAACAAAAACCCCAATCAATCCGCCCACGCCATTTTTAAAATCCCTGCAATCACAAAAGGCGTTATCATCACTGCCAAAATACTGCCCGCCCCAAGCATGGCAAGAATGGGCAAGCCATTTAGCCCTGTGGCGTACAAATCCACCGCCCCTGTGGCAAAAATCAGCACAGGCAGTTGCATGGGTAGGGCGATGAGTGGCACAAGTACCGCCCCGTTTTTTAGGGTAAGCGTGAGCGAGCTTGCGATGGCGGACAGCATAAGAAGCATGGGCGAGCCGACCACGATAGATACCGCCAGCATGAGCGTGTCGCCCACAGGCAAGCCAAACAAGGGTATCGCTAGAAATGATAACACCGCCACAAAGCCTGCACTAAACAGCCAATGCACCGCCAACCGCACGGCTACCCATGTGGCAAGTGGGGTATTTGAGACGACAAGCTCAGCAAGCGTGCCATTATCAAAATCAGGGCGAAACAGCTCTTCTATGCCCATAACGAGCGACAACAGCACCGCTATCCACACCGCCGAACTTGCCAAGCGTAACAGCGTGGCAGGCTCTGCCCCAATGGCGAGCGGAAACAGCGTGATGATAAGTAAAAACAGCACCAAGGGGTAGAGCCACTGCACCGCCCCTTGACGTTTGATTTGCCATTCTCGTTGTAGTAGGGTTCTCATAGGGCAAACTCCGCTAAGTCTAGCACACGGTTTGCCCCTTGCATGGCTTGGTGGCTCGTGGCAAGCACCGCTCCGCCCATGTCTGCAAACTCGCCCATGCGTTTTTCTAATTTGGCGACCATTGCCACATCTAGGGCAGTCAAAGGCTCATCAAGTAGCCATAAGGGGGCATGGGTGGGGGTCATGATAAACAGCCGTGCCAGTCCGATTCGTCTTTTTTGTCCTGCTGATAGCTGAACGCTAGACGTATCGCCCAAGCCATACAGCCCAACCATGTCAAGGGCGATATCAATGGTATCATTATCCGCCTGCACATCATACAGCGAAAACAAAAACCGTAAATTTTGGGCGACCGTCAAGGCAGGGCTGATACCCAGCTGATGAGAGACGTACACCAGTGGCGATTTTTCTATCGTGCCGTGCGTGGTAGGGAGTAGCCCTGCGGTTTGGTTGAGTAGGGTGGTTTTGCCCAGTCCGTTTTCACCGATGAGATGACACACATCGCCTGCGTGTAGGGTGAGATTGACATCATCGCACAAGATAAAATCGCCCCGTCCAATGGCGACTTGGTGTAGTTGTAGGATTGCTGAATGGGTCATGGGGCTGTTCTTGATTGTAAAGTGTTATCATAGCAAATTTTGGGGGAAATTTGAATGATGACGGCAAAAATGATGATTGTTTTGCGAGATTAAAAATGTTTAAAATATGCATTATTGCATAGTATTTATGAGCTTTCCATGTTATTTACTCCTATCATTGACAATACCCATGCCGTACATCATCAATATGTACGGCACATCTATCGTGGCGTATATCATGATAAACACATGACAGACGACTACACGCCCATTGCCTTAGACCGACAGCGTATGGATAAAGCCATTCATGCCGATAGGGTTGTTTTGCCAAAAGGGCTGGATAAATCACAAATTCATGCGTTTTTATTAAACCGTGCCAAACAAATTAACCACGCCTAAACAATCCTGATATAATACGCCCTGATGACAAACAGGGCTTTTTTATGACCGATATTTTATTTGGCGATGAATTTGTAAAAGAATATCCTAATTTTCCGTCCAATTTACAAAATGCGATTGTGGATTTTATTTATTTGGTTGAGCAACACGGATTTGACCATGCTGTTTTTTGTCATTATAAAGGCAAAATCAGCCCGTCTTGGCGAAATCTGTTGCCAACCGACCCCAATTATACTTATACCTACACCCACACCAATCATCTGTGGCATTATCGCATCGGCATACCGTCTTACCGCCTAAGTACAACAGGACGTTATCACACGTCTGATATGGTGTTACACTTTATTTGGCATAAAAAGCAGGACAGTATCATCATCGTGGATTGCACCGACCATTATCGTTATGATAAGTCATTTTGGCTACCTGCACCGCAGTATTTAACGGTAAGTAAATGATGATTTAAAAGTGAATGCCCCTGTCAAATTTGTCAAATTGAAAAATCCCCAAAAACCCCAAATAATGCTTTTTAATTCCCCCATTTTTTGTTATGCTAATTCTTGAAATATCAATCTTTTAAAATACAACCAAGGCAACCTTATGTTTAAAAAAATCAAAAGTCTATTTAAAAAACCCAAGCCTGATACAGGAGCGGACACCACAGCAGATAAAGTGGCGGACAAGGGGGCAGATACCCCAAAAACCGTCAAACCCAAACAAATCCTAACCGCCCCCACCGCCAAGCCCACATCGCACCCCATAACCTGCGACATCATGGCGTGGCTTGACAAACAAGACTGGAAATACGACCACCGCCCACCTGATGACGGCGGACACACACATCATCTTATCATGGGCTTTACCGACCGTGAGAACGACTGGACGTGCGTGTTTCGTATCAACGAAGACAATCAGCTTGTCTCGGCATTTGGCATATTAGACGACAGTGTGCCTGTGAGTCATTATACCGCCATGCTTATGGAGATTGCCAAGATGAACATGAACGTGAGCTTTGGTGGGATTGAGTTTGACCCCACAGACGGCGAAGTGCGTGCCAAGATTGCCTTTGACGTGGAGTTTAACCCATTGACTGACAAATCGCTCGGCTGTTATCTGCAAGCCTTAGCAGGGCTTACCGAAGTGGCTCGGGGTATCATGACGCTCGTGCTGGCAGACGATGAGCCAAGCCAGTTTGCAGGGGATTATGTGGACGTGGGCGATGAGATAAAAGCGGTTGTGGACGATGAAAAGCGGACGTTTTTTCTACCCACCCACACCGCCCAATAAGCCATGCTAAAAATCGCTCATTCGCCCCTATTTTGCCATAGTGTACCAGCGTCCCACCGCTTTCCTATGGCAAAATACGACCTAATTCCCCAAAAACTGCTCCAAGAAGGCATTATCACACCCGATAACCTATTTCACCCCCAACTCTTATCCGAGCAAGAAATCCTAACCACCCACACCGCCGACTATTGGCACAAATTAAAAACAGGCACACTAACCGACAAAGAAATCCGTAAAATCGGACTACCCATGTCAGCAGAGCTTGTCAAACGAGAACGCTACATCACACACGCCACCTATGAATGTGCCTTATACGCCAAAGAATACGGCATATCATTGTCGGTATCAGGTGGTACGCACCACGGATTTGCTGACCATGGTGAGGGATTTTGTGTGTTTAATGATGTGTGCGTGGCGAGCAATCTGCTCTTAGCACGGGGGCAAGCCAAACGCATTTTGAGTGTGGATTTGGACGTACATCAGGGCAATGGCAATGCGTCTATCATGGCACATAACCCCCATGTTTTTGTGTTTAGTATGCACGGCAAAAAGAACTACCCCTTTATCAAACCGCCGTCCGACCTAGACATCGAGCTTGATGACGGCACGGGCGATGATGAGTATTTGAGCGTGCTGGCGGGTACGTTGCCTAGGCTGATTGATGAGTTTTGCCCTGATTTTATCTTTTATCAGGCGGGTGTGGACGTGCTTGCCACCGATAAGCTCGGCAAGCTGTCGCTGTCCATGCAGGGCTGTCATGAGCGTGATGAAATGGTGCTAAGTGTCGCCCACCGCTACGGCATACCTGTCGCTGTCGTCATGGGTGGGGGCTATTCACCTGACATTGAGACAGTGGCGGCGGCTCATTGTGGGGTGTTTGGGGTGGCCGTGGGGTTAATGACATCTTAAAGTGCCTTTACACCAAACTAATCTGCTCACGAATTTTTTGTTTAAATTCATATTTTGATTTGGGTGTAATTGCTTGATAACGCCTTTTTGATAATTCTAAAAATTCCAATTCTTTATCAATGCCGATAAATTGCCTACCCAAAATGGTTGCTGCAATGCCTGTGGTACCCGAACCTGAAAAAGGATCTAGTACCATGTTACCTTTTTTAGTGCTTGCCAAGATGATCCGAGATAATAACCCAAGAGGTTTTTGCGTTGGGTGTTTGCCTTGCTCTTTTTCCCATTTGCTTACGGCAGGCAATCGCCAAACATCTTTGGCTTGTTTATCACCATTTAATTTTTTCATCAAATCATAATCAAAATAATGTGGCATCTTAGAATGCTTTCTTGCCCAAATTATCCATTCACTCGAATGGGTAAAATAACGACAAGAAAAATTAGGTGGTGGATTGGGTTTTTCCCAAGTGATTATATTTAATATTTTAAAGTTATTTTCTTTTAATAATTGACCAACGGTAAAAATATTATGGTGTGTGCCACTTATCCAAATGGTTCCATTGTCTTTTAATAATCGTCTGGATTGTGCTATCCATTCATGATTAAAATTGTAAATGCTGTTTTCATTGTCATTTGTATCCCATTCGCCTTTATTAACCGATTGGATAATGCCATTTTTAAAAGTTAATCCATCATTGGATAAAAAATAAGGTGGATCAGCAAATATCATATCTATGGAATTGCTCTGAAAATACGACATGATATCAATACAATTACCTTGGTAGATATTAAAGGTTTGATCACTTGCTTCAAAATAAGGATTTAGTCTCATTTCACCAATCTCTTATAACACCTTCACTATTTATCTGTTCAATAAAACTTTGCAAAGTGTATAAATTATAAACGGAGGGAATATGAATATAGGCTTCTTGTAATTTATTTTTGGCAGTTTTCCACCCTTGCCCATCGGTAATCCAAACAAATTCATACTGCGGATATTGATTTATTTTTGGGGCGACATCGGTATAAGCTCTGGCAACTTCATTTAATTTTGAGCCACCGCTATTATAATAATTGGTTTCAATCACATAGGTTTTGATTTTTGTTTTGATGACAAAATCAAATTGTTTAACATCAGCCCCCAAACTTTCAATGTCTGTAAAAATGGTATTTCTAACTTCCTTTTTATAATAAATGCCAGCACGGTCAAATAACGATTGAACAGCTTTTGACATATTGTCTCCGCCACGATTTTTACGAGCATTGGTATCCAAGCCTACTTCAATGCCAAACACATAATCAACTAAATTTTTGATGTTTTTATCTCTAAATACATCAGCAAGCCCTGTATTGTTAAGAAAATCTATAATTTTATCCGCTGATTGAAAGTAGTTATTTAATGTTACCACTTGACCTTTTTCATCTAGGCTTTTCTTTTGTTCCTTTTTTCTAACTGCAATCAGTATTTCTAAGATAGAAAACGCATTTGGGCATTCTGCATATAGTTCATAAACGGCTTGTGCCAAATCATCTTTGCCTAACAAATAATTCAGTTGATTTAATTTGATCTCAATTTGAGCGACATTCTTTTTTACTTTATCAAAGTCAGTAAAATAATCCAAAGTGGCATTTGTTTCTGGCATGCTATTAAAAAAATCATCAAATGCTAATTTCATGTTAAACTCCGTTACTGACTATAATTTCATTTACCTTTTTGCGACCATTACTGCTGGCACTAATGGCACGATTGGCTTGTATTCTTTCAATTTTAAAATCTTGATACAATTCATCAAAAAAATCATCAGATAAATTGGTATTTTTTGGATCGGAATTGCTTAATAAAAAGTAATGACCCATCTCATCTATTTTTTTACAAAAGTTTGCCAACCGTTTTTGTTCATTATCATCAAAGCCACTATCAGAATAAGCGGTAAAACTTGCTGTATCACTGATTGGGCGATAAGGTGGATCAAGATAAAATATGCAAGGAAAATTATTTGGCAAGTGATTTAAAACCAATTCAAAATCCCCTGTTAGTATTTTTGTATTTTGTAGTTTTTTTGAAATATTTAAAATATTGTCTTTGTCTATAAATGTTGGTTTCTTATAACTGCCGATAGGAACATTGAATTGATTGTTTTTATTAACACGATACAAGCCATTAAAAGCAGATTTATTTAAAAAAATAAATAAACCTGCCTGTTCAACATCATTGCCATTTCTTTGATTAAAAACATCTCGTTTGTGATAAAAATAAGGTTTTTTACTTTCTATGTCTGTGAGTTTATCATAATGATTTTGCATATTTTCAATATATTTTATCAAATCATCTGGTTTATTTTTAATGACTTGATAAACATTGGTTAAATCAGCATTGTAATCATTGATGATAAGCTGTTTTAGATGTGGCAAATCGGACAATGCCCACAAGGACACCGCCCCACCACCAACAAAAGGCTCTACCAAACAAAAATCTTGTGAGTAAACAAAATCAGGCAAGCGTTTTTGAATTTTATCAAGCAAAGAATTCTTACCGCCCGCCCATTTTATAAAAGGTTTCATGACTTTTCTATTGTTTATCATAATAAGTTAAGCAAATAGACCAAAAGATGATCCATTTGCTGTTGTTAGGATCACAAATTCCCAAGCTGCCCCACCTGCTTCTCCACTTCTGCCAACTGCCAATCACCACGATGGCATATATTATAATAGGTGGAGTGTTTAAAATAGCCAAGAAGTTCACGATTTTTAATGTTAAGAGTTAATCACACATTCTCTGTTTTGCAATTTCAAACCATTGCAACTCTTTTTCAATTCCCACAAAACCACGATTTAACATCATGCTAGCCACACCTGTACTACCAACGCCCATAAATGGGTCTAGGATTATCTCATTTTCATTGGTGTGAATTTGGATAATCTCACTCATGAGAGCTAAGGGTTTTTGCGTGGGGTGCTTGGTGCGTTCTTTACCAAGCAGTGTGGGCGTTTGAAAAAACCCACGTTGATAAGGCTTGTTAGCGGGTTTATTAAACACCCATTTGCTGTTTTTGTTTTTGACCGCCCAAATGATAAATTCCATATCTTGCACATATCTGCGGTTTATATTTCGTGGCATGGGATTTTGTTTTTGCCAAATCATCACGTCTTTTACCACGCCTCCCAAATGCTCTATTTTATGAATGATTTGGGAGATAAAACGATAAGAGCAAAAAATAACCATAGAGCCATTTTTGTCCAATAAAGGATAAGCGTCATCAAGCCACAAACAAGGGTCAAAATCCCAATCCCAATCGCCAAAATCCACCCCTTTTCTGGGGTTATTCATCGTATGAAAATTATTTTCTGATGAAATGGCATAAGGTGGGTCTGTGATGATGTGATTGATGGATATATTATTATTTTTTAATTGTAGCATTTGGGAAATACAGTCGTCTTGAAATAGTAAGTTAGTCATAATTATTCCCAAGAAAGATATCTAATTCTTTTTGAAATAGAGTTGGAAAGTGTTTAGAAAAATAATCTTTGTTTTGAAATATGGGAATATCATAATTTTTTGAAATTTCATTAATATTTAAACAGATAAAAGCCGAATGATGATTTTCATTAATGCCATTTTTCTTTTTGTCGTTTATTTTTATAACCACATGAGCACTGTTTTCCAATTCTTGTAGAACGACTCTTGTGGGTAGGAAAAATACAAAATCAGCTTTATGGGCTTTAAAATTATCTATATTTTTATCAAAACTGCCATTGTAAAAATAATAAAAAACACCCAGCATATTTTTAGCTTGTTTTTCAAAATATTTCCCAGATTTATTTATAATAAATAGAGATTTGAAATAATGATAAGGCTCATTTGACTCTTTAATGTCTTTATTAAGCTTCCAAATTTCTCTTCCTGTATTTTCTATAAGACGCCCTGCTGACATTAAGTCAATTCTAACATCGCCATATTTGGCATAGTTCATGCTATATTGCACGTCAATCGTGCACAGCATTTTATTTTGACTGTCAAGAACTTTTAGGTCTATGTCATTTGATGTCATATTGTTTCTTTGAAATATATAACTTGATTTTAGAAGACAAGCCTGTAATATTTTACAGGCTGAATTTTCCAAATAATCATTAATCTTGGTGGTGTATTGATTCATGGGGTGTCTTTAATTAAGTTAAATGGTTTTTAGAGCTAATGCAATTTGATGAGCCAATCTTGGCGGTACGGCATTGCCAATTTGTTTACAGATTTCGGTTTTTTTGCCATAAAAAACAAAATCATCAGGAAAACTCTGTAAACGAGCCGCCTCTCTTGGGGTAATGGCACGATGTAATGTAGGGTGTGAGTTACAACCATTGCTGGGTGTGTCAAATCTTGTATCAATGGTGGGCGATACGCTTTGCCATTTTAGTCGCCCCCAAGTGGTGTCAAATTTTTGCCGTCCTTTTAGATGTGCAGGTAGGCTTGTTTTATCTCCCTCAGGCGGTATCATTGCCAGTTTTTGCAGGGCAACAGAACTGTGGTTAGTCGCTTGGTGATTGTACAGCAGTGAGCTTTTTTGTCGCATTTGTTGCTGATAATGCGATTGGGGTTTGGTTGGGTAGACTTGCGAAAAATCCCCCTCGCCACTTTTTAAAAAATTCAAATCAGAAATTGCCTGTTCTACGGTTACCTTTGGCTGTTTGGCAATGGCATCAAAATCAAAAGGTTGGTTTTTTGTGGCGATGATAAAAATACGTTCTCGGCTCTGTGGTACGCCATAATCTTTGGCATTTAATACTTGATAATTCACAAAATAACCCATACTTTTTAGCCCTGTTAATATTTGAGTTAAAAAATATTCATTGGTTTTATTGGTTAGGGCTTTGACATTTTCCATGACGATAAAATCAGGATTGACTTGCCGTACAATTTCTAAATATTCTTTAAATAAAAAATTGCGACTGTCATTCATGCCCAGCTTTTTACCCTTTAAAGAAAAGCCTTGGCAAGGAGGACCTCCCAAAATTGCACGCACATTATTGGTTTTGGCAATTTTGACAATTTCATTTTTTAATTCGCAAGAAGTCAAGTCACCACATAAGATTTGGCTATTTTTATGATTTTTTTGATAAGTATCTAGGGCTTGTTCATTAAAATCAACGCCCAAAATGGCATTAAATCCAGCTTGTTCAAATCCATAAGATAAACCACCTGCCCCGCAAAATAAATCTAGTATATTCATCATCTTAATCTGTCATAAATAAATTGAATGCAATCATTCTCATCAGTAAAATTTAAACAAAATTCTTTGGCTTTTGGGGCATTGATGAGAATTTCGCTAATGAGTTCTTTTTGATATTGTTCATCAGCACGATTTTTGCTCAATGCACGATGACATGTTGGGCAAACTTTGACCAAATTATCAATTTGGTCAAGTGTTCTATCAGAGGCAAAAGAGATGACATGATGAACTTCTAAATAATAACGGTCGCTGTGGCGATAGGTAAATGAACGGTCTTTGATGTCATATTGATTTTTGCAACAGGCACATTCATCAGGAAAATAGGCTCGTACATATTGTACAATACCTTGGTTGCGTGTGGTTTTTTCATCAATAGAATCATCATAAATAAATCCTAAGTTTTTACGTAATTGCTCAATTTCATGTTGGGTTTTGGTTTGATTTAGAACATTATCACGATAAAAATTTAGTCGCTCTATAAATGTTTGGCTTTCTTGGGCAATATTTTTAGTTTTGATTAAGTTGGCGTTATGTTTTAAGACATTACTTTTAAAGATATTTATTGTTGCCAAATCATCAGAAAAGTTATCATAAAAATAACGTAAATTGATGCGAAATTGAGTGTTTCTTTCGTTCTTACCTGTAATGAATTGTTCTTGCAACTCTCTAAAATTTAGATTTAATTGGCGTAAATCGCTCACGTTAGTAGATAGTTTAAATAAATTATCCAAATATTTTTTATTAACGATTTGTCTTGGTAAATCCAGACTATAAAAATTTAATTTAAAATCAGGACTGCCACGCAAAGCAAAAAATGACAGCAAAATTAATTTGGAAAATTCATCATTGTCAATGGTGGAGCCTTTAATGAGAATATTTTTATAAACCAGTGCAAAAAAATCATCGCAGGATAAATCGCTTTGAATAAAAAACTGATGTTTTTTGCCATTTAATTGAAAGTCTAAACTTGTGAACTGGCTTAACAATTGATTGTTTTTTTGATAAATTTCATCGGTAAGCTCATTAGGTGAGTATTTTGAGCACTTGTATGACGATTCAATCACAAAACCAACAAACGGTTTTGTGATTGGTTTAGCATTGGCAAAAGCAACTAGTAGTGCTGGTAAACTAGCACTACTAAGAAATCTGTCATAATCCAAATTAGATTGTAGAGAAGATGATGGTTTCATAATTATAGCTCCTTCAACGCCCCCACCTGCTTCTCCACTTCTGCCAATTGCCCATTTAATTCTGCCAATTTCATCTTTTCTGCTTGTACCACCTGAGCGGGGGCTTTGGCGACAAAGCTTTCGTTGGACAGTTTTTTGTTGATGGCATCTGCTTGGGCTTGCAGTTTATCACGCACTTTATTTAGGCGGTTAAGCTCGGCGGTCGGGTCAATCAAGCCTTTCATCGGCACCAGCACTTTTAGCGAACCAATCAAGGCTTGTGATGATAGCGGAATCTCGTCATCATCGCTGACAATGGTTAGCATCTCAACCTTGGCAAGGGCTTTAAACTGGCTTTCAATGCGTGCAAGGCTTGCCTTTTGTTCGTCCGTTACGCCTTGCAGTAGCACAGGCAGACGCACGGCATTGCCCAGTTTCATCTCGCCACGAATGTTTCGCACCGCACCGATAAGGCTTTGTAGCCACGTCATGTCGCTTTCGGCTTGCTCGTCAATGCGTTCATCGTTTGGCACAGGGAACGGAGCGAGCATGATACTCTCGCCTGTCTGCCCAAGCATGGGAGCAAGCGTTTGCCAAATCTCTTCGGTAATAAACGGCATAATGGGGTGCGTCAAACGCAAAGCAACTTCCAGCACCGACAACAGTACACGGCGAATCTCCGCCTTTCGCTCGTCCGATACGCTCTCATCGTTTAGGATAGGCTTGACAAGCTCCACATACCAGTCGCAGTATTCATTCCAAATAAAGTCATAAATCGCTTGGCTCGCCAAATCAAAACGATAGGTCTCAAACGCCAAATTTACCGCTTGTTCGCATTTTTGTAGTCGGCTAACTATCCATTTTTCGGACAGCTCCCACAGCTCGGGGCGGGGCGTGTCGCTGATTGGCTTGCCTTCTACATTCATCAAGACAAAGCGAGTGGCGTTCCAAATCTTGTTACAAAAGTTACGATAGCCTTCCACACGTTTTAGGTCAAAATTGATGTCTCGCCCTGTGTTGGCTAGGCTTGCAAAGGTAAAACGCACCGCATCTGTGCCATAGGCAAGAATGCCTTCGGGGAACTCTTTGCGAGTGGCTTTTTCAATTTTAACGGCATCTTTGGGGTTCATAAGCCCTGTGGTGCGTTTTGCCACCAGACTTTCTAGGTCAATGCTGTCAATCAAATCCAAGGGGTCAAGCACGTTGCCCTTAGATTTACTCATCTTTTGCCCTTCGCTATCACGCACCAAACCATGCACATAGACGGTGTGAAATGGCACTTGTGGCTTGCCGTCCTTGTCCTTGACAAAATGAAGCGTCATCATAATCATACGGGCAACCCAAAAGAAAATGATGTCAAAGCCTGTAACTAGGACGCTTGTGGGGTGAAAGTTTTGTAAAATGGCGTTGTCAAAGTCGGCATCTGTCCCTGTCCAGTCCAGCGTGCTAAACGTCCACAAAGCCGAGCTAAACCAAGTATCCAGCACGTCTTCATCTTGACAAAGTGGGGTGTCGCCCAAGTTATATTTGGCACGCACTTCATCTTCATCACGCCCCACATACACACCGCCATTGTCATCATACCACGCAGGAATGCGATGACCCCACCACAGCTGACGGCTGATACACCAGTCTTGAATATCACGCATCCACGCCATATACATATTGGTATACTGCTCAGGGACGAATTTGATGTCGCCATTTTGCACCGCATCTATGGCAGGCTCGGCAAGGGGGGCGATTTTGACATACCATTGGTCGGTCAAAAGTGGCTCAACAATCACGCCAGAGCGGTCGCCACGGGGGGCTTTTAGGGTGTAAGGTTCAATTTTTTCAAGCCAGTTTTCGTTTTGGGCTTGCTCCACGAGTTTTTTACGAGCGACAAAACGGTCAAGCCCTGCATACTCGACTGGTGCGGTGATGTGGTCGGAAATCTGCTCGCCCACTTTGGCAATAAAGTCAAATTCCGCCTTAACGCACGCATCTTCATCAAAAATATTGATAAGTGGCAACTCGTGGCGTTTACCAAGTTCATAGTCGTTAAAATCGTGGGCAGGGGTAATTTTTACGCACCCTGTCCCAAAGTCTTTTTCTACATAATCGTCCGCCACAATCGGCACTTCACGTCCACTAATCGGTAGGACAATCGTTTTACCGATCAAATGGGCATACCGCTCATCATCAGGGTGTACCGCCACGGCACTGTCGCCAAGCAGGGTTTCGGGGCGTGTGGTCGCCACGACAAGGTAATTTTTACCGTCTTGGGTTGTCAAATTTTTGTCGGCAAAATAATATCTAAAATGCCACAAACTGCCTTGCTCTTCCACGCTTTCTACTTCTAGGTCGGATAGGGCGGTGTGCAGTTTGCAGTCCCAGTTTACCAAGCGTTTGCCACGATAAATCAAGCCTTCATCATGCAAGCGGACAAACACTTCTTTGACCACTTTGGATAAATCATCGTCCATGGTAAAGCGTTCACGAGACCAGTCCACGGACGAGCCAAGACGGCGGATTTGGCGAGTGATGTTACCACCAGACTGCCCTTTCCACTCCCACACTTTTTCAATAAACTTCTCACGCCCCAAATCATGACGGCTGATGCCTTGTAACCCAAGCTGACGTTCCACCACCATTTGCGTGGCGATACCAGCGTGGTCGGTACCTGGTTGCCACAGCGTGTTGTAGCCTTTCATGCGATGAAAGCGGGTGAGTGCGTCCATAATGGTGTTGTTAAAGCCATGTCCCATATGGAGCGAGCCTGTTACGTTTGGTGGGGGAATGGCAATAGAGAAAGATTTTGGCTTATCAAGGGTTGGGCGAAAATAGCCTTTGTCTTCCCAAGTGGTGTACCATTTTTGTTCAAGTTCGGACGGGGTGTAGGTTGTGGGTAGGGTCATGAGAGTACCTTTAAATGCTTTGAATTGAATATAAAATAAAAACCCCTAATTTTACCGTAAAATTGGGGGTTTGGGAAAGGGTATTTTGATTTTCATGGATTAAAAGGGTTAAATAGTGCTAATTTATCAATACCATCAAAATCTTTGATGTTTCTTGGAACAACTGTCAAACCATTGGCAAGGGCAATGCTGGCAATCAATGCGTCTGCCATTAAAATAGGTCTGCCTTGCTTTTGGCGGTCGCTGATGACTTTGGTATAATGCTCGGCACTTTTGGTGCAAAATGACAATGTACGATTTCCAAATAATGCCAAAATCTCATCGGTGGCTTGGGATAGCTGTCGTTTTCTTTTGCCATCAGATAAATTTGCCACGCCATACAATAACTCAGCCTTGGTAATGGTGCTAATAAAAGCCGTGGGGTGCTGATTTACCAACGAATGACATTTAAATTAGGTTCTGGCTTATTTAATTCTGAAATAACATTAGTACACTCTGCAAAATGAAAAAGTGCTACGCTCTCCATTCATGGTGATCCCGTCAAGCCATAAAAGAAACCGACTTTTTGACGAGCTTAGGGCGAATGGTTTCCGTAGTAAAATTAAATTTTGTTAGCTGTATCTAATAAATAGCTGACTGATAAATCATTCATGACTCAATGTGTCTTGGGTGATCGGTGCGTTGCGGTAAACTAAGTTCAGGAAAGTCCGCCTTTGCAAAAATCAGATGAATACGCTCGCCCAAGCCCTGTGCTTGCGGTTTGTCCGTCATGGCTTGTACTGCTTTTTCGTAGGCGCTCATCACGATAAAATCATGCACGCTTTGCCCTTTCTCTTTGGCGACTTGGGCGATGATTTGCTCGGTTTGGGGTGGCAGCTCTATAATCATGGCATTCCCCTTTATTTTGGGTTGTTAGGGTGTATTGTACACTGATTAACTCCCCCTTGGCAATCTTGGCGGTACACTCGGATTGCCCGATTGGGGATGAAAAGATGACATTTACCCCGAAAATTTGCTAAAATAAGCGGTTATTTGCCTTGTTCTTTGTCATGACCCATCAAGCCACTTCCGTCAGCATGCCAGCTTCCCGACTTGCCAAGCGTGCCACTCGCCAAAAAATCACCACCAAAAAACGCCTGCCACTCATCATTCCTGTTCTGTTGTGCCTGATGGTAGGAGCGATGTTCTCACTGTCGCTTGCCCCGTACAAACTATGGACGATAGCCATACTCTCGCCCATGGTGCTATACGCTTGTCTTGTCGGTGAAGATAGGGCGGGGCGTGCGTTTTGGGTGGGGCAGGCGTATGGCTTTGGGCTGTGGGCGGTGGGGGCGTTTTGGCTTTATACGTCCATTCATGAGTATGGCAACATCCCGATGTGGCTTGCTCTTATCATGATAGCACTGATGGCGTTTATCATGGGGCTGTTCCATGCGGTGATGGCGTGGCTGTTTGTGCGTTTTATGGGTCGTCAGCCTTTGGCGTTTGCATCTTTGTGGGTGATACAAGAGTGGATAAAGACATGGCTACTGACGGGATTTCCGTGGCTGTTCGTGGGCTATGCTTTTGCCGATTTGGCGTGGATAAGCTCGCTGGCACCGATGTTTGGCGTATTTGCAATCAGCTTTGTGGCGGTGCTGTTCGGGGCGAGTGTGGTAGAAGTGTTTCGCCAAAAATTAGGGTTTTTGTTCATCAGTGCTTTTTTGGTGTTGTTTGCCATATTGGTGTGGGTCATTGACCCCAAATGGACGACCCCCACGGGCGAGAGATTGTCCATGTCGCTCGTGCAGGGCAACATCCCCCAAGATTTAAAATGGCTAACCGAATACCGCCACGAGACCCTAAACATCTACGCCCAGCTGTCAGAGAGTGAATGGGGGCAGGATGTCGTGGTGTGGCCCGAAGCATCCATTCCCATGTTCCAAGACGAAGCGTGGGCGTTTATCCATGACGTACACACTCATGCTCGCACACAGGGAGCGACATGGGTCATGGGCATTCCTTATCGGGACATAGAGCATTATGACCCTGCCGAGCGAGATTATCCACACCTATATAATAGTGTGTTGGTGTTGGATCAGGACAGTGATGGTTTGTATAAAAAACAAAATCTTGTTCCCTTTGGCGAGTACATTCCTTTTGAGGGGATGCTAAATATTTTGCCTGATTTAGCAGGCATGCAAAACATGATGAGTTATAGTCGTGGTGATGATACCCAAAAACCACTGTTGGTCAAAAATCAGCCCATGGGGCCGGCGGTGTGCTACGAGGTGGCATATCCTGACACCACTCGCAAAAACGCCAAAGACACCCAATTTCTCCTGACTGTCTCAAATGATGCGTGGTTTGGCACAAGTGCAGGCCCTTTGCAACACCTACAAATGGTGCAAATGCGAAGCATAGAGACAGGGCGTTGGTTTGCACGAGCAACCAATACGGGGGTTACGGCATTTATTGATGATAAGGGACGTATCGTCAGTCAAGCACCTTCTTTTGTGCCGACGGTATTGCGTGGGGATGTGCCGATGATGACAGGGACGACACCTTTTATGCGATGGGGCAGTTACCCGATACTGATATTGTGCTTGTTGCTCATCGGGCTTAGCTTTGTCGTCAGACGTCAAAACCTTTATGATGCCAGTCATGAACTGTACTATCAAGGCGATGGCGTGCGAGACTGATGACAAAAAATGTAAAAATTACCCATAATTTTAATATGGGATTGTACAAAATGGTAAAAATTGGTATATAATAGAGAAAAATTTATGTCTTAAAAATAAAACTCATGTAAGCATTTGATGAGTGAATTTTAAAAACTGTAAAATTTTAAAAATTTGACATTTAAAACTTTGTAAAGGTTTTAAAAATCGTATCATTAAATGCCCAAACAAACGGTTAAATCAAACCCATCAACACGACAGGTGATTTATGGCACACGCACACGACGCTTCTGAAAACAACCCAACCAAAGAAATCATCCATGCTTTGATTGGTG
Source organism: Moraxella lacunata (assembly GCF_002027545.1). Taxonomy (GTDB): domain Bacteria; phylum Pseudomonadota; class Gammaproteobacteria; order Pseudomonadales; family Moraxellaceae; genus Moraxella; species Moraxella lacunata. The sequence goes on from NZ_MXAN01000068.1 coordinate 52,916, forward strand.
TGGTTCTACTTTTGGTTCTCATCGGCGGTATTGCCGTTTTTGCATGGCTACGCCCAGCGGGCAACCATGAGCCTGCAGCCGTCTCAGCCACACCCGCAGGCAGAGCCTTAGACGAACTCATCCAGCAAGAGAACAATCCCACCGATGCCCAAAAGGCAGAAGCCGTGGCAGTAGCGACCGCCCCTGATGCGACCGCAGATACTGCCGCCAGCGACACCGCCGAACAAGAAGCGGCCGAACAAGTTGCCAACTCAGCAGGCGATGCTCAGACCCCCGTCCAAGAAAAGTCAGCAGAAGATCAACCTGTTGCCAGTGACGTGGCGACCAGCGATGCACCACATGAGACCACTGCCGAGAGTGTGGCAGGTGATGATGCCCAAACAGCTCCCAGTGAGCAGGAAGTCACCCAGTAATCTGACAAAACCTTATTTATCATTAAATAAGGTTTTTTATGAATCATGATTTTTATGCAAAAAATTGATAAAACAAACCCCAATCCTAGCTTAAAATGGTAACTCATTGATTGTTCTATCATTATTTGTTGTGGGGGAAAATTGCAATTTACCCTTGATGAGTCAATTATTTATATAAAATTGAGAATGGGGTTAATGTTGCTTGCAAATATCTAAAATCATCATTTTAAGGAAAAAAGCATGGCAAATTCATCGGCAGACACCAACGCAGATGCCCACTTTAAAAAGCTAGACAAAGCATTTTTAGGACATCCCAAGCCCTTGCAAGGGCTATTTTTTGTGGAGATGTGGGAGCGTTTTTCTTATTATGGCATTCGCCCTTTGCTGGTTTTGTTCATGACGACCGCCATCGTCTCGGGTGGTTTTGGTTTTGATGACACGACAGCCGCCGCCATTTATGGGATATTTAGTGGCATGATGTATTTGGTGCCATTGGCAGGCGGATGGTTGGCTGACAACTGGCTTGGACAGGAGCGTTCACTGTGGTGGGGCTGTATCATCATGGCACTGGGGCATTTGGCGATTGGCATGTCGGCATTGCCCATGCTTGGCATGACCATGTTTTTTGTGGGGCTGATTTTATTGGTGCTGGGGACGGGGCTGTTTAAGACGTGTATTGCGGTGATGGTCGGCTCGCTTTATGATGACAAAGATGACAGGCGAGACTCAGGATTTACCGTTTTTTATATGTCCATCAACCTAGGGGCGATGGTTGCCCCGATAGCCACAGGTTATTTTGTGGACAAAGGTCAGTGGCACACAGGCTTTACCATCGGTGGGATTGGCATGCTCATTGCGTTGTTGGTGTATCGTTTTGTCGCCAAAAAATACCTGACCGAATTTGCGAACAGCAAAGGCATGAGTGTCAGCTGGGATAAGCCCAGTCGCCGTGTGGCTCATGTGGGCAAAGTGGTTTTTGCCTTTTTGGTGGCGTTGTGTGGGTTGGTGGTGATGGTAAGTACAGGCGTACTAACCATCAATGCCGTGGCGATTCGTGATGCCATGACGTATCTCATCATCTGAACCGACCCCCAAAT
>NZ_MXAN01000069.1 GCF_002027545.1 Moraxella lacunata
AACTCATTGGAGATATACAAAGGTGTGTATCACGCACCAATAGGATTTTTCATTTAAAAGATGTGTGGTACGCACTTTACCATACGATAAATAAATTTTTTAAATTTAGCATTGGTGCAAATTGGGGTTAATTGACCATAAAACCTAAAAATTGATACTCTCTGCAAGGTTGAATTGCCATTCGTCTTATAGATTATGGGTAATCTGTATGTTGATTTTAATGTTTTTAAAATTTATTAACATAATCTTTTAAAAATAGTCTGTCTTCATTCATTTACCCCAACCAATCATCAAATTATCATTTATACTAATGATATATAAATAAAAACTTATAAATTAATTCTTTTTTATCAAAATAAATCGTTTTTCATTTGGAAGAAAATTTGCCATACTATGTCCAACTTATAATTTTTAATTATCTACTAATAGGATAATCTTATGAAAATGATTAGCGTGGTGTTAAAGCCATTCAAATTAGATATGGTGCGTGAGAGCCTGTCAGAGCTTGGCGTTACAGGCATGACGGTTAGCGAAGTCAAGGGCTTTGGTCGTCAAAAAGGGCATACCGAGATGTATCGTGGGGCGGAGTATGTGGTGGATTTTTTGCCAAAAATTCGTTTAGACATCGCCGTCAGTGATGACATGGTGCAAAGTGTGGTGGCAGCTATCATGAGTGTGGCACAGACAGATCATATCGGCGATGGTAAGATTTTTATCATGCCGTTAGAGCAGGTGATACGCATTCGCACCGGCGAGATGAATGAGCAGGCGCTGTGACTGGGTGAATTGATAGATTGGCAATTTAATAAGGGGTAACTATGAAAATCTTAGCAAACAAATGGCAAATCGGTTGGCTGTTGTTACTTGCCACAACCGCCCAAGCTGATGACGGCATCAATCATGGCAACAGTGCATGGGTGCTGACCACCACAGCGTTGGTGCTAATGATGACCTTGCTGGGTTTGGCGTTGTTTTATGCTGGCATGGTGCGTAAGAAAAATATCTTATCAACCATGATGCACAGCTTTGGGGCGACAGCGGTGGTGTCGGTGCTGTGGGTGATGATTGGTTATTCGTTGGCATTTAGTGATGGCGGTGCTTTGCAAGGGTTTATCGGTGGTACGGCACACGTCATGCTCTCTGGGGTGGGTATTGCCGAGCGTAGTGGCGACATTCCTTTGGCGTTGTGGATAATGTTTCAGATGACGTTTGCCGTGATTGCGGTGGCGATTTTGGCGGGGTCATTGGCGGAGCGGATGAAATTTGGCTCATTTTTATTGTTCTCGGGCTTGTGGGTACTGCTCGTCTATGTGCCAGTATGTCATTGGGTGTGGGGCGGTGGCTGGCTGACGGGCGATGCGTTGGACTTTGCCGGTGAGACGGTTGTCCATATCAATGCTGGTGTGGGTGGTTTGGTGTTGGCACATCTGCTTGGCAAACGCCAAGACTATGGGCGAGCCAACCTTGCTCCGCACAACCTTGTCTATGCCTTAATCGGTGCAGGGCTGTTGTGGGTAGGGTGGTTTGGCTTTAACGGTGGTTCGGCTCTGGCGGCAGATGGGGTGGCAGCGATGGCAATCATCGTCTCACAGGTGGCGGCGGCGATGGGGTTATTGACGTGGCTGTTGTGTGAATATGTGGTGCGTGGACGGGCATCGGCACTGGGCGGTGCATCAGGGGCGATGGCAGGTTTGGTGGGTATCACGCCAGCGGCAGGATTTGTGGGCGTATCAGGGGCGATGGCGATAGGCATGCTGACGGCATTGGGCTGTTTTGCAATGATACATTATGGCAAAAAACGACTGGGCGTTGATGATACGCTGGACGCTTTTGGATTGCATGGCGTGGGCGGTATCATTGGGGCGGTATTAACTGGCGTGTTTATTAGCCGAGAGTTATACCCTGATGTGAGGCATGAGAGCCTACTGACACAGCTGTGGTTACAAACCGAAGGGGTGCTGGCAACCATAGTATATTCGGCGGTGGTAACTTTTATCATTGGTATGGCAATCAAAAAGACCGTGGAACTGCGTGTTGATGATGAAGCTGAGTATCAAGGACTTGACCTAGCCATTCATGGCGAGAAAGTTAGCTAAATCGATAAGCAAGGGCATAATGCGTCCTTGCTTTTTCCAAAGGGTTTTTCCAAAGGGTTTATTTAACATAATCTTTTTATTTTGATAAAACAAAACCGCCAATATTTGACGGTTTTGCAATTAATTAGGTATTAAAAACCTTAAAACTCGCCCGTTACCGACCAGCCATTGACTAGCGGATAACGGCGTTCACGCCCAAAGGATTTTTTGGTAATCTTAGTGCCGATTGCCCCTTGACGGCGTTTGTGTTCGGCTCTATCTACCATGGTCAGCACACGTTCAACGATCTCAGGGTCAAAACCTGCCGCACAGATGGCTTTGTAGCCCAAATCTTCATCGATGTACATCTTCAAGATGGCATCAAGCAGGGCATAATCAGGCAAGCTGTCTTGGTCTTTTTGGTCGGGACGTAGCTCAGCCGATGGCGGGCGAGTGATGACACGCTCAGGAATGACAGGGTTGTCTTCTAGGCGATTGCGATAATCGGCTAGGCGGTACACGTCGGTCTTGTAGACGTCTTTTAGCACATCAAATCCGCCAACCATGTCGCCATATAGGGTAGAGTAGCCGACTGCATTTTCTGATTTGTTGCCAGTTGAGATGACCATGTGTCCAAATTTGTTGGATAGAGCCATGAGTATCACACCCCTTGCCCGAGCTTGCAGGTTCTCTTCGGTAACATCAGGGGCTGCCCCTGCAAAGAGTGGGGCGAGCGTGGATTTGAGTCCTGCCACGGCATCATGGATGGGGCAGATGGTATAAGAGACGTTGAGACGGGCGGCTTGGGCAGCGGCATCATCCAGACTCATCTGTGATGTATATTCATAAGGCATCATTACCGCATAGACTTTATCTGCACCCAATGCATCCACAGCGATGGCAAGGGTCAAGGCACTGTCAATGCCCCCCGAGAGTCCGACAATCACGCCCTTAAAGCCTGAGCGATTGACATAATCACGCAAACCAACGACCAAGGCTTGGTAGATTTGTGACTCTTCGGATAAGTCAAGTGGCGGTTTGGCTTGGGTGTCAAAGCGTCCACTTGATGCATCAAAGGTTGCCATAATTAGCTGATTTAAAAATCTCGCCCCTTCGTGAGCAATCTCGCCGTCGGCTTGACTGACGATAGAGCCACCGTCAAAGACGATGTCATCTTGGGCACCGACGGTATTGACATAGATGATGGGTAGTTTGTGCGTTGATGATTGGCGAGCGATGAGTGCTTTACGTTCGGCTTGCTTGCCGACTTCAAAGGGGGACGCATTTAGCACGACCACCATTTCTGCCCCTTCATCTTTGAGTGCTTTGATGGGGGCTTCGTGCCAGATGTCTTCACAAATAAGTAGTCCGATGGTCAGCCCTTTGTAGTCAAATAAGACTTGATTGCGACCTTTTTTAAAGTAGCGTTTTTCATCAAACACGCCGTAGTTTGGTAGGCATTGTTTGTGATAAAAGCCTTTTTGACTGCCACCTTGTAATATCGCCGCCGAGTTAAACGTGCCGTGATTGTCCACGTGTGGATAGCCCAAAATGGTGACAATGCCGTCTATCTTGGCAAGTTCATTCATGGCAATCTTGACACGCTCAGCCAAGGTAGGACGCAGTAGCAAATCTTCTGGCGGATAGCCGATGAGTGCCAGCTCAGGAAAGATGACAACGTCCGCCCCACGAGCTTTGGCATCTAGGGCAAGGGCTTTCATCTTGCCCACGTTACCCTTGATGTCGCCCACCCAAAAATTTGTCTGCATGATGGCAAAAGTAATCGTACCGTTTGGGGTGCTAATTTCGCTAAAATTTTCTTGTATTGACATTTGTAATTATCCAGTAAAGTGTATTGATGGTTATCGCCTGTCGTCAATCCATGTTTATCGGCAGGCAATGATGAGTTTGATTTGTCAAATCAGCTTGATGTTTGTATAAAACCAATTAAAACCAATCTAGACAAATCAACTTAGTATAGCACACTATCGCCTATTTTTGTGATATAGTAGGCATTATTTTGTGACTTTGACGTTTGCCATGTTTGCTTTTTTAATTAATCTTATCATCATCGCCATTGTGATGAAAATCTTCTTTAAATTCATGTATCCAAAACCGCCCAAGCACTTTTTTCCAAAAGCAGGCGATGATGTTGGTATCAGACGATGTGATTATTGTGGGCATGAGCTTGCCACCTATCGGGGTATTTTACAGATGGATGTGGCAGGCGATGGGCGGGAGTATTTCTTTTGTAATGACGAACATCAAAGTGCGTATTTTCGTGGCGATGTCTATCAAGCCGATGATGACTATGATGGTCTGCCCACCAAAAAGCCATTGGATGATGATTAAAGACGTTTAGAGATGGATGGTGGTTTAAAAAAACAATCCGACCACTTAACTGGCTAAATTTTTAAGATTTTAGGGCGTGTTGAACTTTTGTATTTGCAATGAAAAATAGGGGAAATCGCCCGTTTTTCAAGGAAAAAACGCAGGCTGATAGTCATTCTATCAGACAAGTTTTTGACGATGGAAAACCAGATTTAGCCATTTTTCATGCAAAAACATTACTTTATTTCTAAAATATTTCTATATTGTAAATAGTGTTATAAAGATTGTAAATAGTGTTATAAAGGTTCAACACGCCCTAATTTAATTTTTTAAATTAAGTGGTCGAATGGCTATTTTTCATGCAAAAATTGATTTAGAACGTTAAATTTTTACCTTATTTACCCCATTCTCAACTTTATATAAGTGCTTGATTTATCAAGGGTAAATTGCAATTCGCCCCTACAACCCAAAAAATTATTATAGGATAATCAATAAGTTAGGATTTCAAGTTGAGATTGAAGTCTTATTTATCAAATGCTATCAATGGTGGGCATGCCCCAATATCAATCATCAACTGACCATTAAGCGGCATCCACAAGTTCCTGCTGGATGATGTGTTCCATTTCTTTGGCACCGATGGTGGGGGCAAAACGTGCCACCACGTTACCATCAGCATCCACCAAAAATTTGGTAAAGTTCCATTTGATGTCATCGCCTGTGCGAGTTTGGTTAATTTCTGCAATCACTTCAAGCAATACTTCGTATCTGCTATTGCCAATCTCATCTTTGTCTTGGGATTTTAGGTGGCGGTACAAAGGATGGGTGTTACTGCCATTGATGTCAATTTTGGCAAACACAGGAAAGCTGACTTGATAATGCTCTGCCAAAAACTTAGCAATTTCTTCATTGTCTTCGACCGCTTGCCCAAATTCATTGCTGGGAAAGTCCAAAATTACCAAGCCTTTGTCTTTATACTTTTGATACAGTGCTTCTAATTCGTCATATTGGGGTGTTAGACTGCACTGGGTGGCAGTATTGACAATGAGTAAGGTCTTACCCCTAAAATCGCTGAGTTGAATTTCTTTACCGTGAATGCCTGTTACCAAAAAATCATGAATTGACATCGCTTAACGCATCCTTAAAAGTGTGCCAAAAATTATTGCAAAAACCATCATGTAATCTATCAAAATGGGACAAGAGTATACAAACCCATAAGACTATTATATATAATTTTTTGGAAAGTAAAATTTGTAAAAATCAATGGATTGATTAGGAAAAATTAATAATAATGGTGAGTAATTCTGATTGATTAATATCAATAAACAAGCATTTTGTTTAGTTTTTTTAAATAATCAAAGCCCAGTTTCTCAAAGCTAAAAATTGGTCGGAGAAACTGGGCTGATGTCAAAAAACGGTCGGTTAAGGTTACACCCACCCCTTTTTTTTGCGAAATTCTTTTAATACTTTAACAAATGCTACCATTTCTTCGGGTGTGCCAAGCGTTAGACGGTTGTAGCCGTCAATGGGCGGAAATGCACGTCCGACAAAGATATGACGCTCTTTCATACGCTCTTGATAGGTTTTGACATCCCCTTTAATCTCATGGAAAATAAAGTTGCCATTTGATTCGGCATATTTTAATTTAAGCTCTTTTAGGGCGGTCTCTACAATTTGGCGAGAGCGTAGGTTTGACAAGCGACTGTATTCCAAAAATTCGGTGTCTTGTAGTGATGCCAACGATGCCACCGCTCCTGACAGGTTGGTGTTGTCAAGCGACATAAAACGCTCAGTCAATTCAATTAGCTCTTTTGAGCCAATGGCATAGCCGATTCGCAGTCCTGCAAGGGCGTAGATTTTTGAGAAAGTTTTGGCAACCAAGACGTTGGGATTGCCTTGTTTGATAAATGCCAAACCGCTTTCAAAATTGGGGTTGGCGACATATTCGCCATAAGCTTCATCTAGCAAGAAATAGTGATTTTTTGGGGCGTTATTGACCCAATGTGATACGTATTTTTGGGCGTAATCGTACCTGTGGGGTTGTTGGGATTGCACAGATAAAACAGCGTAACGCCGTCAAAGTCGTTGGCGACTTTTTGCATTTTGGCAATGTCAAAGCCAAAATCTTTTGCATTGACAGGGACTTTTACCACCTTAGCCCCAAGAGCGTTGGCGTGCAGTTCGGCATAGTTAAAGGTTGGGTCTGGCACGACAAGCTGAAAGGCTTGTTTGTTTTGTAGAGCTTGGGTGTAAATCGCTTGCACGAATGCCTGAATGTTCTCGGATGAGCCATTACCAATAGAGAGTTGATTGGTGTTCACGCCATTGACACGGGCAAGCTCATCAACCAAGGCTTCACGTTGGCTGTCAGGATAGCGAAGGGATAAGTCCAAACTGTCTAAAATCGCCTTTTTTGCCTTGGGCGACATGCCGAGCGAATTTTCATTAAAATTTAGCAGTAATGGCGTATCTTTGCTTGGTGCAAACGCTGTAATGGTTGGTGTAATAGACATTTTGGCACAAGCAGGCATGGTACTGGCAAGACCAACACACCGCCTGATTTTAAGAAAGAACGGCGTGAGAACATGCTAAGCTCCTTACAAAAATAAAATTATATTGCCATAAAAGCAAGGATAAAGCAACAAAAAATAAAGGACGATTTACGTCCTTTATTTGTCATCATTACATATTCGGATAATTCGGCCCGCCACCGCCCTCAGGCGTTACCCATGTGATGTTTTGAGCAGGGTCTTTGATGTCGCAGGTTTTGCAATGTACGCAGTTTTGGCTGTTGATGACAAACCTTGCTCCGTTCGGGTCATTCTCATCTGCCACCACTTCATACACCCCCGCAGGGCAGTACAGGCGAGCAGGTTCGCCATAGAGCGGTAGGTTTTTAGTGATTGGCACGCTTGGGTCGGTCAATTTTAGATGACAGGGTTGGTCTTCGGCGTGATTGGTGTTTGAGATAAACACGCTGGATAATTTGTCAAAGGTCAGCTTGCCATCAGGTTTTGGATAATCAGGCTTGTAAGCGTGGTCGGCTTTGTCTAATTGGGCAAAATCATAACTGTTGTCATGAATGATGAGTGGCATTTTACCGCTTAACAAGTTTTGCTCCACAAAGATAAACGCCCCACCAAGCCACGTTCCCATGCGGTGCATGGCAGGCGAGAAGTTTTGGGCGGATTTGGCATCATCAAACAGCCACGAGTTTTCAAAATTGGTCTGATACTCGCTCACTTCATCGTGTTGCCGTCCGTCTTGGATTGCCTTAAAAATCGCCTCACCAGCGAGCATTCCCGACTTCATGGACGTGTGTGTGCCTTTGATTTTGGCAGGGTTTAAAAATCCTGCATCATCGCCCACCAGTACACCCCCTGCAAAGGTCAGCTTGGGCAGACTATTTAGACCGCCTTTGACCAAGGCTCTTGCCCCATAGGACAGGCGTTTGCCCCCTTCTAGGATAGGGCGGATAAGGGGGTGTAGTTTTAGGCGTTGTAATTCATCAAAGGGCGATAGGTGCGGATTGGAGTAAGACAAATCCACCACCAAGCCAAAGCTCACTTGATTGTTTTCGGCAAAATACAGCCACCAACCGCCAGTTGCCCCTGTGTCATTTAAGGGATAGCCCGAGCCGTGCAAAATCACGCCTTCTTCGTGCTTATCAGCGTCAATCTCCCACAGCTCTTTTAGTCCAATGCCATAATGTTGGGGGTCTTTATCCTTGTCAAGATGAAAACGGCTGATGAGACGCTTGCCCAAATGCCCACGACAGCCTTCGGCAAAGACGGTGTATTTGGCAACAAGCTCATAACCTGCCTCAAAAGACGGCTTAGGCTCACCCTTGGCATTGACCCCCATGTCGCCTGTTTGGATACCACGCACCGAGCCGTCAGCGTTGTAGAGAATTTCACTGGCGGTAAAGTTGGGGAATAGCATAATCTCCATGCTTTCGGCTTGTTCGGCAAGCCAGCGAACCACATTGCCAAGCGAGACGATGTAGTTGCCTTCGTTGTGCATACTGGCAGGGACAACCGAGCTTGGCAATTTGACCGCCTTTTTGGCGTTGGGGAGCATATACACACGGTCTTCGGTTGCCTTGACCGTGATTGGGGCATTCATGTTTTGCCAATCGGGGAACAGCTCGTCCAAGGCACGGGTTTCCATGACCGCTCCCGATAGGATATGGGCTCCGAACTCTGAGCCTTTTTCCACAACACAGACCATAAATCCATCAAGTCCTGCATCTATGGCAAGCTGTTTTAGGCGAATGGCACAGGACAGACCTGATACGCCACCACCGACCACGACCACGTCAAATTCCATTGACTCACGTTGTATCTCTTGCATGGTGTTTCCTTTTTGGCTGTTTAAGGTGAAACCTTGTAATGGCTAAAAAACAAATGATTATCAAATACAATGTTTGATAAATCAAATAATTATAAATGGTATATTTTACCAATCTTATCAAATTAGGCAAGTTAATTATGCCCTTATTTTTGATAAAATCATGACTGGTACGGTTATAAAAAGTTGTTGGGGTAGATACACCTAGCGAACCTGATATTTACCATGGGTTGTGTAGGGGCGTGTTGAACACGCCCGTTGGAGAGATTGGCAAGGCGTGCATTTTAAAGTTAAATGAATAAAAAGGTTAAAATCTTGGCAAATGTGATTTGTTGTGCTTTTTAAATCCTTAAAATTTATTTGCTTTTTTATAAAAATTTAGGCAAAATTAAACACTTCTTTTAAATGATAAGGCAAGGATAATGACGGATAACACAGATAAAAATTCCAATAAAAGCAACGACTTAACCAAACTTATCACAGCCCTTGGTAATGAACGCAAAATTCCACCGCTGGATAAATGGACACCCGAGACGATAACGCCTTTTGACATTGTCATTGATGACAATGGCGAGTGGTATCATGACGGGGTCAAAATCGCTCGGCAGTCGCTTGTGGATTTGTTCGCCAGCGTGTTGTGGGCGGACGGGGACGGCGAGCAAAAACGCCACTTTTTAAAAACACCCACGGACAAATACGAAATTACCGTAATAGACACGCCATTATTCATCAATACTGTGGATAAAGTTACCAAAAATGGCGATGAATGGATAGTGTTTGGCACGACCAACGGCGATAGCATTGTGCTTGATGATGAGCCGTTGTATTTTAAAACCGTGGTGCGTGATGACGTGGCGGATGATAGGCTGTATATAGACACCCGTTTTAACCTAACCGCTCGCATTGGGCGTAATGTGTTTTATCATTTAATAGAGCTTGGCGAGCTGTCAGATGAGCAGGGGCAGACGATTTTGACCTTGCAAAGTGGCGGTAAAACGCACCGTGTGGTTGCCCCAAATTTTAATTAGAAAAACTAAACAATATGATAAACCAGCACCCTGATTTTAAAGATGACCCTACCGCCCCGATTGGCGTATTTGATTCGGGGGTGGGGGGCTTGTCGGTGTATCTACACCTAAAAACACTCATGCCAAACGAACGCTTTATCTACTATGCCGACACCGCCAACGTGCCGTACGGGGGCAAATCGGGCGATGAGATTTTGCTTTTGACCTTGCAAGCGGTGGCACGGCTGTGCAAACGGGGCTGTAAACTCATCGTCATCGCTTGTAACAGTGCGTCCGCCCATGCCCTAAAAGCATTGCGTGAGCGGTGTAGCGTGCCGATTGTGGGGCTTGTCCCTGCGGTCAAACCTGCGTGTAGCCTGACCAAAACCCGCCAAATTGCCGTGCTCGCCACTCGGGCGACTTTAAATGGCTATCTACTAAACGATGTCATTACTGACGTTGCCATGCCACAAGGGGTCATGGTGCATAAGCATTTTGAGCCGACCTTGGTGCCGTGGGTGGAGAGCGGTATGCCGATTGACAGTCAAGTGGCAAACCTACTCATTAGACAAACTAAACAATGGGCGGACATGGGCGTGGACGTGATAGTGCTGGGGTGTACGCATTACCCGTTTTTTAAGGGGTTTTTGCAGACCTTTATACAAAAAGAAAATCTGGACGTGCAATTGATTGATTCAGGACTGGCAATCGCCCAACGGGTCAAATCCTTGCTTGATTTTTTTAATATCGCAAGCCCCACGCCAAACACCACCCCCATGCAGTTGTATGCCACACGCTTAGATGATGATTTGCTTGCCACCGCCGAGAAGTTAAGCGGTGAACCATTTATTGAGCTGATCGAATACCAAGAGTGAGCTTTTTTGTACAAAAATTGATTTAAAATGTTATCAGTGGCAGGCACACCCTAAACGCCAAACACTTCATTGTCAAAATTGGCAAAATATCAAAAAATGTATCAAAAAACAGGGCAATTTTAACGGGTTTTGTGCTTTTATGTTATTTTTTGATTTTTTGATGTGTTTTGGGTGGTATGGATATTTTTATTTTGATGAAAATTCTTTATAATAAGGGATTGCCATTTGAGCGTATGGATAAGAAAGATGAATGGCAATGTCACGTGTGGTTGCCAATAAAAGCAATATCCTTAACTACTTACTACTAGCCTTGGGGTTTTTGTGTCAAATCATCGTTATCATGTTCATGTCGCTTGTGTTGCTGATGACCCGCTGTTGGTTACTGCCCAAGATGATGTGGCGATATTCTTTGAAAGTCGGGCTTTTTTAACCAAAGACTTGGTAATTGCCCGTGCTGAATCTGCCAGTTATAGTTGGCGTTGTATCAACTCTGCCGATGTGGTGCTCCTGCTTGTGGGCAATCACTATGGTAGCACCAACGCATCAGGGGTCAGTCAGCTCCATGTCAGCTATACCAATGCCAAAGCCAAAAATAAGCCCATGCTCATTTTTGTGCATTCGGACGTGCTAAACAAACCTGCCAATAATCGGCTGATTGACTTTGTGGGGGTATTGGAGTCGCAATCGGGGCAGGCGGTGCATTATTTTGATGATAATACCAATCTGCCCAAACTGCTTGAAACTGCTTTTAATGCGTTGGATTTTGACAAATCTCAAGGATGGCAAATGGCAGGCATGAGCGTCAGAAATGCGTTGCTGTCTAAGCCCCCAAAGCATGCCAAGCCCGCCACTCAGAAGCAAATTTCTGCACCCAGTGATGCTCAAAAGATTGGGGCGTCTAGTATTCCTGCCCAATCCCATCTGACCAAATCTACATCTCATTCTCACGCCAAGACAGATGCTGATTTGCATGCCGCCTTAAAGCCCGCATTGGCACTAGACAGTGAATTTTTGGTAAGTTGCACCGCCCATGCGTTTCGGGGTGGCACGCTCATCGAAGTGTCCTTTGTCATCCCGCTACGCTGGCGAAACATCGTTACCATGCTTGCCAATGTGGTCATGCCATTTTCTGAGCAAGGGTTGGGACGTGCCTTAAATGATAATGTTGATAAGAATCTTGCCAGTCAAATCGTGGCAAGACAGTATCCTGACATCCATGCCGTCAGCCGAGTGCAGGTGGTCAAAGCTGATGTGCTGTGGATATTAGATGAGTTGGAGTTGGCAGGATGGATTGAGCCTGTGGGTCAAGGCTCCATGTGGCAAGCCACTGACAAAACATCCAACATAAAATAGCTAAAATAGCATTGCCAAATGGCAGGGCAATCGCACTATATTTAATTTTTAGCAAATAAAATTATGTTTTTGAAGAAATTGGCAATTTTTAGACACAAATTATTTAAAAACTCACCAAACCAATTATATTTTGAATAATTTATTAAAAATATATTTAGATAAAATTAACTATAAATACTAAATTTGCTTGATTTTTAATCAATTTCATGTAAAATTTTGTAGTGCGATTGCCCTGGCCAAATGGTATATTTAAGGCACATTAAATTGACATGGCTTAGCCAAAAGAATGGGTTGCAAGGCTCGAAAAGTGAGCAAAATCCAAGAAATCATGCTCAAAGATACAAATCTAAGATACAAAATTTAACACAAAACAGATGACATCACTGCCAAAATTTTGTTAGGATGAAGTGGTTGTATCTTGGTTGTGTGTTTTTAATAGACTTCTTTCCAAATCCTGATTTTTATGGATTTTTAAAAACTTCAACCCCAATACTTATAAGGGTTTATTTTTAGTTTGGAAAGAGATTTAAT
>NZ_MXAN01000070.1 GCF_002027545.1 Moraxella lacunata
TGCTGATATTGTACTCTTCGGCAAGCTGTCGGTAGGTTTTACCACAATTTAGTTGCCTTAGTACTTGTTGTCTAAAATCATCTGAGTATGCCATAGGGGTATTGTAGCATATTTTGGGTTCGGTTGGTATATGCGTTACCGCCCTTCATTTACCTGTCATGATTATTTTGTTGGTAGGTATGCCTTTTATGCTGTATCTTGTGCTTGTCCCCATGATAAGACGACTCACGGATTTGGGGCGGTCAAGACTTTGGGCGATTTTGTACTTTGTTCCTTATGTGAATATGGTGCTGTTTTTGTACTTACTGCTTGCCAAAGGCGATGATGATGTAAATGAATTTGGCGAGCCGTCCGCTCCGCCAACCATGCTTGATATGATACTGGCAAGTATCTTACCTTTGGTCATTATTATTGGGATAGGCTTTGGCGGTGTAAAACAGCTGTTCACATCTTTAATGACTACCCTTGCTTAATTTTAAATAAACCACCTTACTATCAATTTGGCATTTTCAATTATAGTCATTTAACGTCAAAATACACCAATGACAGTAAGGTGCGTATTACACACCAATAAGATTTTCCACTTATCCACTTAGAAGGTGCGTATTACGCACCCTGCCATACTGCATTTTTCCTTGAAAAACGGGCGATTCCCCTGCTTTTTTGAACAGGCATTTTTCATAACAAATACAAAAGGTAGGCACACCCTAGTCAAGTTTGCCATCATTTTCTTGCTCCTTCTTTTTTAGCTCTTTTTTAACATCTCTCATATGAGACCATATTAATAAAATTATAGTAGCCAGACCTAAAATCAAAAAAAAACCGATTGGCGGATACTATTTTATCTTTTGTAGAGGCATAGCTATCAACAGCTATCATCTCACCATTAGGTTTATTGATATGAATGGTTGCCATTTGGGGGACTTCATTGGTAATACCAAGTACTGAGGGTTGGTAATAATAACCAATGGTAAGTGTTTGGCTTAGATGATCATCTGTTAAGAAACAATTGCTAAACATGTCTTTTTTAGGAATAACTATGTTGCCACAAGCAATCATCAGTTTTTCTTTGGTTTGGGGATTGACAATACTCATGTGTTTAATGTCTCTATTTTTGCCATCTTTAGCAACAGTAACCAGCCTAACCTTACCTGTTACATAATGCAAATCTTTTTCAGGTGGCAGTCCACGACCATGCCAAACACAGTAGGGTATAACCCATATAGCACAGCATATTAAAAATAAGAATACAAAATCACGAATTTTCATATCATCAGTCTCGTAGGGGCAACCCCCATTTTATCACAACCCCAAGCTCATCAGCACTGTCTTTGCTGTAAATACCCCAACCCCACCGCCAAACTCGCCCCCACCATATCCGCCACGCCATCCCATACGTCCATGTTGCGTGTGGTAAAATAACCCTGTATCAGCTCGCTTGCCACCGCCCAGCCCAGAGCCACAGCCCACAGGCAGAGTGCTTTGGTTTTGGTGTTGATGTTAAATAACAGTGATAGTAGATAAAACTGCCCAAAAAACATCGCAAAATGAGCCACTTTATCTAAATGGCTAACGCTTGGCACTTGACCGCTCGGCACACGCAAAAACAGCCCATAACAGGACAGCCCAAACCACACCAGTATGGCAAACCACAGCCATTTGACAGAGAATTTTATCATCGTTAATCATCACAACACACAAAGCGGTCATCATAACAAATTTTATGGCAATTTTTTATGAAAAAATGATGAATTTCGCCTATAATATGCCCTTTGTCCGTCCATTTTCCATTTTCATGCAAATCATCAACTTAGACCCACACGCCCCCACCGCCTTGCCCCCACACGCCTTGACCATTGGCAACTTTGACGGGGTGCATTTGGGGCATCAAGCCATGCTCAACACCCTAATCAAAGACGCCACCAAGCAATCACTTGCCACTGCCGTCATGGTGTTTGAACCACAGCCTAGGGAATTTTTTAGCCCACACAATCCCCCTGCTCGCTTGACGAACTTTGCCGAAAAAGTCGCCTTGCTAGACGGTCATGGCGTGGATTTTGTCATCAAGGCAAATTTTAATGACGATTTTCGCCACCTATCCGCCCATGCCTTTGCCACGCTTTTGACCGCTTTGGGGGCAGAGCATTTGGTACTGGGCGATGATTTTCGTTTTGGGCATGACCGCACAGGGGATAAGGCATTTTTGCAGGGGCTAGGATTTAGTGTGGACAGCCTTGCCACCGTTGCCCATGATGATGAGCGGATTAGCTCCACGGCGGTGCGTGGTGCATTGGCACAGGGCGATTTGGACACCGCCAAAATCATGCTTGGGCGAGACTATGCGATGACAGGGCAAGTAGTGCATGGCGACAAAATCGGGCGGACGCTTGATTTTCCCACCGCCAATGTGGCATTAGATAGACTAAAACCTGCCGTACAGGGGATTTTTGGGGCAGATATTTTGGCACATAGGGACGGTCGAGCGGTTGATTTACATGCCTTAGGGGGTGGTATCAAGGGGCAAACCGCCAACAGTCTGTTTGGGGCGGTCAATGTCGGCAAACGCCCCAGCGTAAACGGCACGGATTATCGCTTAGAAGTGCATTTGCCTGATTTTGCAGGCGATTTGTATGGCATGACGTTGAGCGTGATGTTTAAAAAATACCTACATGGCGAGCGTCATTATGAGAGTTTGGCACAGTTAAAAGACGGCATCAAAAGGGATGTGGATGAGCTTGTGGCGTGGCATCATACTTTATAGCCAAGGGCGTACCAAATACGCCCTTAACAAACGCCCAACAAAAAAGAGCGACTCCATCGCTCTTTTTTATCATATTACTGCTCGTTCATCGCAAGCATTGTACCTGTATTTGCCGTGGCATCTAGGTAACGAGTGTCACGCCATACGCTGTATCCGTTGTGGTTGCGATAGGGGCTAAAATTAGGCTGACGAAAATCTGATACCCACTGACTGCCATCATAGATTTGGATATGACCGTGTGGGTTTCTGCTGGTACGGTTAAAGACCGCCACGTCACCAATCTGTGGTACATAGTTGTCATTATTGATACGGGTGAAACCTGCACTGGCAAGTGTGCCATTGGCATACTGATAAGCAGATGGCTGTGGCGTGAAGCTATAACCAGCCGATTGTAGTGCCTTACGCACATACATGGCACAGCGACCCACGCTCTTACCGTGAGCGGCACGGGCAGCCAGACGGGCGGCTGTGGCAGGGGCAGAACCATTTAGAGCGGCGACTGTACTGCCTGTATTATTGCTTGTTGAAAAGTTAGTGAGTGTTTGAGTGTTGGTACTAAACCCTTGGGTCAGACGAGAATTACCTTGTGACTCCCCCATTAGCTCATTGATGGCATTGTCAAGCTCAGCATTGCTTAGCGTTTGCGTGGGCATGGGCGGTGCGATGATATTTACTTGACGCTCACCACTGGCAGATGAGATGGTGATTCTGCCACTTTCTGCATTTGCACTGACTGTCGTAAAGGTAATTGCCGACATTAACCAAAAGAGTTTTTTCATAAGATTGCCTCGCATCCATCATGCACGACGACACAGCGTTTGTCTGTGGGTTGGTCGTCCCCTGTTTACATGAGTGATGTCAGATGAGTTAGTTTTGTTAAAGCTTGGGTTTATGCCATACGCATCCGAACGTACTTTTTGGCTCAATAAAACATTGGCATTGAGCGGGTGGCGTGATAAACTTAGCTCTTGGACACCATGTCCGTCAGTTTTTAAAAGGTATTATGATGAGTGATGACTTATATCTAAAAACCCATTTTCCAAACCACCTTGCCAATCGCACCGAAAAACAAGCGGCGGCAGGGGCGAAACTTCCCAAAGACCTAAGCAGACGACTTGCCTACTTTACTCACTTGACCCATCTGTCCGCCCCCCTGCTGTCAGGTGTGTTGGGCGAGCTTAGCAATCAGGTACAAGTGGCGTATGCTCATGATGATAAAATCACCTTAGCACTACCAACCATCACATCCGCCAATCATGTACGTTATCTACATCAAGAATGTCTGTCGGCACTGCATGAACATCCAGCATTTGGTCAGTTTTCAAAAATGGGGGTCATTGTCAATCACAAAATTCATCAGCGTGTCAGCGGTCAAAACACCGCCCAAACCACCTTAGAAAAACCATTAAGCGAAAACACGGTGCGAACTATAACACAAACTGCTAAGCTTGTCATCAAAAATCCAAGTTTACAGGCGTCCTTTATCAAGCTCATTCAAACCGCCACCACCAAAGAATGATAATTGTTCTTAAATTTGGGACTTTTACGGTCTTTTTGTAATCTTATGTAAAGAAATCCGCCCATTTTCACAAAATTTCCATAAAACTCTCATAAAAGCCCTGCACAAATCCCCAAAACCCCCACAAACACAAAAGCGAGCTACTGTCAGCTCGCTTTTACTTTGTTACACGCCATTTTGATTAATTTTTAGCTTTATTACGCTACTTTTTCAGTCAGTTTACCGAAATTTAAATCGTCCAAATTTTTTGCCTTAAAATCCTTCATTTTTTAGGGGATTTTTGGGCGGAATAAAGGCAATCGGACAGCTGTTTTTGTCATAATTTGTTACAATTTCATAGGCACTGTCATCTGCCAATACCGCTCGGATGAGTGCGTTATTTAGGGCATGACCTGATTTGTAAGCGTTAAATTTGCCGATGATGTTATGCCCGATGACGAACAAATCGCCCACCGCATCTAGCATTTTATGGCGGACAAATTCGTTAGGATAGCGTAGCTCGCCATTGACCACCGATGTCTCATCAAGCACCACGGCATTATCCATACTACCGCCTAAGGCAAGATTGTGCTTTTTGAGCATTTCTAAGTCTTTTAAAAAGCCGAACGTGCGAGCCTGCCCCACTTCACGGGCGAAATTGGCGGTATTAAAATCAAGCGACGTGGTCTGTTCGGTCGCTTTGATGGCGGCATGATTAAAATCAATCTCAAAATGCATCAAAAAACCATCATCATAAGGGGTAAGCTCCGCCCATTTGTCTTCATCGCTCACACGCACGGTTTTTTTGATTTTTAAAAAGGCTTTGGGAGCGGGCTGTTCTGCCACGCCTGCTTCGTCAATCAAAAACAAAAACGGTGCTGCCGAGCCGTCCATAATCGGAATCTCAGGGGCATTGACTTCTATATATAAGTTATCCAAACCGCACGCTGACACCGCCGAGAGCAAATGCTCTACCGTGCCAACTCGTGCATCGCCCGCCACTAAGTTGGATGACATCATCGTGTCTTGGACGAGCGTGGCACTCATGGGAATGTGGGCGTTATCAAGGTCGGTGCGTACGAACACAATGCTTGTGCCGATGGGGGCATCTCGCAAGGTGAGCGTGACTTCCTTGCCGCTGTGTAGCCCTATGCCAGTGGCAGTGATGGGCGTGGCAAGGGTGCGTGCAGGATAATAGTTAATGTCGGTGTTATTATTCATGTTAAACTCATCTGTCTAGATATCACGCATTTTATCATCTGATGACAGGTTTGTCATCATGGCGGACATGAGCGGGGTGTAATGACAATGATTGGTAAAATTAATAAAGGCGTGTCAAATGGTGCGAGTGGCAAATGTTTGTACCAATGCATGAATGCCATTTAGGGCAGGCTGATAATCAGGGGCGTATAAAAATAAAGCGAACACGATGATGTAGAGCATGACATATCGCAGGGATTTTTTACGTTCAAAGAATTTGAATGCCGTGCCTGATGATTTTTTGAGTTTTAGCCCCAACACATTGACGCTGTATATCTCATCTAGCACCAAATGCACCATCGCCCCGATGAACAAAAATCCCCCAAATAGCCAGCTTACTTTGGCAGTCATGCCAAAGCCATAAAACGCCCCATAGACCGCAAACAGTCCACACATCGCCATGTATGGCACCGAATGCACCATACCCCGATGAACGGTGAGATGACTAAACAGCCCTATCACGCCATAACGCACGACCATAAACGCCCCACCCCACACCATGAGTGCCT
Organism: Moraxella lacunata; assembly: GCF_002027545.1. GTDB lineage: Bacteria > Pseudomonadota > Gammaproteobacteria > Pseudomonadales > Moraxellaceae > Moraxella > Moraxella lacunata. The sequence continues at coordinate 6,029 of NZ_MXAN01000070.1, forward strand.
GCTCCACCAGCTGTGTGCCTGTGGTCTGATAGGCGGTGTATAAAATGGCGGTGAGCGTGGCGATAAATAACGACATGAGCGTAAAAAACCGCTTGGCAGGAATGGACGTTTCAAGGTCAATGTCAGGCAACAGCCCACCAATAACCCCTATCGCCAAACAAAAAACCGCCGTGCCAAAGCCAAATAACCCACCCACAAAGCCAAACGTGGCAAGGGCAGTACTGGCAATGGCAGCAACGGTCAAATGTGTGGTGAAATTTGCCATAAAGCGAAAAACCTACCGACATAACAACAAATCCCCAAGCCGTAACTTGGGGATTTAGAATTTGGCACTCCATAGGGGATTCGAACCCCTGTTACCGCCGTGAAAGGGCGGTGTCCTAGGCCTCTAGACGAATGGAGCGTAAAACTTAACGAACCAACACAAGATTGCTCAAAGAGCGTGCCTAGGTGCTTGTGTTTTTGACTTTTTAATATAAAATTAAAAAGTGGTGGAGCTAAGCGGAGTCGAACCGCTGACCCCTTGCATGCCATGCAAGTGCTCTACCAACTGAGCTATAGCCCCTTTGTTAAGGTGGGCGTATTATATAAAAGAGCCTGTGCCTTGTCAAATAATTTTTTCAAAAAATTTTAAAAAAACCGATAACTTATTGAAAATTATCGGTTTTTATTTAGGGCGTGCCTGCCTTTTGTATTTGCAATGAAAAATGCCTGTTTAAAAAATCAAGGGAATCGCACGTTTTTCAAGGAAAAAACGTAGTTTGATAGTTATCCTATCAAGCAAGTTGTTGCCTTCGAGCCACAAGATTTAGCTATTTTTCATACAAAAACATTATTTTATTTTCACCATATTTCTACATTTTAGATTAAATCTCTTTCCAAACTAAAAATAAACCCTTATAAGTATTGGGGTTGAAGTTTTTAAAAATCCATAAAAATCAGGGTTTGGAAAGAAGTCTATTATGTTATAAAGGGCAGGCACGCCCTATATCATTCTTGATTTAAAAAGTTTGGCAAAGCCTTATTCGTCTCTTCCAATTTTTTGAGTTTCTTTTTGCCAAGTCCGCCAAGCACTTCACAGGCATGACGTAGGCGTGATAAAGTCATGTCCGCCCCGATGACGTACATGGAATTCATCACAGGCGTGCTAGACGTTGAACCTGCAATCGCCACAAAAAACGGTTGCATAAAGTCTTTTAATTTAATCTCAAAATGCCCTGCCAAGCCTTTTAGGGTTTGGTAAATGTTATTCTCGCTCCACTCGGGCAAGGCTTCTAGTTGCCATGTGGCAAGGTAGAGAATTTCCAAAAGCTTGTCATTATCCAGCGTTTTATGAGCAAAATCGTCTGGTGTAACGTTTGGCAAGTTTTGAAAATAAAACCCTGCCCAATTTACCGCATCGGACAACACGTTAATGCGTGGTTGAATGGCTTTGGCAATGGCGGTCAGCTTATCATCATCGCTTGCCCATGCCAAAATCTTCGCCTTTAACTCGTCTGCACTCATCGCACGCAGGTATTCGCCATTTAGCCAGTAGAGTTTTTCAATGTCAAACACAGGCCCGCCAAGCGACACCCGTTTGATGTCAAAGCTGGCTATCATCTCATCTAGGCTAAATTTCTCCGCTTCGTTTGGCAAGCTATACCCCATACGCCCCAAGTAGTTAATCAAGACCTCAGGTAGCACGCCTGCGTCCTTATAATAGGTGATTGACGTGGGGTTTTTGCGTTTGGAGAGTTTGGATTTGTCGGGGTTACGCAGTAGGGGCATATGGCACAGCACGGGCATTTCCCAACCAAAATATTCATACAGAAGTTTGTGCTTGGGAGCGGAGTTAATCCACTCTTCGCCACGAATGACGTGGCTGATTTGCATGAGATGGTCGTCCACGACATTGGCAAGATGATAGGTCGGCAAACCGTCTGTTTTTAAAAGCACTTGCATATCAACCGTTTCCCAAGGAATGCTAATCTCGCCACGAAGCATATCATGAATCACACACTCGCCGTCTGTCGGCACACGCATACGAATGACAAAGGGCTTACCGCTCTCGGCAAGTTTATCGCTCTCTTCACGGCTCAGATTGGCATAACGTCCGTCATAACGCACCGGCAAGCCTTGGGCTTCTTGCTCTTTACGCATTTGGTCTAGCTCGTCTGTCGTACAAAAACAGCGAAAGGCATGACCTTTGTCAAGGAGCTCTTGGGCGTATTTTTTGTAAATCTCGGAACGCTCGGACTGGCGATAGGGGGCGAACTGTCCGCCCACGTCAGGACCTTCACTCCATGTCAGACCTGCCCATTTTAGGGCGTTTAAAATCATCTGTTCAGACTGGGCGGTGGAGCGGACTTGGTCGGTGTCTTCAATGCGTAGGATAAACTCGCCCCCTTGTGATTTGGCAAAAACCATATTAAACAAGGCGATATAAGCCGTGCCAACGTGCGGAAAGCCAGTTGGGGACGGGGCGATACGGGTGCGAATGGGTTTGGTCATGGTAAATTCTCAAAATAAATAATACGCCAGCTCAGCTTTAATTTACAATTTTTAAAATCATAAGGGCGAATTGCAATTCG
>NZ_MXAN01000071.1 GCF_002027545.1 Moraxella lacunata
TTTTGGGGTGCGGTTCAATTTTCGCCCTTTTTTATCAATTTTTAAAAACATACAAATGTAAACTTTAAATTTTGTAAAAACGTGTTAGAATAGGGCGTGCTGAACATTGATAACATTCTTATAAAAATAAGATGAAAATTTAACGCTTTTATCAATTTTTGCATGAAAAATGGCTAAATCTTGTTTTTCATCGTCAAAAACTTGTCTGATAGAATGACTATCAGCCTACGTTTTTTCCTTGAAAAACGGGCGATTTTTCCTATTTTTCATTGCAAATACCAATATTCAACACGCCCTAAGCCAATTTGTAACAAAATTTTTAGGAAAATGCCATGACTTCATTTGCACGCCCTGCCAAAACCCCACACCACGCACGCCCCGACCACGAACGTGTCGTCATCACGGGCATGGGGGCGATTACCCCTGTGGGCAATGATTTGGACACCATTTGGGCAAACTTGACAAATGGCGTGAGCGGTATTCGTGCCATACCTGATTTTGATGGCTGTGAGATGAGTGAATTTCGCTCTCGCATTGCAGGATTGGTTAAGGATTTTCATGCCAAAGAATTTTTGAACCCAAAAGAGATTCGCCGATTTGATGAATTTATGCACTACGCCCAAGTTGCGTCCGCCCAAGCCTTGTATCATGCTGGGCTGATTGATGATATCAAAGGCGACAGTCTGCCTATCAATGTGGACAGCGAGCGGTTTGGCGTGGTCATGGGGTCAGGGATTGGCGGTGTACAAACCATTGAGAACAGCCGTGATACCTTGCGTGAACATGGAGCAAAAAAAGTCTCGCCCTTTATTATCCCAGGTTCCATCGTCAATATGCCTGCAGGACTCATCGCCATTCGCCATAACCTAAAAGGGGCGAACCTTGCCACATCGACCGCTTGCACCACGTCCACGCACGCCATCGGGCTTGGGGCAAGGCTCATCGCCTATGGCGACTTGGACGCGGTGTTGGTGGGCGGTAGCGAGAAGGCAAGCACACCGCTTGGACTGTCGGGCTTTGGGGCGATGCACGCCCTATCCACTCGCAACGATGAACCCATCCGAGCCTCTCGCCCCTTTGATAAGGACAGAGACGGCTTTGTGCTTGGGGACGGTGCAGGGGCACTGGTACTAGAAAGCCTCGCTCATGCCAAGGCTCGTGGGGCAACGATTTTGGCAGAAGTGGTCGGCTTTGGCATGAGTGATGACGCAAGCCACATTACCGCCCCACCAACAGACGGCAACGGGGCAAAACGTGCAATGATAAACGCCCTAGCAGACGGCGGTATCAATGCGGATAAGGTCGGCTATATCAACGCCCACGGCACAAGCACGCCCGCAGGGGACGTGGCGGAGAGCAGTGCCATCGAGAGCCTGTTTGGCAAGGATATTCTAGTCAGCTCCACCAAGTCCATGACAGGGCATTTGCTTGGGGCAGCAGGGGCGGTAGAAGCCATCTTTACCGTGCTTGCCTTACAGCACCAAACTCTACCTCCCACCATCAACCTAGACAACCCAGACCCTGCTTGTACGCTAGACTACATTCCCCACACGGCAAGAGAGGTCAGTGGCGTGGATTATGCCATCTCTAACAGCTTTGGCTTTGGTGGGACAAATGGCAGTTTGGTATTTAGGCGTTGGGTTTAAAAATCCAAAAGCCCTGTCTTAGAACAGGGCTTTTTATAGATAGACCTGGCAGAATTATTTCACTTTAACCAATTTGCCTTGGTTGTTTGATTTTAGTTTAACTGTTCTCTTTTTTGACGGGCAACAGCTCGGGTCGCTATCGGCATAAGATACTTCTGTAACATGGATAATGCCATTGACCACTTTAACATTGCCTGATAATCCTACCAAATACACATCGCCTTTTTTATACTGGTTTTTGCCCGTTGCCAAAAATGTCGCCACTTCAAAACTGCCCGTGGTATTATGACAGTTTAGCTCTTCACAATAATACAGCGAGACTATCGCATCTTTTTTGCCATCTTTATTGATGTCAGCATAAATAATGTCTTTTTGCGACAATGCGTACGTATAGGCATCTTCACCATTATACTCTATCTCTTCTTGATTTATGGCGTGTACTGTTTTATTGGCTTGTTTATTTACTAGGCTGTTTAGGCTCTCTGCATGGGCGGTACTGGCTAACAACAAGATAGCAGGCAGTAGATAGGCTAATTTCATCATTTTCTCCGTGGTATGGCTAAGTTGGGTTTAAATCATCAAGTTAGAGCAAGATGATTTAATTATCTATCATTATAGTCAAAAAAGCACTAAGATAAAACACTTGTTATCAAGATTTTATTTATCATCGCCCCATAGCTTTTCTTTGTAACTTCTGGGGCGTTTAAGATTATAATTGTGTTTTTGCTGACTTTGGACAGCATCAACCACCGCAAATATCCCCACTATTGCCACCAATCCTTTCGTTAGCAAGGCAAATATAGATGTTTTGCCTTCTGTGGTAATTTTAGTCTCAATCACCTTACCTATGTCGGCAGATTCTAATTTATTCAAATCAAATTGAGCGATAAACTCCATTTGATGTTGATGAGATAATTTTGAAAATTCAATGGCTTCTTTATGAAACTTATCACCCACACCCAAGATGAGTTTTTGAAAATTAGCCGAAACCGCCGTTAGCAACTCTTTGTCAGATTCGCTCCATTCGACAGGGGGTTGTGATAAATATTCTTGGACAATCGGCAAATGTTTGATGATTTGTTCGGCAGTGGTGGCGGTAGCAACGGTTTGTAAAACTGGCAAAGCGGTAACAGGTATCATGACATATCCTTGGCTAAGTAGACGATTTATGCACTTTAACCACTTTTGACTTGTCAAAACAGAAAAAATGCCTTAGTATTATAATCTATCCCTAATATTACACAACCAACCCTAAGTAACACCAAAAACCCACTTTTAGGGATACACACAGGACAAGTAAGCCATGCCATTACATGACAACATTCGTAAATTTAGAGAGCAAAAACAGTGGTCGCAAGAATACATGGCAGAACAGCTTGGACTGTCCAAAAACGGCTATGCCAAGATAGAGCGTGGCGAGAGTCGCCCAAGCCTTGATAGATTGAACAGATTACGGCGGTGTTTGGGATTGGTATGATTGATTTGTTTAGTGATGAACGCCAAAGCATTTGCTTAATTAGTGAAAACAGCCAGCACAGCTCCAACTATTATCATAGCGACAACGCCCTGATTTTGGAAAATGAGAAATTAAAATTAGCCCTTACCCACAAAGATGAACTACTCGCCCAAAAGGACGAACAAATTACCCTATTAAAAAATATGGTTGCGGTGTTACAGTCATCTTAATTTACCATTTAACCCCCCCCCTTTTACACGAATAATTTACAAAAATTATTCTCAATACTCTTGTTTTTTGCTTATTTTTGATATATTATAACATTTTATTTATCTTAGTTATTTATCCCAGCTCTGACAGGAGAGTGTCATGCAAGTATTATCATCACTAAAATCCGCCAAAAACCGCCACGAAGATTGCCAAGTGGTTCGCCGTCGTGGTCGCACCTTTGTCATTTGCAAATCCAACCCCCGTTTTAAAGCCGTACAAGGTGGTAAAAAACGCAAATAATTGGGCGTCATGCCATTCCAAACCGCTCTTTATGGGGCGGTTTTTTTTGTAATTACTTATTTTAAAATGTCGCTGTTTTGTACAGATGGGCGGGCTTGCGTTGTCAAGGGCGGGTTATTTTGTTATGATAATCGTGTTTATGCTACACGCCCTTTATTAGGAAAATACCATGAAAATCAAAGCCTTATCTTTGTTAGCTCTAACTACCTTTGCCCTAAGTGCTTGTGTGAGCACCACTGGCACCAACAACGCAACGCCCAACGTATATAGCACCACGCAAGGCGGACAAACGGTCAATATTGACGTCTCTGAGCTTGGCGGCTTGCAGGGGGCATTTAACAATGCCCTATCCCAAGCCGTTGGCGAACTCAAAAAGCCAACCATATTAACCAACATCACCAATTTCACCACCGAGCGTAAGACAGTACAAGGCAAAGAATACGCCATGCTCTACTTTCACACCGCTGATGACAAGGTGTATATCGGGCGTGCCAATCCTGCCGACCTAACCCAAGAGAAAATTGACCGCTTTAAAAAGGTCAAAGGAGCAACGGTCATCGGGGCTATCCCCGCACAAGGTCAGCCGAACCACTTTGTCATTCGTGATATTAAGGATTTTGTGTATTAATAGATGGATTAAAGGCATGGGGCAACTCATGCCTTTTTGACATTAGCATTTAATTTTCAAATTGGACTTTAAAACCAACTAAAACAACCAACACACCAACCACAAGGAGCGACAAGCCATGAGCCAGTCAGACATTTTTAGCACACTCATTCATCATCACGACATTCAGCGTAAACTGTGCCAAGATTTTCAACGTGCCATCAGCCAACAAGACCGCCCCAAAGCCGAAAGTGCCTTTATTCCCCTAAAAAACGAGCTAGAAGCCCACGCCGCCGCCGAAGAGCGTCATCTGTATGTGCCTGTGATGGCGTTTGATGATGGGTTAGAACTCTCTCGCCACGCCATTGCCGAGCATCATGAGATGGACGAGATGATGGCGGTGCTGTCCGATGGACGAACAGGGGACGAGCGGTTTTTTAAGGCGGCACAAGAGCTTATTGATGAAACCTTGCACCATTTAAAAGAAGAAGAAAATGAGTTTTTCAAAGAAGCCAGAAAACTGCTTGACAAACCCACCCAAGAGCGACTGGGCAAGTTATATCAAGCCGAACATCAGGCATTTGAAGATAAGCATGGGGAGTGATGAGATTTGGCGGATAACACTATCCGCCTTTTATGACTAAATCTGCCGATACACTTCATCAAACGGCACACGAAACCGCTCGCCCCATACGCCCTGCTCGCTACGCACACCGCACGACACCACCATGTTAATCTCGGCAGTGGCAGGCAGTCTAAGCAGGGTCTTTATCATCGCCCCATCAAAGCCTTCCATAGGGCAAGTATCAAGCCCACGCTCGCTCATGGCAAGCATGAACGTCTGAGCGACCAGCCCACAACTTTTGTGCATGACGATACGAATGTCATCTTTTGAGACGTCCTTTTGCATGGGGCGAACCTTTGAGATGGCACACGCCACGCCCTTTCTTGCCGTCCCCACCAGTGGCACATCTTGGGTATAGAGCAGGGGCATGAGCCGATTATAATAATGGTCAAACTTCTTAATACGTCTGTCCACCTTGTGAGCAGGGCTATATGTACGCACATTTTCGCGCTCAAAGGCAAACACCGATGTGGCACGCTGTCTGTGCAAATCAGGGCGTATCACGAACACCACCATTTGGTCGGCGGTCGTGGCAGAGCTTTGGGATAGGCAGGCTTTGGCGAGTGTGGCAAGTGTGGCTTTATCGGTGATGTGATAGCACTCGTACAGTTGCATGTTAGAGCTGGTCGGGGCAAGCGTGGCAAGGGCTAGGCAATCCTTGACGATGTTGGGGTCAATCGGCGTGGGTAGGTACTCACGCACGGCACGGCGATGGTGCAAGATGTCAGATAGGGTCATAATCTAAGTCGGTTGGGTGTGAAATAAATATTATAGCATGGTTGGTGCAGTGATGATTTGGCATTTTTGCATAAAAATTTTTGCATAAAAAAGGGCGAATTATTCCGCCCTTTAACATATGTTTAAACATCTTTAAAAATGCATATCACCCTACATCCAGCCCCTATCCGCCACTTCTTCGGTATCGCTTGGCAGACGAGTTACCAGCACTTGGTCAATCTTATAATGGTCAATGTCCACCACTTCAAATTTTAGATTTTCATGCACGACAAAATCGGCAGGGCGTGGAATCTTCCGCAAGCGATACATGATAAAGCCCGCCAACGTCTCATAGTGATCCCAATCTTCAAACTCCACCACATCAAGGGCGTGCTTGACATCATCAATCGGCGTGCTACCGTCAATGAGCCATGAGTTTTCATCACGGCGGATAATCTGCTGTTCTTCTTCAATGGGCGACCCCCAGTCTCCCATGACCGTCATCATGATGTCGGACAATGTGATGACCCCGACCACCCACGCATATTCGTTGATGACGACCGCAAATTTTTCTTTACTGGCACGAAATTTATCCAAAAGTTCGGACAAAGTGAGCGTATCAGGGATAATCAGCACGTTACGAATGGTAGATTCATTAAGCTGTACAAACGATTGGTTGTTGAGTAGCCTTACCAAAATGTCTTTGGTGTCCACATAGCCGATGACTTGGTCAATGGTCTCATTACACACCAAAAATTTGGAATACGGAAACTCGGCTATCTTTTGTCGCATGGACTCTTCGGACTCGCCCAGCGTAAAATACACCACGTCTTCACGCACGGTCATCGATGACGGTACGGTACGCTCTTCTAGCTCAAAGACATTTTCAATAAAATGCTGTTCTTGTTGCAGCACCACACCTGCTTCTGCCCCTGCGTCCATAATGGCGGAGACGTCATCAAAGGTAATACTCTCTTCTCGCACGGTATTGATTTTGAACAGGCGAAATGTGGTATTGGCAATGCCGTTGATAATCCACACAAGCGGTTTGACCACCTTGATGACCACCAACATGGGATTGATGACCGCTAGGGCGACCTTTTCGGGGTTTATCATCGCAATGCGTTTGGGAATCAAATCAGCATATAGGATAAAGATAAGCGTTACCACCGCAAAGCTCGTAAAAAAGGCGATACTCTCTGTCCATTGCCCTTGATAAAACTGTCCGATAAACTGGGCAAAATAAGGACGTAACGCCCCTTCTCCCACCGAACCACCAAGGATAGCAACCGCATTTAGACCGATTTGGCTTGTCGCAAAAAAGTCCGCCGAATTTTCTTGCAAGTGCATGATTTTGTCGGCACGAGTGTCGCCCCCTTCGGAGATGAGTTTTAATTTCAATTTTCTTGCCCCTGCTAGGGCAATCTCAGAAATTGAAAAAAAACTTGACACCAATATCAATATGGCGATCAAAAATAAATGTTGTAATAAATCCATGTGAATGCTCAAAATGTTTTGTCATAATTTACCCTGCTCTCAACCTTATAAGTCGTATGGTAGGGTGCGTACCACGCACCTTTTAAATAGAAAATCTTATTGGTGCTTGATACGCACCCTTGTATATCTCCAATGAG
>NZ_MXAN01000072.1 GCF_002027545.1 Moraxella lacunata
TTTGGGGTGCGGTTCAAATTTGCCCTTATTATGATGTTTGTTTAACTGACCGAACCTAACTGCACCACGAGCAAATCAGCGTCCACATCGGGCAAAATGCTGTCGGCAGTCGCCCCTGCCAGCCACGCTGATAGTCCTGTGCGTTTGTGGCGACCGATGACAACTAGGTCAATGGCGTGGGTGTTGCAGTAATCCACGATGCCTTTACGTCCTGAGATGGCGGTTTTGATTTTGGCGTTGTGGGCGTGTAGGTTGTTGCGTGCCAACACTTCGGCAAGGCGAGTGCGAGCCACTTGGCAACGCTCATCATCTATCTCTTCGTGCAGGGCGGACGCAGGAATGAGTTCATAACCAAAGCCGAGCATGGTCTCTTCGACCACATGTAGCACAGATAACTGGGCAGCAGGGGACGAATCCAAAATCCATTTGGCTTTGCTGGCGACAATGTCGGTGTCGTCATTTAAGTCGGTAACAAGTAACACGTGCTGATACATGGTAAACTCCTTAATAAAGGTGTGAAAAGGATACCGCTTAGTTGATAAATCTAGTAACAGTATAGCAAAATTCCCCATGAATGCAAGGGATATTTTGGGAGAATTTTGGGGCGTGCCTGCCTTTGGTATTTGCCATGAAAAATAGGGGAAATCGCACGTTTTTCAAGGAAAAAACGCAGGTTGATAGTTATTCTATCAGACAAGTTTTCGCCTTCGAGCCACAAGATTTAGCCATTTTTCGTGCAAAAATTGATTGAAATTATTAAATTCTCATCTTATTTTATAAAAATGTTATCAATGGTAGGCACGCCCTAGATAATTTTACTAAAATGATGAAAAAATTTGATAAAATAGAAATAAGCCCTTTTTGATGTCTTTGTCATGAAAAATCCAACCAGTCGCACCGCCAACAGAACGATAGACGTAATTTTTGTTCATCCTAAGTACCGCAGTTATGTCATCTGGCATGATGGCGTATTTTATCAGCTCACACGCATGAACCTGACCCAAAAAGCATGGGATAGGCGAGTAGTGTATGATGGCTTGCCAGATGAGATTTTTGTGGCAAAAGAGTCGTGTGAGCAGGGCGAGACGGATGAGCGGACATGGCAAGAGTTGGGCTTGAACGTGGTAAAACTGCCTGATGAGCTACACAGCATTACCGCCAGTAAGTTTTTAGCGTGGTGGACGGTCAATCGTTATGGTTTTTGGCACGCCAAAGATGTCAAAGATGTTAGTGATAAGGGTGTGCAAAATCAGCCCGAGTCAATGGCAAAGCAAAAACCACAGCAGAAAATAGAGCATGAAGTGGGGGTAAAACCACAGGTAAGTGCTGGCAGCACCCAACAATCTGCTATGGATAACAAGATTGGTAAAAATAGCGACATGATGGATAATGTTGCTCAAACCAACCAAGCCAGTCAAGCCAACCAAACATTGACAGAACAGGCACAAATGCAAGCACCACCAAAGCCTACACATAAGCCCCATAAACCATTAGAACAGCTGTCAGGCGATGATATTTTTGATGCTCTGCTTGATGATTTGGTGGATGAAGTCAGTCATTTAAAGTAGGCGGAAAAAGACAGGTGCGACCAAAGAGCTTTTAAAGTTGTCACAAATTTAACAATAAACTTCCTGCCAAACTAG
>NZ_MXAN01000073.1 GCF_002027545.1 Moraxella lacunata
ACATTAGACCTCTTTCCAAACTACCCCAGCTCAAAATTATAAATCGCAGAAATTAGATTCACCCTTAATCCAAATCTTTTTCTGCGATTGCGGTAGCGACATGATAAGATTTTAAAACACTTGAGTTTCCCAATGACATGTTCATTGGTTACTCGCTTGGATGATAACTTGCGATTTGCTTTTTTATCTGCTTTGGTTAAAGGTTTAAGTTTTGTCTTTTTCTTTGGTAGTTGGCTATTTGCATGAGTTTGTTGTATGCCTTGATAGCCTGAATCTACTTAAATCAAAATACTTTGTTTGATGGTTATTTTTGATGATTGGTAGAGTTTAAAGTCATGCATGCCTTCTCTACCAACATGGGTGCATAGTATTCTCTTACTCTTTTTATCAACAACAATTTGTGCTTTTAAGGTATGACGTTTCTTTTTGCCTGAGTACTGTCGCCTTTGCTTTTTTTAGGTCTCTCTATGGGGATTTCTGTGGCATCAATGAGTACAGTTTCAAGGTTGTTGTCTTGCCATAAGGCTTTTTTACCTGGCAAGGCAAAGTCTTTGTGATTGATGAGTATACCTTCCACCCATTTAATTGCCTTGCACACAGCACTTTTAGTAATACCAAAGTCTTGGGCTATGTGAAATTGACTGCGGTATTCTCTGTAGTAGTTTAAGGTTATGACAAGTTTACTCTCTGGGCTAATTTTGGCTTTTCTACCGCCTTTTTTATGTTGTTCATTGTAGGCTTCTTGTAGTATTGTAAGCATGTGTTGATAAGTAGTTCTTTTTATACCAAAGTATCGTTTAAACTCACTGTCGTTTAGTTTTTCAGCTTGCTTGGGTGTCATGT
>NZ_MXAN01000074.1 GCF_002027545.1 Moraxella lacunata
GTATTGTAAGCATGTGTTGATAAGTAGTTCTTTTTATACCAAAGTATCGTTTAAACTCACTGTCGTTTAGTTTTTCAGCTTGCTTGGGTGTCATGTCTTGGTTTTTTAAGGTTAAATGGGTATTATAACATGATGTGTTGTTGGTTTGGAAAGGGGTCTAATGGTGACAGTTTTATCTTGCGAGGTCACTTCGGTTTTTGCCGCTTTGACGTTGGTATTGATATTATTAATGGCGTTATGCAACTGACTGCCATTTATCGCATCTTTACTGGTAGCAGAAATATCGCCATCTGCAACATTGGTGATTTTATTACCCGCAACATCAACTTTATCTTTGGTAAACAATGAACCATTATTGATGGTAACGCCGTCGTTGTTGATGGTGGTATCGCCTGCTTTCACACTGTCAACCGTGATGTTTTTGGCTAATTTAATATCCAAAGTATCACTACCATTAGCTACCACGCCAATGTTGCCATCTGAAAGCTTAGTGGCATCAGTTACACCGCCTTTAACATTAACGGTTTCACCCAACTTACGAGTAACATTATCACCACTGTCGCCTGCAAAGGTTAGTGGTTTAAATGCTTGAATTGCAGTTTGGTTGATGGCATCATTGATGTTATTAACAGGATTGCCGTTTACAGTAACAGGGGCGTTGGTTACGGTAACATCGCCAACTTTTAAGCCATCGTTGTTGATGGTGGTGTCGCCTGTGGTTACAGAACCAGTGCCGCCTAAGTTTAGGTTATTTTTCAATGCGACTTTATATTTTTTGCCACCTGTGTCGTTGGTGCCATCTTCAATAACTGTCACGTTATCACCAACGACAACACCTTCTTCTTTGGCGATTTGTGCTTTGGTAGCATCTGATAAATCAATGGCGTAATCTGTCGTCACTGCTTGTGTGGTCGCATCAGTACTGGATGTTTCTGTTTTCTTTAACGCACCACTTACCGATACCGTCGTTTTGTCTGCACTAACGGTATATTCTGTATTATTGCCATCAACTTTAGATTGAATATGTGTGTTACTGCCTTTAATAACTGTGGTGGTTTTTTCGCTATCGTTAATAGCTTTAGCCACTTGCTCTGCTGTAGCGAAGTTATCGCCTGCTTTATCAGCTACTACATTACCTGCATTATTTACAGTTAAGCAGATTTGTTTACATCAAAGGTGATGTCCGAGCCTACAGCTCGTGCAGTTGTACCTGTGCCATTTACAAAGTTAATGTCTTTGTTGTTTTGGTTTAGTGTTTCGACCTGCGTACCATTTACCGAAGTAGTCAATTCTTGGACGGCAGTATCGGCTTTAGCCAACGAATCCTTAGAAGCTTGTGATAAATCAACCTTGTAATCAGTCACATTTTTAGCATCTTTTGTGCCTGCAACAACCGTCACTGCATCAGAACCATTACTTACAGTTGTGCCATTGGCGTTGACTGTGTAGACTTTGGAACCATCAGGATTATCTGTAGCGACAACATCAGTCACGTTGGTGCCAGCAACTACTGTAGATTTGACTGCTTTAATGGCATCGTGAACAGTGTTTTTGTTGGTATCGCCAATATTATTGGCAGTCAGTTCACCAGTGTTCGGGTTAAGTGTTGTCTCGCCACCAATGATATTCTTGGTAGTTTTAGCGACATTACCCAATACATCTTGTGTTAAGTAAAGCTGGCTACCGTTAATCGCATCAGTAGAATCGGCAGAGATTTTACCTGCGGCGACATTAATAATCTGACGCTCTTTTCCAGTTGCACCGACAGAAACAACACCCACAGGCATGCCGGCAAATGAGCCGTAAGTAATGCCGTTTACCGTGCCATTTTCAATATCATTTGCCCGACCTGCTGTCGTTGTCGCAGAATCTTCGCTGCTTTCATTACCCAAAATCACATTATTTGCAGCGGTAGTGGTCACTTTATTACCCAATACCATGGTATTTTGAGCATTAACGGTATTTTCATTACCAATAATCACAGAGTCGCTGGCATCAGCTGTCGCAGCTATTGTATTCTTATAACCCAACACAAATGCACGGTCTACGTTTTGTGTTTGGGTTAAAGTGGACGTATCAGTAATAACGCCTGCACCATTACGGGTTGCTGTTGCACCGACGTTATTTTGACCACCTAAAGTCAATACATTATCACTGGCAGAGCCAATGGCGTTATTATTACCTAAAGAATACGAGTTTGTACCTTGTATCACAGATGGGTCACCAATCGCACCAGAGCCTTGACCGCTGACCACATTACCTGTACCAATGGAGATAGTGTCCTTGGCAGTGGCTTGTGCACCCTTACCGATGGCGATGGCGTTTTCACCTTCCGTACTTGCATTCACACCTAGAGCAACCGAATAATTACCATTGGTACGGGCTGCTTTATTTTGCACAACTGTTACATCATTATCATTACTAACCACTCTTTCATCTTCGCTTGAACCAATGGCGATAGAACCTACGCCAGTTGCGGTCGTACCCATGCCAACAGCAATAGCATTATTATTACTGCGAGACCAAGCTCCAATGGATAAGGTATTATCAATGACTAATCTATCTGCATCAGAATTACCACGTCCTGCCCGTTTACCCATGGCAATATTGTTTGTGCCACTAATATTACTACCCGCCTCAATCAAAGCAGAGAAGTTGTCATGACCTGTAACATTCTGACCCGTGCGACTATCCATGGAATAGTTGGTATTGCCTTGTACATTATTCCCTGCAACATGACCTATTGCCACGTTTTCTGTTCCCTTTACTGTTTTGCCTGCACCATTGCCAATCGCCACCCCATGAGTATTGGCATTTGAGTCATTACCTGCATGAACACCGATACTTACTGCGTTCGTCTGAGTACCACCTGCATTTAATCCAATAGTAACAGACTTATCGCCCGCCTCTGTCTTAAAACCCTGAGCCACACCACCGTAGGCTGCCTTTGCACCGCCTCCAACAGCGACGTTGTCACCACGATTTACACCGCCAACCAGACCAGATGTAGTTTCAGCACCAGCACCGATAGCGACCGCATTACGACCTGTTGCATTAGCACCAGCACCGACAGCAGTTGTTGCATTAGCACCAGCACCGACAGCAGTTGTTGCACTTGCAGACTCTCTGCGTACATTTGCATTTGTAACATCTGCTGTTGTTTGACCATTCATGTTGTTAGAAACAGCATTTGCTCCTATCGCAATAGAATCTTTGGTAGTTGCAGAAGCTTTATCACCAACAGCAATCGCCGCCGAATTAGTAGCTTGGGCAGCTGTTCCTATCGCAATAGATGACTTGCCAGTCGATTTTGCACCAGCAGCAGCGGCAAATGAACCTTCGTTAGTAGCGGTCGAACCCACCCCCAAAGCAACCGAAGTAGTGCCAGAAGCCTCAGTACGAGTACCAAATGCTGTTGACAGGGCACCCTCTGCACGAGATTGCACACCAACTGCTACCGCAGCTTCTCCAGCTTTGGTTGGCACATAGCGGGCTTGACTGCCATCAAAATGAACCAGAAAATCATTGGTAATTTCCTTATATTTTTTTGCTGCGAATGTGTTATTTAAAGCCCCAGTATTACCAGTAACATTATATTTTGGTGGGTTAAGAGATGCCACTTTATCCAAGTCATCACCACCAATGGCAATTGATGAGTTGCCTTCAGCTCTCGCTTGAGCACCTAAAGCCGTTGCTTGATCTCCCGAAGCGATAGTTTGGTAACCAATAGCTACTGATTGCTGATTGTTACCTGCTGTTCCGTGACTAAACACTTGATCTGAACCCACCCAAGTGGATTTGCCGGGATTGGTAAAGGTGCTAGCTTCATAGCCAATTGCCACCCCACCATAGACCGCCTCTGAATTGACACCAACAGCGACGTTTTGTGCGGTATTCTTATTCCGATTATCCGCCTCACTTGCAGCCCAAGCATTATTACCGATAGCAACACCTTGAAGTCCGTTACCACTTACCTCCCCCACTTTGGCACCAGTACCCACAGCTAAGGAATTAGCCTCATTTGCCACACCCCCAAACTCCCCCTGTGCCCATACCGATGACGATAACATCATCCCTACTGTTAATGCCGTCAAGGTAAATAGACTTCTTTCCAAACCCTGATTTTTGTAGATTTTTAAAAACTTCAACCCTAATACTTACAAGGGTTTATTTTTAGTTTGGAAAGAGATTTAATACCTTAGTGGTAAATTTTGGTAGACTGCTTGAACCGACTGTTCCTGCTGATGATTTGCCTTGTGATTTGGCAAATTCACAGACTGCTTGGAAAGTCTGGGTTGACTTATTCCAGATGACACGATAAATATTGTTCATGACAATTCCTATTTAATTAAAATAATGGGCAATACATCCACACCAAAAGCTCATTTAAGCCATTATAGCCACAACAAACTGACAAAATTTGTCATCTTACTACGACAGCTTAATACTGTGACTATCGTCTTTTTGATAATAATTGTATACAGACAAAGGGAATACATCACAATTTTACCCTTCATACCAATTTAACTACCACTCATCATGCAAAAGTTATACCTATTCACTCAGATTTAAAGAAAACAGTGAACATTTTTACCAATAATTATTATTAATCCAACAGATAGTAAGCAACCAGTAACAACCATTACAAGTAAAAACTCTTGTAAACACTTATCGCAAGATAGAGCGTGCCTGCCCTTTATGACACAATTTAAAATTTAGAAATATTTTAAAAATAAAATGATGTTTTTGCATGAAAAATGGCTATCCGACCACTTAATCAGGCAAATTTTAAGATTTTTACAACTTAATTTTTAAAATTAAGTGGTCGGATTGTTTTTCATATTAAAAGCTTGTTTGATAGAAGATTTGCAAACTTTACTTTTTCCTTGAAAAACGTGCGATTTTTCTCATTTTTCATTGCAAATACAAAAGACAGGCATGCCCTAATTAATCCTTTAAAAAATTATGGAAAAGGTGTAGAATATGTTTATTCCAAATTGATAAAAATCACTATCAATCATTATGCCCAGCCAAGAGCGAATACTCGCCACAACAGCTAAGGTTATATCATGTCAGAACCATCCGATAATTCTGTAAAAAATACAGAAACTGCCGAACCCAAAGTTTTTGACCCCAAAGCAAGCGATACAGCACAGAACTCGCCCGCCGAGCCATCCCCTGCTGATAAGCCTGATACCAGCACCCCGCCACCTAAAAAAACCAAAAAGCCCAAGCCACCACCTGAGAAGCTGATACCGCATTCTAAGGACATGGACGCCACCAAGAAACGGGTGCATCCACGCTTTGTCTCGGGCAAATATCAGAATATTCGTCTGGTGAGCATGTACGCCATTTTGGCGGGATTTTTGATATTGCCATGGATAAAATGGGGTGGTCGTCAGGCGATACAGTTTGATGTCGCCGAACCAAAGTTTTATATCTTTGGGGCGACGTTTATGCCACAGGACTTTTATTTCTTTGCCTTTATCTTTATGATTGCTGCCTTTACACTGTTTATGGTGACGGTCTATGCAGGGCGTGTGTTCTGTGGCTATGCCTGCCCACAGACGATCTATGTACACTTGTATCAACACGTAGAAAAATGGGTACTGGGCGAGCGTAATAAACGCATCAAGTTCGACAAAGAGCCTAATAGTGCTTCCAAGATTGGCAAAAAACTACTCATTCATCTGATATGGGGTGTCATGAGTATGATTACCGCCATGACATTCATGTCACTTGTAGTCGGGACGGAATACCTATTCTTTAATGGAGCAACACCGTTCTTTATGGGTTGGAGCAAGATGACATGGATATTCTTTGGTATCATCACTTTTGTCACACACATGAACGCAGGCTACATGCGTGAACATATGTGCGTCCATTTTTGTCCTTATGGTCGTTTCCAATCAGTAATGTTTGACAAAGACACCTTGCTCGTCTCCTATGACTATGATCGTGGCGAACCCCGTGGGGCTCGCAAAAAAGGCGACCACCCCGAAGGCTATGGCGACTGTGTGGACTGCACCATGTGTGTACAAGTATGTCCTACGGGTATCGACATTCGTGATGGTTTGCAAGTAGAGTGCATCCAGTGTGCGGCGTGTATCGATGCGTGTAATGAAATCATGGATAAAGTGGGCTACCCTCGCGGCTTGATTCGCTACACTACCGAACGTCAGCTTGTCCACAAAGAAAAAACCAAAATCATCAGCTTCCGTATCTTTGCCTACATCTTTATCCTTAGCGTGCTTGTGGTGGTTGCAGCACTGGTAGCCACAGGGCGTGACTCCTTGGAGCTTGAGATTCGCCACAACCGCAAGCAGATCAGCAGTGTCGGACGTGACGGCATGGTTGAGAACAGCTATGTCCTAAAAATCGTCAATAAGACCAATGAGCGACAAGTCTATAAAGTCAAACTAGAACCTGTCGATGGCTTAACCTTAAAATCTCGCTTTAAGGAGTTACCACTCAAAGCCAACGAGCCGTATGATTTGCCTGTGAGTATCTTTGGCGACCCTGCCAAAATCAGTGGCACCATGCCTGTCACCATTACCGTCTATACCGAAGATGGCAAGTACAGTGCCAGCAGACAAGACGTGTTTGTCTACGAACCAAAAACCAAGAAGTAGTCAAATAATACAAACCCTGTCTTTGACAGGGTTTTGTTTTTGTTTTTAAAATGGGTCAGTGTTTGTACACCTAACAAACTTAATATTTACCACAGGCTTTGTAGGACTGGCTCCGCACGTCCTTTGATAACATAGCAATTTTTATAGGCGTGCACAGCACGCCCCTACACCCAAACACCGTTGCATTTGTAGCAATTTTAAAGATTCTCGGGTGTATTAAGCAATCAAAAAGGGTAAGACAACTTACCCTTTAGACGGTTAAATCCCATTCAAAATCACCTTGCTTAATCACCCCACACGCACCACATTCACATCGCCCATCTCGTCCCATATTTGGTGCGTGGCAATGGCAAGCACGCCAATCTCGCCTGCTTGTTGCATATCGGTTAGGCTCTGCCACACCTTATGGCGAGTGGTGCTATCTAGCCCTGCAAATGGCTCATCTAATAACAGCACCTTTTTGGGTGATAGGAGCAGACGAGCCAGTGCCACACGCCGACCTTGACCGCCCGATATCGCCATACCGTATTCGCCAAGTGGCGTATCTAGTCCTTTTGGCTGGTGCTTTGTCCAGTCGGATAAACCCACTTTATCAAGCACCGCCCACAGCTCATCATCACTCGCTGACGGCTTGCCCAATCGCAGGTTATCGGCAAGGCTTTGGTCAAAGATGTCCACATTTTGCCCCAAAAAGCCAAACGAGCGACCAAAATCCACGTTATCCATGTCTACATCACGAAGAGCAGATGTCCGTACCAACATCTCGCCACTCATGCGTGGCACTTCTCCTGCCAGCGTGGCAAGCAGTGTGGATTTGCCCGCCCCTGACGCTCCCATGATGAGTATGGGTGTGGTTGGGGTAAGCGTGGCACAGATACCGTCCACGCTCATGATAGCAGACGGCATTTTTATGGATACATTTTTTAGAATAAGGGTTGGATTATCATCTATCGGCTGTTTTTGGGGTGTGTTGTCCGTACTCATTAGCTCATTGATACGTGCTTTGGCATTGACACTTCTGCCATACGCCAACGGCTCACCCACCAGTGCCGAGACTATCTCCATCAGCCCAAACACCCCAAGTGTCAAGGCAAGCACCATGGCAGGATTTAGGGCGGTATGACCGTTTAGCGTTGCCACCGTAAAGGGGGTAATGCCCTGCTCAAATATCCGCCCTGCCATCAGTAGCAGTAGCACCACCGCCAACGCAATGATGAGCTGAATGAGTGCTTGGGCGTTACGTCTAGCTCGCAAGGTTGCCATCGTCAGCTGATGATGTCGCTCATCATACTCACTAAGCTCACGCACGCTGTCCTGCCATCTGCCCCACGTGATGAGAGCGGTTAGGGCAGGTAAGGTGTTGATGAGTTTGCTTTTGCGTAGCACCAAAAGCTCACTCTCACGCCGTGCCAGTTGCACCCCTTTATATAGAGTCATGACCGCAATGATGAGTGCTAGCCCCATGTGTAGTACGGCAATCCACGCTGTCGGTATCATCACAGACACCATGAGCGACAGCACCGCCACCGCCACGACCGCCACCACAAAGGGCGACACCACTCGCAGTGGGAACTCGTCTAGCGTATCAATGTCCTTGACGAGCCTTTGCATGGTCTCGCTACTACCGCCCTTTTGTAGTCGCACCGATAACGGCAGTCTTGCCCAATGCGAAAAGAACTTCACTCGCAAATCACGAAGTAACCCAAACACCGCATGGTGCGACACCATCAAATCGCCATAACGGGCAAAGGTTCGCACGATAGCAAAACCACGAATAATGGCGGACGGCATAAGATAATTAAAGGCGTGCGACCCCACCGCCAGCACCCCTGCCACGCCTGCCATCGTGATAAACCACCCCGAGAGCATGACCAGCCCCAGTACCGACAATACCGTCGCTATGCCTAACAGCCATGCGATAAGCCACAGAAGCTTTTGGCTAAGTAATAACTCTCTTAGGCGAAATGGACGATTGTTGGGTTGATTAGCCATGTTGCACCGCCTTTTGTTGTTTTTGCTCATACAATGCCGTCAAGTCATGGACGACATCAAAGTCCACCCCCGCCCCATCATGCGTAACCCAAATCACGGTCTTGCCGACACTCACACGAGACAATAACGCCTTAATTTTCTCTGCCGTCTCACTGTCCAAATGCTCGGTTGGCTCATCAAGTAGCCATACTTTGGCATTTTGTAATAACAACTGAGCAATGGCAAGTCGCCTGCCTTGACCGCCTGACAATCCACCGCCACGCTCGGCAAGCACGGTGTTCATGCCATCTGGCAACTGACTGATGACGTCCCATAGGGCGACATCGTTTAGCACCTGCACCAGTTCATCATCGGTGGCAGACGGTTTGGCAAGGCGTAAATTATCGCTAATAGAGATTGGCAATAATGGCGTGGTCTGCGACAGATAGCCAAGCTGTGTTCTTAGTATATTCACATCAAGCTCATCATACCGCACCGCCCTACCATCGGCATGAATGACCACGTCGCCAGCAAAGTCGCCAAAGCCAAGCAGGATTTGTAATATCGTGGATTTACCCACGCCACTTGCCCCCATCAAGGCAGTGCGTTTGCCTGCGTCAAAGGTTAGGCTAATGGGCGATAATCGCACTCGCCCATCATCGCCAAATGCCGTGATGTTATTAAGATGAAAGGCGGGCGGACTATCAAGACTTATCGCCACATCGCCCCCTGTTTTGGCTTTAAAATTTAGCATGGGGGCGATTGCTTTGGCACACGCCACCGCCTGCCCTTTGACATGATATTCTGCCCCCAATCGGCGAAGCGGAGCGTAAAACTCTGGCACAAGCAATAGGATAAATAACGCTGTACCATAGCCTGTCAGCACCTGCCCCTTACCCCACGGCAAAATCCCCATCAAGCCAAAGCCCAGATATACCGCCACCAAGGCAATGGATAAGGCGGATAAGAACTCTAACACCGCACTGTTTAAAAAGGCGATTTTTAACACGTCCATCGTGCGTTTGCGATAATGCTCGGAGCTATTTGCGATGTCTGACACGGCAATGTCCACCGCCCCTAGCCGTGATAAGGTATTGACCCCACGAATCCAATCCAAAAACCGCCCCCCAAGCTGTGCCAAGGCGTCCATCTGCTCACGGCTTTTACGAGCGGTTGCGATACCGATAAACGCCATAAAAATCGGCACAAGCGGTGCGGTAAGTAGCAGCACCAATGCTGACGTAACACTATAAAACGCCACACACCCCGCCAAAATCAAAGGCGTGGTAACGGCAGTCATCTTTTGGACATGAAAGCGAGCATAACCGACCAGTTGGTCAGGCTCATCGATGATTTTACTTGCCAATGCCCCGTCCGCCCCAAAATCACGCCTTGCCTGCCCCAGCTCGCCTAACTTGACAAATAAGCGTTGTCTCACCGATTTGGCAACGGTCAGCCCTGCTTGACTCAGCAAAACATCACGTCCATAACCAATGGCAATGCGTACCGCCAAACACGCAAACAGCAGTCCCAAATTAAAGAGTAAGCCACTGCCCACCACCCTATCAGGCAATGGCACGCCTTGCACAAAGCTCGTCAGCCACCCATCAAAGAGCCACACCAGTACACACGCCTGCCCCACCAACACCAGCACGCTCGCGATGTCCAGCAAATACGCCATCATCATGGCTTTTTTGACCGGCTTAAAAGTCGCCCTTAAAAAGGCATTTGCCATGATGTCTTCTTGGGAGCGTCTGGGTTTTTTGCGTTTGGATTTTGGCGATGTCGATTGCTCTACATGGGGCGGATGTTTGGGCGATACGGTTGGGGTGATTGGCTCGGTCATGGTGTTGTTATTGTCAAAATTTAGCGTTACATTATCGCTAAATTTGGGGATAATTTCAAGGTAAAGATAACTCCCAACATCGCCCTTTGTGTTACAATATCGCCACTTGCTTATTTTTGCTTTATCTCATGTCAATCCGCCAAAAATTATACATTTTATTAGAAAATCACGATGATTCATCGCCTTTGGCATTGCCTGCCAAGATATTGGATTTATTTTTAATTACGCTCATTTTATTAAATACCCTAGCGGTGATATTAGAATCGGTGGATAGCATTTATTAGACTTCTTTCCAAACCCTGATTTTTATGGATTTTTAAAAACTTCAACCCCAATACTTATAAGGGTTTATTTTTAGTTTGGAAAGAGATTTATTATCCTTATCAGGATTATTTTAGGGTGTTTGAGTGGTTTTCTGTGATTATATTTGGAATAGAATATATCGCTCGTTTTTGGGTCATTGCCGAAAAGAACATTGATAGAGTTTGGCATACCCGTTTTAAATGGACGACAAGTTTTGGGGCAATTATTGACCTACTTGCCATAGTGCCGATATTTTTGCAAAGCATTAGTGGCATTGATTTACGTTTTTTACGGGTATTTAGGTTATTAAGGCTATTTAAACTTACCCGTTATTTTGATTCTTTGCGGATACTGCTCACCGTATTACAAAAAGAGCGTGGCTCATTTGGGGCGGTGATATTTATTTTAATGCTTCTTATCATATTGTCAGCAAGTGGCATTTATTTGGCGGAGTATGAAACCCAGCCTGATGAGTTTAATTCAATCCCTCATGCGATGTGGTGGGCGGTGGTAACCTTGACAACGGTGGGTTATGGCGATATTACGCCCATTACGCCTTTGGGTAAACTTTTGGGGGCGTTTATCACGATATTGGGTGTGGGGCTTGCCGCCTTGCCAGCAGGTATTTTGGCAACGGGACTGACCCGTGAATTAGAAAGCCAAAAACAGGCAAGTCTATATCGGCTTTATGATGAATTTATGGCGTTGTCCTTAACCGAATTGCATGACAATGATAAAATAAATAGCCTATCTGATGAATTAAAAATAGACCGCAAAAACCGCCAAGAAATTCTAACCCAAGTTTTGCGAGAAAAACGCCTATTAGCAAAAGAAAAGAGCTTGATGAAAAAGAAAAGTCCTTAAATAAAAAAATGCTTTTGTCCGTATTGTGGGGAGCGGGTGGAGTAAAATAAGGGCAATCACTGAACCGCACCCCAAAA
>NZ_MXAN01000075.1:0-7368 GCF_002027545.1 Moraxella lacunata
GTTGATGTTTTTAAAAATCCACAAAAATCGGGGTTTGGAAAGAAGTCTATTAAGTAAATTTTTAAGATTTTAACTTAATTTTTTAAAATTAAGTGGTCGGATTGTTTTTCATAATAAATCTCTTTCCAAACTAAAAATAAACCCTTGTAAGTATTGGGGTTGAAGTTTTTAAAAATCTACAAAAATCAGGGTTTGGAAAGAAGTCTAATAAAAACTTGTCTGATAGAATGACTATCAGCCTGCGTTTTTTCATTGAAAAACGTGCGATTTTTCTCATTTTTCATTGCAAATATAAAAGGCATGCACGCCCTAATTTAAAACCCAATTAACACGTTACCGAGCCAAACCAATCATGTTAGCCAACTACCACGCCGATAATATCCCCACACGTTTTAGTCATCCTTTGGTGGATGAAGCCAAAGACAGTCTGATGAATGCGGTCAGCTACTTAGATGCCAAAGAGCGGGCGGACGTGCTACGGGCGTGCCATTTTGGCGACATGGCACACATCAAGGACAAACGCAAATCAGGCGAGCCGTACATCACGCACCCCATTGCGGTGGCGGAGATTTTGGCGGGGTTTTTGTTGGATAGGGATTCTATCATTGCCGCGATTTTGCATGATACGGTAGAAGACACCGAAGTCACCGATGAGCTGGTGGCAAGTGAGTTTGGCGAGACGGTGGCACGACTGGTGGATGGCGTGACCAAACTAAAATCAGGCAACATGAGCAAACAGCAGTCACAGGCGGCGACCTTTCATAAGATTTTAAATGCCACGCTCATAGACCCCCGTGTACTCATCATCAAGCTGTCCGACCGCTTGCATAACATGAGTACCATGGATGCGGTGCGAGAAGAAAAACAAAAATCAACCGCTCGTGAGACGTTGGATTTTTATGTGCCGTTCGCTCGCATTATGGGGCTAAACGACATCGCTGACTACATCGAGCTTTTGTGTTATCGCAACCTTAACCCTGTCATGTATAACAAATTTAATGACAAGCTGTTGCAACATGGTTTGGGGCGTAATTTTCAAAAGATTGAGATTAGCACTTATCTACAAAACCTACTAGGACATCTAAACCTAAAAGGACATGTGCAGGTGCTGGACAACCGTACAAGCATGTATCGGCAATTCTTTAAAAATCGTGGTCAAGCCAATCGCTTGATTCGCCAATATGATTTTGAAGTGGTGCTAGAAGACATCGGGGCGTGCGACAAACTGGCGTATCATCTCATCCAAAAGTTTGAAATCGCTGACCGTAACATTCAGGACAATATCCGTAAACCCCTAGCAGGGGGCAATCAGTCGCTGTCGCTGATTTATAAAAAAGATTACAACTTTATTAAAGTCACGCTCATGACCGCGCGCATGAAAGAAGCATCTCGCTTGGGCGTACTTGGCAACAGCAAAAATGACATCAGTCAGTCCGTGATACAGGCAAGTTTGCGTAATATGAAGGATTTGGCGGCGGTCGAAGGCGAAGATGCAGAAACATCGCTCAAAGTCATTAATGAGCTCATGAGCTATCTGCATGAGCGTAAAATCGTCTGTTATAGCCCCCAAGGGCGTGCCTATGAGTTACCCCGTGGGGCGACAGCGTTGGATTTTGCCTATGCGGTCGGGCCTGCCGTGGGCAACATCGCCACAGGGGCGGACATTAATGGCGAGCATGGTGAGCTCGGGTTGGTGTTGGCTGATGGCGACACGGTGAGTATTGACATTGACAAAAATGCCACACCCAAAGCGGACTGGCTTGGTTTTGTGGCGACCAACAAAGCCCGCAATGAGATTTTAAAATTCCTAAAACGCCTGCCCCACGACCAAAAAGAACATTATGGCAAAGAGGCCTTGATGCGTGCCTTAAAGCCTTATGACAAAACACTAGATGACTTGTCCGAGCAGGACTGGGCGGATATTTTGGCGTGGCGTGGCGTGGCAAGTCAAAGCGATATTTTCCTGCAAATTGCCACAGGTACGCTACTGCCACAGTTGGTTGTCTCTCGTCTGTTTAGTGAAGAAGTGGATGTGGCAGACGGGGCGGAGATTACCCAGACCAAGCATTTATTGGCGGGTATTAAGGGCGTGGAGATTACCTTTGCCAAATGCTGTAACCCCATGTATGGCGATAGTATCGTCGGACACCTGTCGGCACGTCAAGGGCTAACCGTCCATCGTCATAAATGCTATTCGCTAGAAAACATCCGTGTTGAGAATCCTTATCAGGTCATACAGCTCAACTGGAAGTCGGATATCAAGCTTGACCATACCAACTCAGTTGGACAGTTGCATTTTCCTGCCACGCTCAAAATCCACGCCATGCTAAATGAAGAGCAGATGAGTCAGGCGATTTATGAGCTGCGTGATTTGAACATTGGTATTGAGCAGACATCTGTCAAGGCAGATGAGAAATCAGGTGGTGGGGTCGGGGCGACCTTTATACAGGTGGTGGTGCGTTCCCGAGCTCATTTAGAAGAAGATATCATGAAGCTACGCCAAGTGCTGGGCTATCCTAGTATCATGCGACTGTATCAGATGCCGACCTAATACCCTGTTTTTGTACAAAAACAAACCCTGCCAATGTGCAGGGTTTGTGTTGGACTATGCCATGATGATTTGGCGGGTTAGCGTTTGATGGCACGCTCATAGATGGCACGGTTCTCAGGCAGGAGTTTTTCCATTGCTTGAATGCGACTGTCGTTATTGGGGTGGGTGGAGAGAATGCTACCAACCTTACCACCACCACCTTGTTTGGCGTTCATCTTTTTCCAAACATTGATGGCGTCAGCGGGGTTGTAACCTGCCATCGCCATCAATCGCATGCCTAGGGCGTCTGCTTCGTATTCGTGGTGGCGAGAGTAGGGCTTATCAAGTCCGTATTCGTGTAACACGCTCGCCCCGAGATTGACCATGTCGGCATTATAGCCCGTGTTGGCTTGGACAGCGGCGGCACCAAGTTGTACCGCTAGGCTAGACAGGACGTTTGCCCCCATTTGTTTTTTACTATGTTCTAGTAAAGCGTGAGCCATCTCATGCCCAACAATGGCAGCAATCTCACTCTCGGTCAAGTGATAATTCTGGGCCAGCCCTGTGTAGAACGCCATCTTGCCACCTGGCATCGCCCATGCGTTTTCTTTTGGGTCTTTGATGACGGTCATCTGCCAATCAAAACGCATGCCTGTATTATTTAGAGAGTTGGCATGCGGTCTTAGGCGGTTAAAGGCACGCTGGACAGTCTTGGCGGTGTTTGATGTGGTATCAATCTGAGCCTTGCTGAGTATTTGATGGTAGTTTGATCCTGCCTGAGCATTTAGGGTTTTGCTGTCCATGCCTACCATATCAGCAACGGTTGTGCAACCTGATAAAGTCAAAATGACACCAAGTAGGGTAATGCTTGATTTTTTCATAAAGTATCCTGTAAGTATCCTTATCCCATCTGTCCTAAGAGATGATTTGTTGATTATCATAGCATTTTCAAAATCTAAAAACAATACGGCGAAAGAATGATTTAACAGTAAAAAATACTTGAATATTTGGCGTATTTTGTTTAATATGACAAATATCAAAGCAATCTGTCTACTCGGATCGGTTGCTGTAAATATAAGTTTTGCTTCATAAAATTCATAAAAGGAGATTGCGATGTGCTGTCATATTGACCTAAACTCAAAAGATGAAGTTGCTCACTTTTTGGGTAAGACCGAACCGAGCATTTTGCCAAAAACCTCTGATAATGTCGCAGGCAATATTGTCTATACTGGCAAGCCTGCCATGAGTCTGTGGGATAAAATTGTGGCTCGTTGGCAAGCCAACAAGATGAGTAAGTAAATAGAAAAATAGACAAATAAATGCTGTTTAAACAAATGGTATTTAAACAGCATTTAAACATTAAGATATCTTAGGAATAACCATGCCAAAGCAAATCATTCATACCGATGACGCCCCAAAAGCGGTGGGTACATACTCACAAGCTGTCAAAGTGGGTAATACCGTCTATGTCTCAGGTCAAATCGGACTTGACCCTGCTACCATGACCTTGCGTAATGGGTTCACCGCCCAAGCCAAGCAAGTATTTGATAATATTGAAGCCATCGCCCGAGCTTCTGGTGGCAGTTTGGCGGATGTGGTTAAGTTTAATGTATCACTGGATGATTTAAATAATTTTGATGAATTAAATCAAATCTTTGAGTCTCGTCTGACCGCTCCTTATCCTGCTCGTGCCGCCCTAGAAGTGGCAGCCTTGCCAAAAGGAGCATTGGTAGAGATTGAGGCGATTTTGTATATTGAATGAACTTTTTAACTCATCGTGCAATCGTACATAAGGGCGAACACCGCCCTTATTTATTTGGTGTTTATTTGGTGTTAAAACATGTCCATCTTATGGTATGTGGGATATTTGCCATAAAAATGTCTGTTTAATACTCTGATGTTTAATAATGCCTTTATTTATAATATCTTGTTTTTGTAAAGATGACACTATGTTAATCCAAGTTGCTCTGCCTGTACCGCTTTATCGTCTTTTTGATTATCGTGTGATAGGCGTGTTGCCCAAGGTGGGTGTGCGTGTCAAAGTACCATTTTCTCACCAAGAGCTGATTGGTATCGTGGTGGGGCATGTTCATCCTAATGACAGTGATGTGCCACAAAATAAGCTAAAATCGCTCATTGATGTGATTGATGATGAGCCGATTTTTGATGAATATTTTTTTAAACTTGCCAGATGGCTGTCATCTTATTATCATCATCCATTTGGCGATACGATGGCGGTCATGTTACCCACGCTTATCAAGGCAGGGGTGGATGTTAGTGATGACATACGGCGGTATCGGGTACCTGCCCATGTTGATGATGATTTTGTCAAAAACGTGTTAAGCAAAACCGCCAAAAAACAGCACGCTGATTTTGCCGTTATCCGTGACAATCCCAATGCCACCAAACACGCCTTGCGTATGCTTGGGGTGACGGAGCGGAATTTGGCATTATTTGTCCAAAAAGAGCTGATAGAATGTCACACCGCCCCAAACATACCGCCTCCGCCTGCCCAAGTAGTGCAAAAGCCACTGACCCTAAATGACGAACAACGCTCGGCACTGACAGAGATAAGCCAATGCATACATGATGGGTGTTATCAAGGCATACTGTTAAATGGTGTGACAGGCTCGGGCAAAACCGAAGTGTATCTACAAGCGATGGAGCAGGTGTTGGCACAGGGTCGGCAGGTGCTGATTATGGTGCCTGAGATAGGGCTGACCCCACAAAGTCGGGAGCGGTTCTCGGCACGCTTTGGGGCGAATGTCGTGGTGTTACATTCATCATTAAACGACAAAGAACGGCTGTCGGGGTGGCAGGCGTGTCGGCAAGGTCAGGCTCAAATCATCATCGCC
Organism: Moraxella lacunata; assembly: GCF_002027545.1. GTDB lineage: Bacteria > Pseudomonadota > Gammaproteobacteria > Pseudomonadales > Moraxellaceae > Moraxella > Moraxella lacunata. The sequence continues at coordinate 5,386 of NZ_MXAN01000075.1, forward strand.
ACACGTTCGGCACTGTTTTATCCCTTTGCTAATTTGGGGCTGATTATCATCGATGAAGCTCATGACACAAGCTTTAAACAGCAAGACCATCTGCGATATCACGCCTGTGATGTGGCGTTATATGTGGGGGTGCTAAAACAAATCCCCGTGGTACTAGGCACGGCAACGCCCAGTCTTGAACAAATCAAGCTTGTCCGTGATGGCAAACTGCATGAATGCAAACTGACCAAACGGGCAGGGGGTGCGATAACGCCTACGTTTCGCCTTGTGGACATGAGAGTAGGCACGCTGTGGCAGACGGACATGGCAGGCGAGAGCCGTGATACTGAACTGGCTCATCAGACGGTGCAAGCGGTGCGTGAGACCTTAGGGCGGGGCGAGCAGGTGCTAATGTTCCTAAATCGGCGTGGTTATGCTCCGATACTCTTATGCGGGGCGTGTGGTTGGCAAGCGGACTGCGTGCGGTGTAGCAGTCATCTGACCCTGCACAAAAACCCCTTCAAAAAAGCACGCCATGCCAATGAGCAGTATCTGTATGATTATCTAAAATGCCATCATTGTGGTTATCAGGTGGTTACGCCCAAGGTGTGTCCGAGTTGTCATAGCCCAAATCTTGTGCATTTGGGGCAAGGGACAGGGCAGTTGTACGAAAGGTTGCATGGTATTTTTGCCAATCCACAAACCGTCCAAAACCCCTACCCCATCGTGCAGATAGACCGTGATACGGTGCGTGGCAAGGGGGCGTGGGACAAGCTGTATGAGCGTGTTAGCACAGGCGAGCCGATGATATTGGTAGGCACACAAATGCTGGCAAAGGGTCATCATTTTCCTAATGTGACATTGGTGGTGATTGTCAATGCTGACAGTGGCTTTTTGTCGCCTGATTTTCGTTCGCCCGAACACACCGCCCAGACGATAATGCAGGTGGCAGGACGGGCAGGGCGTGCAGGACGGGCAGGGGAAGTGCTGATACAGACCCTAAACCCTGATAATCCGTTACTGCTTGATTTGATACGCCATGGCTATGATAAATTCGCTCATGACTTATTGGCAGAGCGGTATGGATTGGGACTGCCACCGTGTAGCCATGCAGTACTGGTTCGGGCAGATGGTCATCGGCTTGATGTCGCCAAAAATGCCATCATCGGAGCAAAAAATCATCTGCCCCACGCCCATCCCTTTGCCGTGCTTGCCCCCATTGATGCCCCGATGGTCAAGAAAAACAACCGCTTTCATGTGCAGATGCTCATCCTTGCCAAAGAACGCAAAGTACTACATGATGTGCTGGCATGGTGGTGGCAGGACGTGCTTGCCCTGCCCAGCTCTCGGGGGGTCAAGATGGCGATAGACATTGACCCTGTGGGGTGGTAGGCTTGATAAAAACGCCCAAACGATGTGGTTTGGGCGTTTTGTTGTTGGGTGGTTATTGGGCGGTAGTGGATGAGGCTTGGATTTTTTGCAAATCTTCAGAGAGCCATTTCTTCTGAATCTCTGCCAAGCGTCCGTTTTCTTTGAGCTTTTTGATGCCAGCATTGATGTCATCTAACAGCTTGGTATTTTGTTTATCCACAATAACCCCAACGTGAGCTTCGGCGACAGATTGGCTTTCGTAGGGATTGCTTTCTAAGTTGAGCTGGGGAAAACTTTTTGCAAAGTGGTCAGCGATAGAACCTTGGATGGCAAAGACGTCAATCTTGTCTTGGGTAAGAGCTTCGACCAAACTATAAGGGGTAGGGTACTCGGTAAGCTCAGCATAACCACCCACCGCTTCGATGTCTGCACGCTGTTTACCGCCAACGATGATGCCAACACGCTTGCCTGCCAACGATGTCAAACCATCATAAGTGCCAGAGCCTTTGACATAATTTTTGAAAGGATTTGTAAAGTTTTGTGTGTACGATAGTTTTTTTGTTAGGGCGTGCCTGCCTTTGGTATTTGCCATGAAAAATGAGAAAAATCGCATGTTTTTCAAGAAATCTCTTT
>NZ_MXAN01000075.1:7534-16362 GCF_002027545.1 Moraxella lacunata
GGGTTGAAGTTTTTAAAAATCCATAAAAATCAGGATTTGGAAAGAAGTCTATTAAGTGGTCGGATAGCCATTTTTCATGCAAAAATTGATAAAAGCGTTAAATTTTCATCGTTTTTATAAAGAATGTTACACCCAACGAATTTGATATTTACCACAGGCTTTGTAGGGACGTGCTGAGCACGTCCTTTGATAATACACCAATTTTATAGGCGTGCTCAGCACGCCCCTACATCCATACAGCATTACGTTTATAGTAATTTTAAAGTTTATTGGGTGTATCAACGTTCAACACGCCCTAATCTTTTATGTAAAAAATAAGTCATGCTAATCGGATGTTGGCATGACTTGTGTTGAAAAGATGGTTTTTTAAGAATCACTCTTTACGTGGCACGCTATCCACGTCAATGGCGTCTTTCATGAGTTCGTCGCTGATGGTTACGCCTTGATTTTGGGCGTGTTTGGGGCTGACATAGAGCGTGAGCTTGTTCATGACCTCAGGGGCGATGTCGGTAGGCTTGGTGCCGTCTAGGGTCTGGGCGACCAGTTTGGCAGTGGTTACCCCAAAATCAAAATCATTAACCCCAAGCCCTGCACTCGCCCCACGTCTGACACTAAACTCATCGGATGCGATGACGGGGATTTTTAACTCATTGGCAACCCCAACCATGGCTTCCATTGCCGATGCTACGCCATTATCAAGGGACGTGTAAATCAAATCGGCACGCCCGCCCAAAGCACGAGTGGCGGCAGCGACATCAGATGAGCGGTTGGCAGGCACGTCCACAAGGGTCATGCCACGTTTGGGTAGTTCGATGGCAAGCTGTTCTTTGATGACCACAGAGTTCGCTTCACCAGGACTGTATACAAAGCCGATACGCTTGGCGTCAGGCTTGATTTGGGTGAATAAATCAAGCTGTGGTTCGAGAGGTAGCTGGCTAGACAGTCCGGTAATGTTCGCTTGTAGGGCTTGGTTGTTATTATCGATAAGTTTGGCTACCACAGGATCGGAGACGGCAGTATAAATCAGGGGGATACTCTGGGTCGCCGTCGCTAGACTTTGGGCGGTGGGGGTGGTAATGGCAACGATGGCATCAGGGGCGTCGGCAGCGAACTGTTTGGAGATTTGCCCCATGGTCGCCATGTTGCCTTGTGCTGATTGGAAATTTACCGTTAAATTTTGCCCTTCTTGGTAGCCATGTTGCCCCAAGCCGTAAATCACCCCTTTTCTGATGTCATCAAGCGATGGGTGTTCCACAATGGCACTGATGGCAATGGTTTTGGGGGCTTTTTGGGTGGCGGTGTCTTGGGTGGTTTGTTCGGCAGGCGTGGTGGTAGGTTTGTCATTGCCACAGCCGGTCAGTAGGGTGATGGCGAGCGTTAGGGCGGATAAGGCGTACGTTTTCATAAAAATCCTTAATAAATAGGTTGCCTATACTCAACTTAATATTAGTGCTTGCTTTATTAAGGGCAAATGGCGATTTACCCCTGCAATTTAAAAACAATCATTGAACAATGAATAAGTTGTCATATTAAGTTGAGATTGGCGTTATATACTAAAACGCAGATAATTTAACATATTTAACCCAAAAATACAGCGGTTTTTGTAAAAATATTGTCATTTTATCATCGCTAAATTTTAATTATACCCAAAAATATGCTATTATTAATTGCAAATTTAATAAGATGAGCAAGCAGACATGAGCGAGAATAAAAGCGGATTTTTTGCCCGCATGAAAGCAGGATTGTCCAAATCCAGTAAGAATTTATCAGAAGGTCTGATGAATGCCTTAGTCGGTGGCAAAGAAATTGATGATGAGTTGTTAGAAGAAGTCGAAGACCAACTTCTTGTGGCGGACATTGGCGTGGATGCGACCAACAGGATTATCACAAGCCTGACCGAGCAGACGGCACGGGGCGATTTGATTTATTCGCATTCGTTATATAAAGCCCTAAAAAAAGAACTGGTGGACATCTTAGAGCCCAAAGTTGCTCCGCTTGTCATTGACACGACCAAAAAGCCGTTTGTGATTCTCATGGTGGGGGTCAATGGCGTGGGTAAGACCACGACCATTGGCAAACTTGCCAAACGTTTACAAGGCGAAGGCAAGTCAGTCATGCTGGCGGCAGGCGACACCTTTCGGGCGGCAGCGACCGAACAGCTCCAAGTGTGGGGCGAGCGTAACGGTATTCCTGTGGTGGCACAGGGGCAGGGTTCGGACAGTGCATCGGTGATTTTTGATGCCATGCAGTCTGCCAAAGCCAAAGGCATTGATGTGCTGATTGCTGACACCGCAGGGCGACTACAAAACAAGACTTATCTTATGAATGAGCTTGAAAAAGTCATTCGTGTCATGAAAAAAGCAGACGAGACCGCCCCACATGAGTGCATGATTGTACTAGATGCTGGTACAGGTCAAAATGCCATCAGTCAGATTAATCTGTTTGGCGAGGTTGCTCCATTGTCAGGTGTTACCATCACCAAGCTAGATGGCACGGCAAAAGGCGGTGTGGTCTTTAATGTCGCCCAAACAACCGATGTTCCCATTCGCTTTATCGGCGTGGGCGAGCAGATTGATGATTTACAGCCCTTTGACCCCAAAGAATTTGTGGACGCACTCATCGGCGAAGAAAAATGACAAAAAGGCGAATGTATTTCGCTTTTTATTATAAAGGATAAATTAAAAACAAACTTATGATAACCACACACTATTATCCGCCCATAGATTTGCCGATGATTACTTTGACGGTAAAAGATGGCAAGTTATTGGCATTGGATTGGTATAATAATAAAACCGCCCAAATTTTTGATAAATTAAATCAGCATGCAGTTTTTATAAAACAGGCAGATTTAAAAAATGATGATAAAAATCAATCAATTGCCTTGCAGGTTATTACCCAGTTAGACGAGTATTTTAATGGTGAACGCATGGTATTTGAATTACCGCTTGATTTATCACATGGTACCGATTTTCAGATAAAAGTTTGGCAAACGCTCTGTCAAATCCCTTATGGACAAACGATAAGTTACAAAGCGTTGGCAACCATGATAAATAAGCCCACCGCACATCGTGCCTGTGCTAACGCCAATGGCAAAAACTTAATCTCGCTTATCATACCGTGTCATCGTGTGATAGCATCGGACGGTACGCTGGGTGGGTATACAGGTGGAGTGTCAATTAAGCGAATATTGCTTGATTTGGAGAGTAAGAATTTGATATAAAAACCCAAAAACTTTATAGGGCGTGCCTGCCCTTTATAACACTATTTACAATATAGAAATATTTTATAAATAAACTAATCGTTTTTGCATGAAAAATGGCTAAATCTTGTGGCTCGAAGTCAAAAGCTCGTTTGATAGAACGACTATCAAACTTCACTTTTTCCTTGAAAAACGTGCGATTTTTCGTGATTTTAATTGCAAATACAAAAGGCAGGCACGCCCTAATATTTGAATCGAAAAATACAAGGTGGGTTATATCCATTTTAAATGCCAATAATGTCATAGGCAAAATATAACCCAGCTCTACAATCTTTATACAAAATTTACGGTCTGGCAGGTAAAATAAGTGGCAATAAAGCTCCATAACCCTCTTTTTGCATCTGTGCTTTTGGTATGAATTTTAGTGCATTGCCATTGATACAATAACGCAAACCCCCTCTGTCTTGTGGCCCATCAGCAAATACATGTCCCAAATGTGAATCCGCCACTCTTGAACGCACTTCTGTGCGAATCATATTATAACTGTCGTCTTTGTGTTCGGTGATGACCTCTGGGGTGATGGGTTTTGTAAAGCTTGGCCAACCACAGCGAGAATTGTATTTGTCGGTAGATAAAAATAAAGGTTCACCACTAACAACATCTACATACAAGCCGTCATCAAATAATTGGTCATAGTCATGACTAAATGCCCATTCTGTTTTTGCTTGTTGCGTGATGCGATATTGGGCATCGGTCAGGGTTTGTTTTAAATTATCTTTATCAAAATTTTGATAGCGTGTTGGTTCTAATGCTTCATCAACGGTCTTTGCCAGAGCCAAAGTATTGGGGCTGTTTTTGGTGATTTTTTTATTGGCAAGACTTAAATCAACATGACAATAACCGTCAGGGTTTTTGGTAAGATAATCTTGATGGTAGTTTTCTGCCATGCTAAAATTGGATAACGGCAGGTTTTCTACGGCAATTTTTTGTTGGTACTTATCTTGTAAGACGTTTAGTGCTTTATCAATGACCGCTTTATCTTGTGTATTGACGTAATAAATGCCCGTGCGATACTGTATGCCACGGTCATTGCCTTGCTTGTTGATGCTGGTGGGGTCAATAATGCGAAAATAGTACTGTAATAATGTATCTAAATCCACTTTGTCAGCATCATATGTTACCTTGACGGTCTCGGCATGACCTGAACCTCTGATGACCTCCTCATAGCTTGGATTTGGTAGATTTGGACTGCCATTGGCATAGCCACTTACCGCATCCAAAACGCCGTCAATGCGTTCCATATAAGCCTCAACACCCCAAAAACAGCCCCCTGCCAAATAGATGGTGCTCACGTTAGCCGTATTGCCATTACTGTTGTAATAGTTGGTGTTTTGGCTGGGTTGGGTCATGATGCTGTTTTGTGTTTTTAAGGCTTCTAGGGCATTAGGGTTATCTGCCAAATAGTTCATTTGTTCTTGGCTTAGATTTCCCCTGTTAAGATACACAAGTTTACCGTGTTTGTCTAATATTGCCCAACTTGGATAGGCTTGTACGCCCAGCTGAGTGATGATTTTCGCTTCTGTGTCAATTAGTACAGGTAAGGTAGGATAGTCTGCTTGTAATACTTGATACCAATCTTTAAAGGCCTGAGTGGGTTTTTCTCCAAGGTGATTTGGGCTGACAACAGTAACAATATTAAAGTCTGAAAATTTGGGGTCGTTGTGCCAGTCTTGTGTTTCTTGTAGTGTGCCTAGGCACAGAGGACACCAACTTGCCCAGAATTTTACCAATGTGGGTTTATTTGGATTGATGACCTCTTTGCCTGTATCGCCCAATCCTGAGGTTATCTGAGGTAAGTTGTGCAGTTGCGATAATAACTCATTGGGTAATACATCGCTACTTTGGTGTAGCTCGGTTTGGTTGCCATGATGGTCACCGATGCCTTTGCCACAAGCGATGAGCGTAAAGATGCTTGTGGTGGCACTAAGTCCAAAAATGCCAATATTTTTGACGAATCGTTTGGAAAACATGCTTAATTTACTCCTGTTGTAACCTATTATCTAAATGGTGTCGCCAGCTGATTTTATCAATGATGCACGTGCGACACCGTGCCTATATTACGTTTAGTATTTGTACTCACTTGCCTTAAATGGGCCGTTCACATCTACCCCCAAATAGTCCGCTTGTTCTTGGGTGAGTTTGGTCATCACACCATTAAAACCTGCAACCATGGCAGCAGCCACCTCCTCATCTAGCTTTTTGGGTAGGACTTTGACATAGACGCTGTCTTGTTTTTTATTAGCTGGCAGTTTGGCAAAGGCTTCTTGATACAGATGAATCTGGGCAAGTACTTGATTGGCAAATGAACCATCCATGATGCGAGAGGGGTGTCCTGTGGCGTTGCCTAAGTTGACAAGACGACCTTCGGATAGGACGATAAGATAATCCATCTCATCATCGGAGCGATAGACTTGATGAACCTGTGGTTTGACCTCTACCCATTTCCAATGTTTACGCATAAAATCAGTGTCAATCTCGGTATCAAAATGCCCGATATTACACACCACGGCGGTGGATTTTAGAGCCTTTAACATCTCGCTGTTGCACACATGATAGTTGCCTGTGGTGGTAACGACAAGGTCGGTATCCGCCATAAGAGCGGTATTAACCCCTTGATTTTGTTCACCATCTATAAATGGCGATACCAGCTCATAGCCATCCATACATGCTTGCATGGCACAAATGGGATCAATCTCGCTCACACGCACAATCATGCCCTCTTGACGTAGGCTTTGAGCTGAGCCCTTGCCCACATCACCATAGCCGATGACAAGTGCACGCCGACCAGATAAAAGCATGTCCGTACCACGTTTGATGGCATCATTTAAAGAATGACGACAGCCGTATTTGTTGTCATTTTTGGATTTGGTAACAGCGTCATTGACATTGATGGCGGGGACTTTGAGTTCTCCTTTGTGAAGCATTTCAATCAAGCGGTGTACACCTGTTGTGGTTTCTTCGGAAATGCCGTGAATGGTATCTAGCATTTGGGGGTATTTATTATGAATGAGTGCAGTCAAGTCGCCACCGTCATCTAGGATAAGGTTGGCGTCCCACAGTTTGCCGTCTTTGTGGATTTGTTGCTCCAAGCACCACTCGTACTCTTCTTCGGTTTCGCCTTTCCATGCAAAGACAGGGATTCCTGCTTGGGCAATGGCGGCGGCGGCGTGGTCTTGGGTGCTAAAAATATTGCAAGAAGTCCAACGAACTTGGGCCCCAAGTGCCACAAGCGTTTCAATCAAAACAGCCGTTTGAATGGTCATGTGGATACAGCCCACAATCTTTGCCCCTGCTAGGGGTTGTTCACTGGCGTAGCGTTTGCGAATGCCCATAAGGGCAGGCATTTCGGTTTCGGCAAGTTTAATCTCTTTACGACCAAACTCGGCAAGGCTAATATCGGCGACTTTGTAGTCGGTAAAATTTGACACTGCGTTCATACAGTTTTCCTTAAAAAATAAATTGATGAATAAAAAACGCAGATGTCGTTGTTTTATAATGATTAAAATATTTTTAAAATATAGTTAAGAAGTTTAGGGCAAATTGCAATTTGCCCCTACAAACTTATCTAAAAATATAGCCAAAGGACTTTAAAATCACCACAATTTATGATGTGTGAATGTAGGGACGTGCTGAGCACGTCTTTTGATAATGCCAGTTTTATAGGCGTACACAGCACGCCCCTACAAAGCCGTGGTAAATATCAAGTTCGTTAGGTATATTATCTAATTAATAATATTAAAATCATTAAACCAAGCCTGACTTAAAAAGTTGCAACATCTCTTGGTGTGCTTATTATACCAAAACAAGAATAAATTTCAAAATAACAAAATTTAGACCAAGCGGATAATATTACATGATAAAATAGCCGATTTTAAAAAATCATATTCATCATGCCTACCGTGCCAAAATCTGTGTTTCGTCCGATAGTTTTTATTAAGTCCTGCCTTGTCATCGTCCTAGCGGTGCTGTCCCTTGCCGTGTCTGTGGCGGGTTTAGCCAATACCGCCTTGACCGACACCGCTCCAAAGAGCGAAACGCCCACGCCCCAAGACAGCTTTGGGCGAGATACGCCACGCAGTACCATGCAAAACTTTGTCAAAGCCTTGTCGGATAAGGATGTGGAGCTGACATCAAAGTATTTGGATTCTGACTTTTTAAAAAAGCAAAAAACACCCGATACAGTAATTCATGACCTAAAACTTGCCCTTGATAAAGGTGGACGATTGCAACCTGATTTGTCAATCAGCGACAAAAGCGAAGGTGATTTGGCGGACAGATTGCCAAGCAACCTAGAAAAAGTCGGTACGATTGATGTTGATAATGACAAAATAGATTTGCTACTTATCAGAAAAACCGACAAGGATAATGTGGTTTATTGGCAAATTTATAAAGACACGCTTACCAAATTGCCCAAAAATCTGACTGAAAATCGTACCACGCTTGCCGATGCTTTTGGGCTGGATTTTGTTGGCGATAGACAGCTTTTGGGGCATAAAATATCAGACATTGTGTCGTTTATTATTTTGACGGTCATTGGCTTGTCACTGCTTTGGGGTGGGCTTTGGATGGTGTGGGGGGTGTTTGCCTTTTTATATCCCAAAGTGCGTGGCAAACCCTTTGGCATACCCTCCAAAGCCTTGTTGCCGTTGGCGGTGGTGATTTTGGCGTCCATGCTCCCTGAGATGATGGTGCAAATGGCGGTGCCTGTTACGCTTCGCTCGGCGGTAACTCGGGGTATTGAAGTGGTGGCGTGGCTGGCGACTGCTTGGCTTGCCTTGCGTGTCATTGATGCGGTGTTTATGCGTGCCGAAGAAAACAGCCGAAAGCACAGACGGCTTGAACAGGTGTCTATTTTAAATCTGTTTAGAAAGGTTGCCAAAGCCTTTATGCTCATTTTGGCGATTATCATCATTTTTGGTAATTTGGGCTTTGATTTGACCACAGGGATTGCCGCTTTGGGGGTGGGGGGTCTTGCTCTTGCGTTCGGGGCTCAAAAAACCATTGAAAATCTCATCGGCTCGGTCATGGTCGTGGCGGACAGACCTGTGCGTGTGGGGGATTATTGTCGATTTGGGACGATGGAAGGGACGGTGATTGATATTGGTATTCGGTCAAGCCGTATTCGCACGTTGTCTCGGACGATTGTAACCGTGCCAAATGGCGAGTTTAGTGCCATGCAGATTGAGAATTATGACGCTCGGGATATGTTTTATTTTTATCATTTTTTGTACCTAAAACGCACGGCAAACCCTGATGAAATTGGCAGGCTTATCAATGACTTGCAGTTATTTTTGGAAAATCACGTTTATGTCAATAATGAATGGACACTGGTAAGGTTAAGTGAGTTACGCCAAGATGCTTTTGTCATTGAAATGCGGTGCTATCTCAATGCGTCCGATGTTACGGTGTTTTGGAAAAAACAAAGCGAACTGCTCATTGATGTGTTAAATGAAGTGGCACGATATGATGTAGAACACGCCTTGCCCAGTCAAGAGATTAAGATTAAAAAGGAGGATGAGTTTGATGAGTTGGCAACATAAAAAGGGGTATAGTGAACCGACCCCCAAAT
>NZ_MXAN01000076.1:0-6030 GCF_002027545.1 Moraxella lacunata
AAGTAGATTCAGGCTATCAAGGCATACAACAAACTCATGCAAATAGCCAACTACCAAAGAAAAAGACAAAACTTAAACCTTTAACCAAAGCAGATAAAAAAGCAAATCGCAAGTTATCATCCAAGCGAGTAACCAATGAACATGTCATTGGGAAACTCAAGTGTTTTAAAATCTTATCATGTCGCTACCGCAATCGCAGAAAAAGATTTGGATTAATGGTGAATCTAATTTCTGCGATTTATAATTTTGAGCTGGGGTAGTTTGGAAAGAGGTCTATTAGCAAGATTGCCCTGCCACCGCCAAAACACCGCAATGCCAAACACATTAAAGAGCGTATGAAATAGGGCAAGCTGTATCAAAGGCGGAAAATTGGCAAGCTCGGCAATGGCGTCCACTATCGTGGTCATCGGCATCCACAGCACAAAGGTCAAAAGAGCCGTTACCCCATTAAAAATCAGGTGTGCCAACGCAAGGCGTTGCCCTGCTCGCTCGCTACTTATCATGCCCATGATGGCGGTCGTAGCGGATGAGCCTAGGTTTGAACCGACCGCAATGGCAAAGGCTTGGGGAATGGTGATTTGCGTACTGGCAAGGGCGGTCAAGGTCAAAATCAGCGTGGCATGAGACGACTGCAACACACAAGTTAACAAAAACCCAATCCCTGCAAAGGTCAGCACTTCTAAGGTTGGGCTAAAATTCAAAGACGCAAAATCAAGCTGTCCGCCAAATGCCCCAAAGCCTGATTTGATGGCATCAATGCCCATAAAAATGAGTGCCACCCCCACCAATATCCGCCCTACCGCCTTGGGCTGACCGCCAAAAAACCCAAGCAAAATCCCAAACACCAGCATAGGAATGGCAACAGGCGATAAGCTCACGCTCTGCCCTGCCAAGGCAAGTAGCCAAATGCCTGTCGTTGCCCCAAGGTTTGTGCCAAAAATAATGGCAATACCGCCAGCAAGCGTAATCATGCCTATCCCCAAAAAGGCGATGGTCAAAAGTGATACAAGCATACTGGACTGCAAATAAAGGTAGAACCCACCCCAAACAAAAAGCCCTTGGCAGATGTGGCGGTGCTTTTTGTCATCAAGCGTTCAAGTGTCCCGCCTGCCGTGCTGTGTAAGCCCTCTTCGATACATTGCATACCAAACAAAAATAAGGCAAGCCCATAGCACAGATGCAACCAAGCCGGGCTGTACCAAAAGGACAGACCAAGCCCCACGGCAAAGACGACAAGCATGAGATGGTGTAGGTAGTTTTTGCGTTTCATGATGGACACTTCATGATTGGTATGTGGCATGAACAAAAACCACGACAATCCTATTTTACAGTTTTGTCATAGCTTTGTTACGGTTTTGTCACTATTTTGTCATAAATCAATGATAGCAGTATTGATTTGATTTTGCAAATGATTTTTAATGACCGTATACATCAAAAACTCTCTTCTGTTTCTACTTCGCCATAGACCACATCTTCTGCGGTCTCATCAGCCACTTCGCCATAGACCACCTCGCCATCGTCAATGACTTCTTCGCCATCTTCGCTGATGACCTCATCATACTCATCCAAATACTGCTCATCTAGGCATGACGAGCTTTCTTTGGGGGCATGCTTGCTTAGCACAGGGACATACATGGCACGCTCGCACATCTCATCTGAGAGCAGTCCTGTCTCACCATCGAGCCACAGCCACGCCACATCACTGCTTTGACCAAAATGCACAGGAGCTAAGTTGAGCCGTCTCATATAATCCGCCCAAATCGGCAATGCCCCTGACCCCCCTGTCAGTCCGATGGGTTTATTATCATCACGTCCGACCCACACCACCGAGACATAGTTACCACTAAACCCTGCAAACCACGCATCACGGGCATCATTGGTCGTGCCTGTTTTGCCAGCGAGTTTATAAGTATTGCCAATCTTACCCATGCCTTTGGCGGTACCGTCTTTGACCACTTGTTGTAGACCGAAGTTTGTTACCGTCATGACCTCAGGCGGTATGCGTGCACTTGATTTGATGTTGTCATCTGTTCGCTGAATCACTTTGCCCGTCTCGCTGATGACCTGACGAATGCTATGAATGGGGGTGTGATAACCACCACTGGCAAAGACCTGATACACCCCGAGCATGTCCATGGGCGACAAATCAACCGCCCCGAGCATGACCGATGGGTAGTGGGGGATTTCACTCTCCACCCCCAACTGACGTAGCTGTTTGGCGAATACATCCACCCCAAAATCCATGCCAACATTGACCGCTGACTGGTTATAAGAATTGGCAAGGGCGGTGAGCATGGGGACATCACCATAGCTTCTGCCAGCATAGTTTTTGGGTGTCCATAATTTGCCACCAGCAGGATAGGCGATGGGCTCATCTTTGATGGGGGTTGCCCAGTGGTATTTGCCTGACTGGATGGCAGTCATGTAGATGACAGGCTTTAACAGTGAGCCGACCTGTCGCTTGGAATCGATGGCACGGTTAAAGCCCGTAAAGTCGCTGGCACTACCCACGATGGCAACGAGCTCGCCTGTGGCAGGGTCGGCACTGACCAATGCCCCTTGCAGCTTCTTGTTTTTATTGCCTTTTTTATTTAAATGCTCACTGATGGCTTTATCTGCCGACATTTGGGCAATCGGGTCTAGCGTGGAGATGATTTTTAGCCCCGCCCCACGCAAATCGCTGTCTTTATAATACCGTCTTAGTTCACGACTGACCGCATCAAAGAAATCAGGGAATTTGGGCTTGGCGATGGCAGGGGTCTTGACCACACCCAGTGGTCGCTGGGCTGCTTCATTATACTCATCTTGGCTGATTTTACCCATCACCAGCATGTTGTGTAGCACGGTGTTACGGCGTTCGGTCGCCCGCTCAGGGTGCTTTCTAGGGTTGTAATAGCTTGACCCTTTGGCAACCCCGACAAGCAAGGCATACTGGTCAAGGCTCAGCTCCGATATGGGCTTGTCAAAATAAAAATGTGACGCAATGCCAAAGCCATTGACCGAACGATTGCCATTTTGCCCCAGATTAATCTCATTTAAATACGCCAGCAAAATCGCATCTTTGCTATAATGACGCTCTAACAGCAGAGCCATCAAGGCTTCGTTTGCCTTGCGTTTTAGGGTGCGTTCGGAGTTTAGGTAGAAGTTTTTGATGAGCTGTTGGGTGATGGTCGAACCGCCTTGACGTTCGCCCCCTGTGACATTGGAGAGCAACGCTCGGCTCGTGCCACGCAGTGAAATGCCATAATGCTCATAAAAACCACGGTCTTCGGTCGCAATGAGTGCATCCACCAACGGCTTAGGCATGGTGTCTTTGGTCAGCAAAATGCGGTCTTCGTTATTCTCAGGATAGATACCGCCAATGTTAATCGGCTCTAAACGCACCGCCCCATCTGTATTAGGATTGGTGCTTTGGATTTTGGTCACTTTGCCAGCGTTAAAGGTGATTTTTAGCACCTGTGCTGGGTCTATCTCACCATCGCCATAATCAAACCCCCGTGTATGCACCGTGTAGGTACTGCCCGATTTCTCATAACGCCCCGTCTGATTGACATCGCCTTGGCTGTATCCTAGCATGTCAAGCCACGCCTTAAAATTGGCATCAGAGACCGCCACGCCCTGCTCCAAATCTAGCGGGCGAGAGTAGACCGTGGCAGGAATATCCCAACGGCGATTTTCAAATTTACTGACAATCTCGCTGTTTAACTTATAGGCATACATCGCCAAAAACACCAGCCCTGCGATGATGATAACCAACAGCAAAAACCCAACAAGCATCAGCCCCTGCTCTGATTTTGGCGAGCGGTTGGGGATTTTTTTATGATTTAGCATGATAATCATTGTTAAAATATTAAAAGTGTCATATCATAACGTTAAAATCAGGCGTTTGGCAAGTGAAAAAACCATGGAAAACCACCCAAATGTTACAGACAGCTGACAGGATATAATTAGGGCGTGCCTACCATTGATAACATTTTTACCCCATTCTCAACTTTATATAAGTGATTGATTTATCAAGGGCGAATTGCAATTCGCCCCTACAAACAAAAAATAATTATTGAAAAATCAATAAGTTGCTGTTTTAAGTTGAGAATGAAGTACATTTTTATAAAAAGAAAACAAATTTTAAAAATTTCACTCTATTTTTACATCAAAAATGGCTCAATCCTAACCATCCAACTTTTCCACCATAAAATCAATAAACGCCCGTACTCTGGCACTCAAAAACGCCCTATCCACATACATCGCATAGAGCGTGACCGACAACAGCTCATAATCAGCAAGCAGTCGCACCAGTCGCCCATCTGCCAAATCATGCTCAACAAGCCAGCTTGGGGCATAGCCAATCCCTGCCCCTGCCCGCACCAACTCACTAATCATGGGCGTGTCATTGCTGTACATGGACGGCTTGGGGTTTAGCACAAATTCTGCTTGCGTGGCGTGATGATAAATGGGCACACTATCCATTTTGACATACGTTGGCAATATCACCCGATGACAAGCAGGGTCATTTAGCTCATCGGGCGTGGTCGGTGTGCCGTGGCGTGACAGATAGTCAGGACTTGCCACCAGATAAAAATCCATGCGTGTCAAAGGGCGAGCTATCAAAGACGGCTTGGGGTCATGGGTGAACCGAAGTGCCAAATCAAAACCATCCGCCACCAAATCCACGAACTGATTAGACAGCGAGACATTCAAAATCACGTCAGGATAACGTGCCTGAAATTCACTCAAATAGCCTGCCATCTTGGGGTTAGCAAACCATCTGGGCATGGTGATTTTTAACATACCACGCACGCCATCGGTTGCCCCTTGGGCGGTCTCTTTGGCACTGTCTAACAGCTCCAAAGCGTACAGCGACTCACGATAATACTGCTCGCCTGCGTCAGTCAGATGAATGTTACGACTGTTTCTGTGTAACAACTTAATGCCAAGCGTGCGTTCTAAGTGAGCGACGTGCTTACTGGTCATCGCCACCGACATGTCTAGGCTGTCGGCAGATTTGGTAAAACTGCCTGTCAAAACCACTTGATGAAAGACTTTGATACTGGTGAGTGTGTCCATGTTGGGGTTCTTATATTAAAAGCAATATTTTTAAAAGTGTGTTAAATGGCAAAACATACTTAACAAAACCATTTTACCATTATAAACCTTTTCTTAATAAGAAACAAACCTTTAACAAAACGACTATTGTTTTCTTATTGTTTTAATTTATAATAAATCCCATCTCATTTACCTTTTATTTATTTTTATCCAACAAGGAATATCCCATGACCACCCAAACCCTACAAGCCACCGCCGAACTTCGCCGTTCCATCTATGCCCTAGACAAAAACAGCCCCTTAACCAGTGTGCAAATCGACCAAATCGTCGAACACGCCCTACTACACACACCATCATCGTTTAACTCGCAGTCCACTCGCCTTGTGGTGCTACACGGGGCTGAACACGAAAAACTGTGGGATGCCACCACCGAGATTTTGCGTGGTATCGTGCCTGCTGAGAATTTTGCCCCCACCCAAGACAAATTAAACGCCTTTAAAGCAGGGGCAGGCACGGTGCTGTTTTTTGAAGACAACGACGTAGTCAAAGGCTTGCAAGAACAGTTCCCTGCCTATGCCGACAACTTCCCCATCTGGGCAGGTCACGCCAATGCCATGGTGCAGTACGCCATCTGGACAACCCTAGCTTCTGCCAATGTCGGTGCCAACTTACAGCACTACAACCCGCTCATTAATGACTTCGTGGCAAGCGAATGGGACGTGCCTAGCAACTGGCAACTGGTCGCCCAAATGGTCTTTGGCGGTATCGTCGCCCCCGCTGGCGAGAAAACTTTCGCCCCTGTGGCAGAACGCCTAAAAGTCTTTGGTTAATCATCAAACAGACAAGTTAGCATAAAAACAGAGATAGAACCAAGATAAAAAATCTTGGTTTTTTAGGGCATGCCTACCCTTTATAACACCATTTAAAATTTGGAAATATTGTAAAAATAAAAGGATGTTTTTGCGTGAAAAATGGCTATCCGACCAC
>NZ_MXAN01000076.1:6116-17239 GCF_002027545.1 Moraxella lacunata
ATTGCAAATACAAAAGGCAGGCACACCCTATTTAAAAATAAAATTTTGTGTTATAATTAAGGCATTTACCATTTTAACAACCAAAAGACCATGACCAACATTCTTTTAAGTCGCCTACTGCCCGTCGCCCTAGTCTCTGCTGTTGCCACTCATGCCACAGCCAATACCATCTATGTCTACGAAGATGGCGATAATGGACAAAAATTTTTGACCAATGTCCAACAAAACGCCAGTGGCACCAAAAAATTCACCCAAATCAGCGTTACTTATTATCCTGACACCAAATTACACTCTAACGGCAACATCCCCAGCACTTACAACCCAACGACCGCCGCCACACCCAGTCGCAGTGCCAACCGTAACGCCTACGACCATTTAATCCGTGCCGTCGCTGCTCGTCATGGTGTAGACCCTGCCCTTGTCAAAGCCATCATTCACACCGAATCTGCCTTTAACCCAAATGCTCGCTCACCTGTCGGGGCAATGGGACTCATGCAGCTCATGCCTAGTACTGCCCGAGACATGGGCGTAAGTAACGCTTGGGACCCCGTCCAAAACATCGAAGGTGGGGTAAAATACATCGCATGGTTACAACGCCAATTTCGCAACCGTGACCACGTCGTCGCCGCCTATAATGCAGGACTGGGCAATGTCCGCAAATATGGTGGCATCCCCCCATTTCGTGAAACCCAAAACTACGTCCGCTCGGTAAACAGCCGTTATGCCAGTCTCTATCGCCATGATACAGGCATCATCGGGGGTGGCACACACTTGGCAATGAACCAAAACTTTACCACGCCTGCCCCGACCACCCTACAAGTACCCAGCTCGTCAGGTGTTCAAAATGTCAGCATTACTTACACCCCGAGCAATGGCTACGCCACTCCCCAAAACCCCAGTGTTGGCGGTGGTTCAGGGCGTATTTATATCCATAAATAATGTGCTTGTAACTGGTTGATTTTAAAAAATATCTGATTTTTTATAAAAATAATCAATCAGTTACACAAATACCATTTAAATTTTTAACGTCATGCCCCATAATAGCAGTAATGCCAATGGGGGCATTTTTATTTTGCAACTTTTATTTTAAGGAAAATTTACCGTGTTACGCATTGGTTTATTTTTACTCACCAACGTCGCCGTCATGGTCGTGGCAGGTATCGCCTTTTTCATCCTAAGCAGAGTCTTTGGATTGGGCGGTGTGCATGGACCAGGCGGACTTCAATATGGTTCGCTTGCCGTCATGTGTCTGTGCTATGGCATGATTGGCTCAATGATTTCTTTGTTTTTGTCAAAATGGATGGCAAAAAAATCCACAGGTACGGTCATCATTGAACGTCCCAGTAACGCCACCGAGCAGTGGCTTGTAGATACCGTCGCCAAGCAAGCCAAAGCCGTCGGTATTGGCATGCCCGAAGTGGGTATTTTTGACAACGCCCAACCCAACGCCTTTGCCACAGGTTGGAACAAAAACTCAGCCCTAGTCGCTGTTTCATCAGGACTACTGCACACCATGACTGCCGATGAGGTTGAAGCGGTATTGGCTCACGAAATCGGACACGTTGCCAATGGCGACATGGTAACGCTTGCCTTGATTCAAGGTGTGGTGAACGCCTTTGTCATGTTCTTTGCTCGTATTATCGGCTCATTTGTGGATCAAGTGGTCTTTAAAAACGAAAGCGACTCCCCTGGTATTGGTTACTTTGTGACCAGTATCGTCATGGACATCTTGCTTGGCTTTTTGGCAAGTGCCATCGTCATGTGGTTCTCTCGCTTGCGTGAATACCGTGCTGATGAGATGGGGGCAAAACTTGCCAGCCGTGACAAGATGATTAGTGCGTTAAATGCCCTACGTCCTGCCGAAGCTCGCCCCGACCAAATGCCAGAGAGCATGAAAGCCTTTGCCATTTCCAGCGGTCAATCCCAAGGATTTAGCATTGCCAATCTGTTCCGCACGCACCCGACATTGGATGAGCGTATCGCAGCACTACAAAAACTGCCTGCCAATTAACACCATGTCATCATGTCATAAAAAATCCCCTTGATTGGGGATTTTTTATTAGAGTAGCCACGGCACAATTATAGGGGCTAAAAATGCCGTTAAAATACCATTTAAAATCAGCCCCACCGTCGCATACGCCACAAACCTTGACCCCATCTGCATGACACGCACCGTACCAAGGGCGTGCGACGCTGTCCCCATGGATAGTCCCCACGCCATGGGGCGAGTGGATTTGACAAATAACAATACGCCTATGCCCATCATCTGCCCCACCACGCCTGCGATGAGTACGGTACTGGCGGTAATACCCATCACCCCATCCAATTTATCAGTGACTTCAATGGCAATCGGCATGGTGACGGATTTAGGAGCGATGGCAATAGCACTTTGCTCGCTACCGCCCATCAGACGCACAAGCCACACCCCTGAAATGATACCCGTGAGCGAGCCTAGCAGTTGTGAGATGATGATGGGTAGCCACTGCGAGCGGATTTTTTGCCACTGAACATAAAGTGGAATGGCAAGTGCCACGACCGCAGGTTGCAACCAAAAGGTCAGCTGACGACTCGCCTGCTCAAAGCTCGCCCACTCGATGTTTAGCATTTTTAGTAGGATAATGACCACGATGGTCGTGATGAGCGTGGGGTTGATGAGCTGATTTTTAAAACGGGCTTTGATGTGCATACAGCCATGAAAAACAGCGATAAGCATGAACAGCAGAAAAAAGGGGCTGTTTAACAGCTCTGACAGCTCGGCACTCATGAGTTGCCCCCTTGATTTGTTCGTCCTTGATGTCTGGCTTTTTGGGCGTGCCGTAGCCACTCATAGGATTTGCCCGTCACAATCAGTACCAGTAGTGTACTGATGGCAGTCGCCCCAATCAGCACCCCCAAATCCGCCCGAATGATGTCAAGATACTGCATGATAGAGATACAGGCAGGCACGACCATTAGCACCAAATAGTCCAATAGGGTCTTAGCAAGACTCTGCACCGTCTCTAACTTAACCACGCCTGCCTGCAACGCCCCAAATAGGATAATCAGCCCAATCACGCTTGGGGGCAAGGGCAATCCTGTCAGGGCGATAAAAATCTCGCCCAAAAACACACACCCAAAAATAATCAAAAACGCTTTTAAAATCATGACGGTTTTATCCGACCCAAAGATACCCAAGATGACGTATTGTACAAAACTTTATGGTAATTTGCACCGCTTAATTTAGGGCGTGCCTACCATTGATAACATTTTTATAAAATAAGATGAAAGTTTGACAATTTCAATCAATTTTTGCATGAAAAATGGCTATCCGACCACTTAATTTAAAAAGTTAAGTAAAAATCTTAAAATTTACCCAGTTAAGTGGTCGGATTGTTTTTCATAATAAAAACTTGCCTGATAGAACGACTATCAACCTGCGTTTTTTCCTTGAAAAACGGGCGATTCCCCTGTTTTTTTAAACAGGTATTTTTCATTGCAAATACCAAAGGCAGGCACGCCCTAAGATTGTTATTTTATTTTGTTAAATTTGATAAAAAGGCTTGATTTGATGAAAATAAGTCTTATTTAATAATCTCTATTTTTCCAAATTACCACAGGAGATGATATGCCACACGTTCGTGTTCGCACCACCGAAGGGGCAAGACTTGCCAAACGCCTAACCAACCATTTTCGCCATAAAGTAGAAGTTGCCGAGACCGACACGGGCTATTTGGTTAAAATGGCAGGGGCGGACGTTGTGTTTACACCCCACGATGATGAGCTGTACATTGAGTACACTCGTAACGAAACCACCGACAGCCCCGAACGCCCTTATGATGAGACTCGCCTACGCTTTGTCATCACCGACCATTTAGACCGCATGGCAAATCAGACGTTTGAGTATGATTGGCAAGATTAAATTTAGGGCAATAAAAAAGGGCAATCACGCCCTTTTTTAGTTTTTTAATTTGTCTTTATTATCATTGCAATTTGCTTTGACTGTTTTCTGCAATGCTCATCTGCACGCCTTGCCCTAGACCTTTGCCGATTTGCACGCCAAGGCGGTCAAAGACCTTACGCATGGGGTCTACATAGGTATAATTCACCGAATGCTCAACACCCAGCTCTTTTTCTAGTTTGCTAATACCGCCCGCTTTGTCGGCAAGCCCCAGTTCAAGCGACTCTTTGCCCGTCCAGAACAAACCGCTAAACACGTTGTTTTGTTCGGCATTTTTGAGTTTGTCACCACGCCCTTCTTTGACTGCGTCGATGAAGTTTTGGTGCGTGGTATCAAGCAGTTGTTGGACGTGTGCCCGCTCATCTTCGGTCATGGGGCGAGACATGGATAGAATGTCTTTGTACTGACCCGATGTCATGGTGCGGTCTTGGACACCGATTTTTTTCATCAGCTCTTCAGTGTTGTAGCTTGACATGATGACCCCGATAGAGCCAACCAGACTTGATGGATTCACCCAAATCTCATCGGCAGAGCTGGCGATATAATACGCCCCACTTGCTCCGATGTCGCCAATGACGGCATAGAGTTTTTTGTCGGGGTTGTCTTTACGCAGTTCCATGGCGGTCTGCCAAATCTCATCCGACTGCACAGGCGAACCCCCAGGGGAGTTGATGGCAAGGGCGACGGCTTTGGCATTGGGATTTTCAAAGGCTTCGGTCAGTGCCGAGCTGATGTCATAAGCATTGGCGTCGCTGTCACTGGCAATCACGCCATTGACTTCCACCACCGCCAAATGGGGTGAGTTCGCTTCTAATGGCATGGTGCTACTGGCAGTGCTACACCCACGGCCCATGATGACAATGATAAAAACGATGTAGCCGAACGTGAGCAATTTAAAAAATATGCCCCAACGACGAGCTTTTCTTTGCTCATCAAGACTTGCCATGAGCGTTTTTTCTAGCAGTCGCCACTCTTGACCGCTGTACTGGTTAGGCGGTGTTTGTGGTACTGGGGTTGGACGTTCGTTTGAGTTGTCTTTATTGGGATTTGGTGGCCATGCCATGATGTATTTTCCTGACTTAACTTGGGCGTATTGAACTTTTATAACACTATTTACAATACAGAAATATTTTAGAAAAACTAATCGTTTTTGCATGAAAAATGGCTAAATCTTCTTTTTCTGCGTCAAAAACTTGCTTGATAGAGCGACTATCAACCTGCGTTTTTTCCTTGAAAAACGTGCGATTTTTCTCATTTTTCATTGCAAATACAAAAGTTCAACACGCCCTTTTAAAAATCCAAGTTAAAACCGTGCGGTCGGTTTTAACTGATTTAAAATCTTAAAAGGCTTATTTTAGCACAAATATCGCCAAATACTCGCCTTAAATTTTATCAATTTGTTATCAAGGCATACACCTAACAAACTTGATATTTACCACAGGCTTTGTAGGGACTGGCTCCGCACGTCCTTTGATAATATACCAATTTTTATAGGCGTACACAGCACGCCCCTACACCCAAACATCATTACGTTTGTGGTAATTTTAAAGTTTCTTGGGTATATCTAGCGACCACCAAGCTCTATCATCATCAGCTCGGCTCGCTCACGGTTGTCCGCTGTGTCTTTGTCAGTAAAAATAAACCGTGATGGTAAAGTTTGTGCCAGCACCGCTCCGCTTGTGGCATGGCGACTGTGCCCAAGCCACACATCGGCATGCACCTGCTCATCATGGCACATGGTCTCATACATTTGCCATGCATATTCATGGGTCGCTCCGTTAATGATGAGTCGTGACCCTGCCTGCTCGCTTTTTTGCTTATCACGACCATCATCATCGTCATAATCATGATGGATACCGTCCATGATGGCAGGCGTCAGCTCACTCTCAATGACAATGGTACAGCCCCACACCCGCTCATCGTCTATCATCTGCCAGCCCGTCATTGCCGATATGGCGAACCCCTGTCCCGACCATGACCGCCCTGTCTCACACACCTGCATGGGCAAGCCCCGCATGGCGTTTGTGGATTGCCCCGCCTGCCAATAGCGATGAATCAGAACATCCTGTGCCAGCGTTGCCACCACATCATTCATGCGATGACTTGGGGTCTGCACGATGACCCCTGTCAGATGGCGAACACCGTGCTGACGTAGTTTATCACGCAGGACACTCGCCACTTTATCATGCCCTATCGTCTTATCATCTTGCAAATCCGACAACACAAGCCACACCGCATCATCACCATTATCCGCCCCCTGCTGGCGGATGAGTACTTGACTGACCTTGTCATCACTATCTAGCACCATCACGCTAAATGGCGTTTGTCTATCGGCAAATAACATCATCGCCATCGCCACAAGTGGCACCAATGCAAACTTCCGCCCAATCACGGGGGCGACCCACACCGCCACCCCAAGGGCAAACAGTACCATACCTATCACGCTCGTGGTCTGATACAGCCATACATCGCTTAGGCTCTGTAACCACATCAGTAGCTGATGAAGCCATGCCAATATCAGCGATGAGATACCCCAAAGCACATCAGCAACGCTCGGCAATACCACAAAAATCACCCCCGCCACCAAGTTTATTGGCACGATGACCGCCCCAAACAGCCCTATCGCAAACAGATTGACAAACAACCCCCACAGCGACACCTTGCCAAAAAACAACAGCGACACAGGAAGCATGGCGACAAAGAGATAGCTTTGTAATTTTAACAAACCGATCAGACGGTCTTTTATGAACATGACTGGCACATCAAACTCACGCTCGCCATAGCTCATGAGCAGTGCCACCGCCACAAAGGAGAGCCAAAAACCCGCCTGCCACACCATGACAGGGTCAAGCCATATCATGCCCAACCCTACCCACATCAGCACCACCAAGGACGACAAAGGCAATGCCAAATAGCCCGCCACCGCCACCGCCAACATCATGTACACCGTCCGCACCGCAGGCACATCAAAACCTGTAAACAACGCATAAATCATGCTCGCTCCCACCATGACAAACAGTCGCAGGCGATGGCGGGGCAGTCGCTGATAATACGGCAAAAACCTATCGGTCAGATAACACACCCCAAAACTTAACATCGTCGCCAATAGCACCACATGCATGCCTGAGATGGCGAGCAGATGACTGATACCGCCAAACTGGTACAAGTCTTTGGTCGCACGATTGATTAACGCCCTATCGCCCGTCAGCAGGGCAAGCGTGACCGCTCGGGCTTGCTGTTTATCATCGCTAAGAGTGTGCCAATCCTGATAAAAATGCGTGCGTAACGCATGGCGAAATCGCTCTAAATACCCCACCAAGCCCACCTGTGGCAGGGATGTCGGCTCATCATGTACCGCCAATACTCGGGCATTGGCATGGATGTGGCGTGTACGAAGCCATCGCTGACTGTCAAAGCCTGACGCACTGGGGTCGGCAGTGATGGGCGTGATACGTAGCGTCATGTAAGCGGTCGTGGCAGGGTGTAGCTTAGCGAGCTGATGACGGTTTGAGCCGTCCTTATTATCATTCTTGACATCTGCTACTTGGAGTAACACCGTCATCTGACTGGGTAAGGGCGGATGGGATTCGGGTGTGTCTGCGATAACAGCAAATGGGTTATAAGCCTCTGACTTTGTTTGCTTATCTTTATCTTTGTTATCTTTATTATTCTTATCATCCTTATTAAAGCCATCCAACAAGCGGTCACCGCCAAATGTCAAATCAGACAACACCGCTTTTTGGCGATAATAGCTCCCTGTGTCATACACGCTGTCGCTAATCTCATGTACCGTCACTTTGGCGGTGATGGTGTAGCCATGCTCAGGGATGGCGTGAGCGGTATTGGTAAATGCCTGCTCGGTGCTGATGGTGCGAAGCATGAATAACAACACCATCAAGCCGACCAATAACACCTGCACAGCAACCTGCCCCACTCGGGCAAAAGCGGACTTGGGATGAAACTGATTAAATTTAAAACATAAAAAAGCACACCCCAATAAGAGCATGCTCATCATCATAAAACCCACCCCATGAGTCGTATCCATGCCAAACAGCTGACTGCTCATGGCTGTCATGTCATGGCTAGGCAAGATGTCTAGTGTGGCAAGCACCATCAACACCACGCCAATAAACACAAGCCAAATCAACACCAAACCCATATCTTAGGTTTAACCCATGCCATGTCGCAACATCAGCTCAATCATCGCCAAATCATCAGGGTAAGTCAGCTTCATGTTCCTGCGTGAGCCTTGCACCAAAGCCACCGACCGACCAAACTGCTCAAACCCACTGGCTTCATCGGTAATCATCAGCCCATCAGCGATGACCTTATCAAGCATGGCTTGTAAGGCGTGCAGTCTAAATACTTGGGGAGTCTGGGCTTGCCAAAGCTGATGACGGTCGATGGTGCGATGTATCTGACCTTTGATATATTGACAATCTGTCAAACTGTCAGAACTGTCAGAACTGTTAGTGTCGTGAGCAAGTTTTAAGGTATCCACCACAGGCGTGGCAAGTATCGCCCCTACTGGGTAGCTCTTGTCATCTGTTTGTTCAAGCTGTTCTAGTTCACGCACCGCACCAATCAGATGAGTCAAATCATCGGCAGGCAAGCACGGTCTGGCACCATCATGGATAAGCACCCACACATCGCCAACCGCTCGCCGAGCAATGTCATCCACGCCTGATTTGACCGACAAAAAACGCTCCGCCCCACCTTTGGTCAGATAAATAGGGCGCTCAAACTCAAAATCCAAAGACGGCACAAGCGTATCGTCTTTGGCGACCACGAGCGTCAAATCAGTAACAGCAGGGATATTCAAACATGCCACACCATGCTCTAACACCGTCCGTCCTGCCACCGTCAGATATTGCTTTGGCACATCCGCCCCAAAACGACTGCCACGCCCTGCCGAGACGATGAGTGCATGAATGGGCAAGTTAGGACTCGTCTGTTTCATCACTCGCCCGTATCACCGCTAACGCCCGTAAAGGCATTCTCGCCTATGTCATCATCAATGAGTCCATCAACAGGCTCTGTCGCACTCGCCCCATCCACACCATAAGGAACCTCTCGGTCACTTACCATGGGAGCAACGGATAACTCTACAAATGTCTCGCCTGACTTAATCAAACCCAAATCAAGGCGGGCATGCTCTTCAATGGCACCCAGTCCTGATTTTAAATCACGGACATCCGCTCGCAACGTGTCATTGACCGCTTGCTGGGCGGCATTGATTTTTTGTTGCTTGGCAAGCTCATCATTTAGCTCACTAAGTGTATGATAACCGAACTCGCCATACCAGTATTGGTGTTGCAGACCTACCAACACAACCGCCCCAAAAATAATGAGTAGCAGATAACCCAAAAAAGTAGGCGAAAAGCTAACGCCTACTTTTTGGGTGCGTGTTTGATGTTCTGATGACAAAGTATCATCAGTTTTTTGGGTTGTCATATCAGCCACGCAGTCCGATAAACTCAGCACGCCCACGATAGCTTGCTGTTACCATCTGCTCAATGCGTAGCAGTTGGTTGTATTTGGCGACACGGTCAGAGCGACATAGCGAGCCTGTTTTGATTTGTCCTGCTGCTGTACCCACCGCTAGGTCAGCAATGGTGCTATCTTCGGTCTCGCCTGAACGATGACTGATGACGGTCGCATAGCCGTTTTCTTTGGCAAGATAAATGGCGTCTAGCGTCTCAGAGAGCGTACCGATTTGGTTAAATTTAATCAAAATGGCGTTGGCGATGTTTTTATCAATGCCTTCACGCAGGATTTTTGGATTGGTTACAAATAGGTCATCGCCCACCAGTTGCACTTTATCGCCAAGCTGACGAGTCAAATACGCCCAGCCATCCCAGTCGCTCTCATCCAAACCGTCTTCAATGGAGATAATCGGATATTGACGCACAAGCCCTGCCAGATAATCCGAAAAGCCTTGGCTGTCGTAAGATTTGCCCTCGCCTTCTAGCACATATTGACCGTTTTTATAAAACTCGCTAGACGCACAGTCAAGAGCTAGGAAAATATCCTGCCCTGCTTTGTAGCCCGCTTGTTCAATGGCTTTCATGATGACAGTAATCGCCTCTTCATTAGAACGTAGGTTCGGAGCAAAACCACCCTCATCGCCCACGGCAGTATTTAACCCTTGGGCTTTTAGCACGGATTTTAGGCTATGGAAAATCTCTGTCCCTGCACGAAGCCCCTCTGAAAAAGACGTAAAGCCCACAGGCTCAATCATAAATTCTTGAATATCCACGGTATTATCGGCATGAGCCCCACCGTTTAGAATGTTCATCATCGGCACAGGCATGGTTAAGCTGGTTTGCCCACGCAAATTGGCGATGTACTGATGAAGTGGCAAATTTTTGGCAATTGCCCCTGCTTTGGCAATGGCAAGCGACACCGCAAGCGTGGCGTTTGCCCCTAGATTGGCTTTGTTCTCTGTGCCGTCTAGGTCAATCAAAATCTTATCAAGTTCACTTTGGGCGGTTACGTCCTTGTCAAGCAAAGCTGAGCGGATTTGGCTGTTCACATTTGCCACCGCTTTTTTGACACCCTTACCCAAATAGCGAGATTTGTCGCCGTCTCTTAGCTCCAACGCTTCACGAGAACCTGTGGACGCACCGCTTGGGGCAGCAGCACGCCCACACACGCCATTTGCCAAAATGACATCAGCTTCAATGGTGGGATTGCCACGAGAGTCCAAAATTTCACGAGCCACGATGTCTTTGATTTCAATGGCGTTGTCGGTATTTTCAGCGTACATACGTTTTTTTCCTTTTGATTGGGTGAATGATAATGAGTGGAAATAGGGGTATTTTATCACAAAATTAAGGAAGTGGTTTGAAAATTTTAGGTAAACATATATTCTCTCATTACTCAAATTTTGCCGTACCAATGACACTTAATTCACGGCCATTACCTCACTCTTAACTTAAAATTGTAAATCATTAATTATTAGGTAATTATTTTTGGATTGTAGCGGCGAATTGCAATTCGCCCTTGATAAATCAATGAGTTATATAAAGTTGAGAATGAGGTATATTAAGATTAAGTGTGCGAATAAACACCATTTACATTAAAAATTTGAGTGATAAATTGCACACACTCACGTTTTATAATAAATCAACCCCAATCTCCACCAATGCTAAATTTTAAAAAAATCATTGGTTGTATGGTAAGG
>NZ_MXAN01000077.1 GCF_002027545.1 Moraxella lacunata
GATAGTTTTTGGTTGTAAAGGAGTTTTTTGTGGATTTTGTGAAAATGTTTGTAGGGAGTTGATTTTTATAGAAAAATAATTGTCAAAAAATTCACTGTAATCACTAGTGCCACGATTACTCCAAGTTCCTTACCCAAACGAGCAAGGCTATGGCGGTGTGTGATGACGGCATGGGTATGCTTGATAAGTAGGGGCAAGCATAATACCAACGCCCACCCCCTATCGCCAAAGGCAGTAACATGATAACCATAGCACATCATCGCCCCATATAAAAGAACAAGATAGCCTACAATACGATAGCGACCCAATACAATAGCGAGCGTCGTCTTACCACTGGTGCGGTCGGTGTCGGTATCTCGCAGGTTATTGATGTACAGCACACAGGCAGACAACAGCCCCACACCTGTGGCGATGATGAGATTTTGGGCGATGTCCACCCTGCCCGTTTGTAGATAATAACCGCCAAGCACCGCCACATAGCCAAAGAAAATGAGAACAGCAAGCTCGCCAAGTGCATGATAACCATAAGGTTTTTTGCCCATGGTGTAGCCTAATGCCCCCAAAATAGACACCATCCCCAAGCCAAAAAACAGTACAATTTGGTAAACCGTTAAAGGACTTAGCCAAATCAGCACCGCCCCTGCCATCATGGTTTGGATAAGCCAAAGGACAAGCCACGCCCGAAATCTGTCTGCCGACACCGCCCCACTGCCGACAAGGCGAGCTGGGCTGTCATGATGACGGTCTTGGTCGGTGCCACGAATGCCATCGCCCAAATCATTAGCAAGGTTGGACAAAATTTGCAACGACAAAGCGGTATAAATAATAAGCACACACAGCACCCAGTTATCCGCCCTAAATCCGCCAAGCGTGCGATACACCAAGCCCTGCCCCACCCCAAGACTCATAATGGCAATAGGATAGGTGCGTGGGCGAGTGGCGTGGATAAATTGGGCGATGGGCGAATTGGCAGATGACATGATGAGCCAAGTGGGTTTGTGAGTTGGGTTTTAAAGGTATTTTTGAGCGTTTTAAAAATATTTAGGCTTTTTCTTTTTTTACCCTAAATGTCGTCCAAAACCCCGACAAGGCATAAATTACGCCAATGGCAAGCACTCCCACAGGAATGTCATGTAGGGCAATGCCCATAATAAGCACGCCAATAATTAGCCCAACAAAGGGGATTTTTTGGCGGTCAAATTCTTTAAAACTATAATATTTGACATTACTCACCATAAGCAGTCCACAGATGACCGTCCACACCGCACAGATGGTGGCGAGTAGTTGGGGGCTAAAATCTGCCCCATGGTCTCTTGCCACCATCACGCTTGATGTTACCAAAATCGCCGCCAAAGGACTTGCCAATCCGATAAAGTATTTTTTATCCACCGTGCCGATTTGTACGTTAAATCTTGCCAAGCGAAACGCCGCACAGACACTAAACACAAAGGCACACGTCAGCCCAAACCGCCCAAACTCATGCAACGCAAAATGATACATAAGTATGGCAGGGGCAAGCCCAAAGGCGATACAGTCGGCAAGGCTGTCTAACTGCTCGCCAAAGGGGCTTTGAGCATTTAGCATTCGGGCAGCTCGTCCGTCCATACCGTCCAAAATGGCGGATAAGAAAATAGCAAGGCACGCCTTATCAAATCGCCCTTCGCTACTGGCAACAATAGAAAAAAATGCCGAGAGCATGGACGCACTGGTGATGAGATTGGGAATGGGATAGACCCCACGGCTTATCTTTTTTTGATTGCCGTGTTGTTCGGTCTCAACGACTTCAAAGGTAATGCCGTCATGGTCGTCTGGGTCTTTTGGGGTTTGGGTTGTCATGGTGTTTTTATTTTTAAAATGAATGGGTTATTGTTAATTATGATGTTGGGTAAATTGCAATTCACCCCTACACGTTCAATTTTGAATAGATTTCCTGCAAAAGCCCAAATTAAAGAAAACCGTTCGTGGTGAGCTATGCCTGCCCATAACGGTTTTCCGCTACCCTTCGACAGGCTCAGGGTGAACGGAAAACTAGTTTTGCAGGAAGTTTAATACATTTAATTGAACAATACCAATTTTAATTTCTTAATCAACAATATCTTATCTTAAAATCACTCCCCAACCAACCATTTAACCACCGCCATGTCGTCCATGCTCATGGCAGGAGCGTCTTTTGGTTTTAGGATTGGGGCGAGCGTTTGCAAAATGGCTTTGGCGTGTTCGTCAAATTGCCAAGGCGGATTGATGATGTGTAGCCCTGTGCCGTTCATGCCCACTGCTACGTCATTGGGGTATAGGTTTAGCTCACAGACAAGCTGACGGCGAATGTCGGTGCGTTTCATTTTTTTATAAAACAGCTCTACCGCTTCTTTATTCTTGATAGGATACCACAGCACAAATGTTCCTGTGGCAAATTTCTTATGACTTGCCACAAGCAAATCTACTAAACGGCTAAAATCCTTATGCTCCTGCTCAAAAGGCGGGTCAAGCAGGATAATGCCACGCTTTTCCTTGGGCGGCAGCACGGCAGGCACACCTTCAAAGGCGTTGCGATGATGAATGCCGATGGGGAGCTGATAAAGCTGATAATTTAGGGCATCATACTCGTCTGCCACCGCTTCAAAGGCTTCGGCACGCAAGGGAGCGTTGTCCGAATGGTTTTGGGCGTGGTTGGCAATCCACCAAGGCGAACCTGGGTAGACGTGCTTATCATAGGTTTTGCGAGCGGTGTCAAGGTCTAATAGATACTGGGCAATGGCTTTTGGCGGTGTGCCAAGGTTGGCATTTTCTAAGGCACGAATGCCCTTGTCCGCTTCGCCTGTTTTGGTTGCTTCGGTGCTTTCAAGCGAATACAGCCCACGCCCACCATAAGCGTCAAGCACATAAAAGGGCTTGGCTTTGGCACTAAATTGGGCGAGCAGTTGGAGTAATAAAATGTGTTTGGCAACATCAGCGAAGTTGCCTGCATGGTAGGCGTGTTTGTAATTCATGGGAAAATGCGTGTAATTTTAAATGACTTATGGTAGCATAACTCACGATTTTTGGCTATTTTTTATTTTCATTCTCGTTTTCATCGGCTTTATCAGTCGGGCTATTTAGAAAATTTAAAAACTTCTTTAAATTCACCCGAAACAAAAACGGCATACCAAACCACGCAATCATCGCCAAAAACAGGCTCATGTAGAACGCCACCGCCCAGCCCTTAATCGCCATGGCAAAAGTAAATGCGAGCAGCCCCATGCCCACCACCAAAATCATCTTTAAAATGCCTTTTTGGATAATGCGATAGCGACCCAAAATGAACAGATGATACAAACTTATCGGCATGGACAAGCCAATTAACACATAGGGCAAATAATGAAACGCCCAATACACCACTCCACTATCCTTGAACGTCGCCATGCTCGCCAACGTACCAAACACGCAAAAACACACAATCGCCCCATAGCCCAAATACACGCTGACATTGGCAAGCCCTATCGCTTGCGTGATGACTTGGACGATTTGCTGATGTTTGGCTTGGGGATTGGATTGGATTGGGTTGGGGGCGTGGTTATCCATGTGAGTCCTTTTATTTGTTTGGTCGGGCGGTGCTTGGGCGTGCCTAATTTGATATCGGATGAGATTACACGCCCTAATCTTTGCCTTTTTGTTCATTATCATGATAACTGCCGACATAGCGGGCAAGCTCTGGTGAGTTAAAATAACCATCAACCAACAAGCACGCCGAGACATCATCAATCGGGTCTCGCTCGTGCTTTATCCAGCCACGCTCCCACGCCATCATGCGAGCTTCGTGCGATGACAGGCGTTCATCATACATATATACCTGTACGGACAAATGGCGTTCGCCCAGACGGTGTGCCAGACGGCGAGCGAATTTAGCCGCTCGTTTAGAAAGCATGGAATCAGTGCCGTCCATGTTCAGCGGTAAGCCGACCACCACCACATCAATCCGCCACTGCTCGATGATACCCAGTAGATTATCCCAGTCGGGCTGTCCGTTATCCATCGCCAAAATGTCAAAGGGGCGTGCGTCCGCACTTAGGCTGTTACCCAGTGCCATGCCCATTTTTTTGACGCCAAAATCTAGGGCTAAAATCAAAGTCGGTGTCGTCATGAAATTCCTATTATTTGGCAAATCAAAAATTAGTCTCAAGGTAAAGCAAATTGGCTTTTTAACTTTTTAAAACATCACGTTTAAAATCAAGCAAACCCTGTTGCTAAGGTAAATTTATCAGGGTTAATGCCCAGTTTGTCATAAGCCAACATCACTCTGTCTTCAAACTTCGCCCGAAACAACATCTCCAAATCAGCAGGGCAAACCAGCCAGTCCTGCTCGCTTATCTCCCGCTCCAACTGCCCTGCCGTCCAGTTACAAAACCCCATGCAAAGCAAAAAGTGGGGCAAGCTGTCGCCCGATATCAGACTTAGTACGTCTTTACTGGTTGTGATACACACGTTCTCGCCCACCGCAAACGATGATGCAAACTCGGGCAGTCCTGTGTGTATCACAAAACCTGCTTCGGGACGGATAAAACCCCCATGCATGGCAGGGGTGTTCATCGCTTTTTGACTGGCGGGCAAATCAAGCTCGTGCAACAAACCGCCCACCGAAGCATTAAGGGGCTTATTAATCATAAATCCCCACGCCCCGTCAGTGCTGTGACGGCAGATATAAATCAATGCGTCAGTAAAGCGTTCATCAGGCATGGACGGACTGGGCAATAAAAAATGATGTGTTAAATTGGAAAATTTTTTCAAATCAGCTCGCTTAGGGATATCATTATCATTAGGGTCAATATGGGGCAAAATCGCCATTTTACAAGGTTTGTGAATGGCAAATGGCACATCATCACAATTCATCTGTCAGCCATGCCTTTTATATTGGGACAAATTACATCCTATTCTCAACTTTATATAAGTGATTGATTTATCAAGGGCGAATTGCAATTCACTCCTACAACCCAAAAAATAATTATAAGGCAATCAATAAACTACCATTTTAAGTTGAGATTGAAGTGAACTATTTTAGCAAATAAGGATGAGTAACACACCTAACGAACTTAATATTTATCACGGACTTGTAGGGACTGGCTCCGCACGTCCTTTAATAGACTTCTTTCCANNAACCCTAGTATTTATAAGGGTTTACGTTTAGTTTGGAAAAAGCTCTAATGTTATTATTTTTGGTATTGCTAATTAACCATACCTTTGGGGTAGATTTGTAGGGGTAAATTACATTTGTCCTGTGATAAAGTGTTGATTTTTGGGCGAATAAATTGCCCCCCTACACATCCAAATTTTAAAATATATCTTTATTGAACAATACCTAAAAACCAATCAGCTCGGTCATCGGTTGAATAGTTACTGCATTTTGACTTTATTAATATCATCAAGCAAGCCCTTGACGTGAGCCCGAGTCGCTTCGGTGATGTTCACCCCACCTGACATGCGTGCCAACTCATCAATCTGTCTGTCACCCGTGATGATGGACAAATGACTCATCGTCTGCTCGCCATGTTCTTTGTGTACCAAGATATGACGGTGTGCCGCCGCCGCAACCTGTGCTTGGTGCGTGATGGCGAATAACTGCTGATGGTCGCCCAAACTTCTTAGTAGCTCACCCACCACCTGAGCTGTACCACCACTGATACCCACGTCCACTTCATCAAACACCAAGGTCGGACGTGTCTCTTGATTCACGCCTGCACTCATGACCTGCATGATGAGAGCCATGCGAGACAGCTCGCCCCCTGACGCCACTTTGTGTAGCGGTTGCATGGGCATGCCGACATTGGCACTAAACATGAGAGCGATGTCAAACATCCCACTACCACCATACTGATGTGTCTCCTTGGGGCTAAACTCAAAGACACAGCTGGCGTTCGGCAGGGCAAGTGCCGATAAGCGATGAGCCAGTTCGTCAGCGATTTGTGGGGCGATTTTGGTACGTTCGTGGTGCAGTTTGTCCGCCGCACTCACATACTTATCCCACGCCACTGCCACCTGCTCATCCATGGTCTCGTTGTCAGGCAGGCTCTCTAATTTGTCCAGCTCTGCCTGCCATTGCCCTGCCTGTGCGGTCAGCTCGTCTGTGGTCGTGTGGTATTTTTTGGCAAGGCGATGAGCCAGCCCCATGAGATTATTAAGCTCATCTAGTCGCTCTTCGTCAGGCAGTGACTGCTCGGCATAGTCCACCAGCCGTGCCACCGCGTCATCTATCTGCTCGGACGCTTGGGTAAGTAGCTCGCTACACTCGGCGAACACTCGGCTTTTGTCAGACAAGTTATCACAGATTTTTAGACTGCGTGCTAATAGACCTGACACACTCATCTCATCATTGTCTAGGTGCGTGACTGCTTGCACCGCTGACTGCATGAGATTTTCAAGGTTGGACAACTCATCATACTCTTGCTCTATCTCGCTGATGTCCACCGCCATGAGTGGCTCAATGTCGCTTAGGCGTGATGACAAAAGTGCCATGCGGTCGGCACGCTGAGTGGAC
This sequence comes from Moraxella lacunata, assembly GCF_002027545.1. GTDB lineage: Bacteria > Pseudomonadota > Gammaproteobacteria > Pseudomonadales > Moraxellaceae > Moraxella > Moraxella lacunata. The sequence goes on from NZ_MXAN01000077.1 coordinate 6,506, forward strand.
ATGGCACGAGCGTCATCGGCTTCTTTTTTTAGGCGTTGGTATGTCCCAAAGGCGTCTTTGGTCGCTGATTTTAAGGCATGCAAGCCCCCCACATCATCTAGCCAATCGATGACAAACTGCGGTTTTAGTAGTTCAAGCCCTGCATGCTGTGAGTGGATATTGACCAAAATACTGCCCAGTGATTTTAGTTCGCTAAGGCTTGCTGGCACGCCATTTATCCATGATTTTGAGCGTCCGTTGGCACTGATTTTACGGCGGATGAGCAGTGTGTCTTCTTCTAGCTCTCGCTCATGCTCGGCAAACCACTGGCTCACTTTGTCATTATCGGTTATATCAAACTCGCCAAACACCGACGCTTCACTCTCGCCAAAACGCACCATGCCAGCATCAGCTCGTCCGCCCACACACAGCGATAAAGCATCCAATATCAAGGACTTACCTGCACCTGTCTCGCCCGTGATGACATTAAAACGCTCATCAAAGATGATTTCATGGTGCTTAATCAAAGCCAAATTATCTAAGGTTAGGGCTGTTAGCATGAATGTTCCATTATAAGTATGAATCGTTGCGATATTTTAGCACAATCAGGGCTTGTTTGGATAATTTGGTCGGGCAAAAGAAAATTGCAAGCCCAACCCATCAATCCCAAGCCTAATTTTAAAATTATCTAGGATTGATTTTAACCGTTTAGACTTTTAAAAATCAAATTCCACTTTTCCGTCCAAATATACAAATTATCGATTAAAAAATACATTTTTCCAAAACACAAACCAACCGTAGATAAATTTAATAGCCAATATTGCAAATACAAATGCGAAATTCCAACTAAAACCATGTACCCAATGCTCTTTATCAAACAATAAAACAGCACTCATATCCAAGAAAAAAAATACAGAATTATCGACACAAATAATAACATCATTGCCAATGTAGCCACACTAGAAAAAATAAAAGAGCCAACAGAGTGAATGTTTCTTGGGTCTACACTCAGTCCACCGAGCCAGTCCAAAGGCCGCCAAATAATCGTTGCAAATGCAAATAAGATGAGTGGAAAGCAAAAACTTCTAAATACTTGAAATAAAGCAGTTGCTCCACCAAAGCTAGAAGCCAAAAACTCTCTTTCGGAAGTGTAAAGTTGATACAATTCCACATCACTAGGCTTAATTCTAACAAAAAATAACTGATGATTAACCCCCTCATCAGACACAAAATCTGTATTTGCCCGCACCCACTCAATCAATGCACTTGCCCATCTTGGCTCCCACAACAACGCCATATCCTTCACCCACGCCGAAATAAAAAACACTTCAAATAAAAAATATGAACCAAGAAATACCAACGCCCACCTTTGGGCGGGTCGCATGGCAAGACCTCCTGTATGAGCAAGCTCTGCTTCTACTTCTGCTCTGTCGTATTCATCAAGTTCATCTAGGGCTTGTTGTAATTCTTGTTCTCGTTTTGCGGTGTGGGTTTTTGAAAAGAAAAGCTTAAACCAAAAGGGGCAAAGTGCCATACAGGCACAGATAAATAGATAAAAGACAAAATTAAAGAACAGATTTTGCTGTAAGCTAAATCCTTGTAATTCAAAGCCTAAAAAGATAAACCCAACAAAGAACCAAAAACAAATGATAAGAGCATAATAAAACAGATTGTCTTCATACAGACGATTAGAGACAAGCCAGTCGGCAATGGTGTCGGTGTGGGGCATGGGCGTTCTTTGTGGGTAAATAAAACAATCTTAGCATAGTAGGTGGGGTTTGTCATTGTTTTTACATCGTCGCCAAATACAGTATTTTTATCAAGCGAATCCGACTAATTTTTATCCAAAAAATATTTTATCCGCCCCCTTGTATCTTGGCAATTATCATTTATAATATCATCTTATATATTTATTAAGGTTAATAATAATGAGCACCACCCTACGCCAGCTAAAAGCCTTTGTGCTTGTCGCCGAGCAAAACAGTTTTACCAAGGCTGCCGAGACACTGTGCCTGACCCAGTCTGCCCTAAGCGGTCTGATTAAGGAGTTGGAACAAAATCTTGACGTCAAACTCTTTGACCGCACCACACGCAAACTACACCTATCAGACGCAGGTTCACGGCTACTGCCACAGGCTCGGCGAGTTCTCAATGAGATGTCAGTACTCAACGAAAAAGTCAATAACCTAAAATCACTACACCAAGGACACGTCCGCCTTGCTGTCTCTCAGCAGTTGTCTGCGTCCACCATGCCCAAATTTGTCGCCAAGTTCTGTGAGCTACACCCCAACATTCAGGTCACGCTCACCGACTGCTCGGTGGATAATGTGGTTGAGCATATTGAGAACCTAGAAGCTGATTTGGGGGTCGCTCCCGAACGTCCTTATTCTGATGATTTGAATGTGGATGTGCTGTTTAGCTCGCCTTTTTATTTGGTACTACCGTCAAACCACCCCTTTGCCCAAAAAGATGAAATCACATGGGCGGACTTACTTGATGAAAAACTCATCACCCTAAACGGGCCTTTTATCAAAAGCCTACAAAACGAACTTCCCAATAACATTTCAAGTCGTATCTTTAACCCTGATTTTGAGATTAATTTTCTCTCAACCGCCCTTGGCATGACCCGAATGGGACTTGGGGTGACGTTATGCCTGCTCTATGCTACCGAATGGGTGGAACTATACGGGCTGGTCATGCGACCCATCAGCGAGCCTGTGGTAGAACGCAAATTTTTGCTCTACACCCACAAAAACCGCTCACTGTCGCCTGCCGCTCTTGCCTTTAAGGAATTTTTGATTAATAACGCTGGGGATTTTTTGGTCAGTAAGCCCACAACGGTATAGAATGGGTTGAAAAAATATAAGTCTTGACTTATAATTTTGGTAAGGGGGATAAATCTTGTACACCGTTTTAATGACCGAGCATTTTACCGAATGGCTGACAAATCTAAGTCAAAGCGAACAAGAAAGTGTGGCTTATGCCATCAAGTTACTACAAACTTACGGTCATGAGCTTTCACGCCCTTATGCCGATACGCTTTATAATAGCACCATCTCAAACCTAAAAGAGTTGCGTATTCAACATAGTGGTAAGCCATACCGTGCATTTTTTGCCTTTGACCCAAAAAGACAAGCCATTTTGCTATGTGCAGGCGACAAAACAGGCGACAAACGTTTTTATCAACGCATGATACCCCTTGCCGAGAGCTTATACCAAGCCTATTTGGAGCAGTTATGAAACTTACCAATTTTGATGATTTTTTTGGCAATTTACCCAAAGACAGCCAAGAACGTGTCAATGAGCGAGTTGCCGATACCTTAGTCAGTATCCGCCTAAGCGAGCTTCGCAAAAATGCCAAACTTACCCAAGCTGAGCTTGCCGACAAAATTGGCGTGTCCCAATCCGCCATTTGCCAAATGGAAAGTGCCGACAACCCCGAATACGCCACCATCAAAAAATACGTCCAAGCCCTAGGCGGAAAGCTCATCGTTGAGATTGATGGCAAGCAGTCGGTATTATTTGGCTGATAAACAATCACTAGAAACAAAAAAATTTCCCCCACAACCGCCCGATTTTGCGTTATACTGACACGGTTTTTATTTAGGACGTGTTGAACCTTTATAACACATTTTAACATTAAATCTCTTTCNNGGGTTGAAGTTTTTAAAAATCCATAAAAATCAGGATTTGGAAAGAAGTCTATTTAGAAATTTCATAGAAATAAAATGGTGTTTTTGCATGAAAAATGGCTAAATCTTGTTTTTCTTCGTCAAAAGCTTGTTTGATAGAATGACTATCAAACTTCACTTTTTCCTTGAAAAACGTGCGATTTCTCTCATTTTTCATTGCAAATACAAAAGTTCAACATGCCCTAGTTTTTATCCACAACAACAAAGGTATTTGTTATGTTTGAACACGTTACCCCCTATGCTGGCGACCCGATTTTGGGTCTCATGGACAAATTTGCAGGTGACCCACGCACCGACATCAAGGTAAATCTTGGCGTGGGCGTGTACTACACCGAAGACGGCAAATTGCCCGTCCTAGAATGCGTCAAAACCGCCGAAGGACGCATCGCCAATCCACCCCGTCCCCGTGGCTACTTGCCCATGGACGGTTTGGCAGGTTACAAAAAAGCGTGCCAAGAGCTACTGTTTGGCAAAGACAGCCAAGTTGTCAAAGACGGACGAGTTGCCACGATTGCCACCTTGGGCGGGTCTGGTGCCCTAAAAGTCGGAGCGGACTTTATCCATGCGTGGTTCCCCACCGCCAAATGCTATGTATCCGACCCAACATGGGGCAACCACATCAGCATTTTTGAAGGGGCAGGCATAGAAGTTGGCAAATACCCCTACTATGACGGGGCGACCATTGGAGTCAAATTTGATGAGATGTGTGCGTTTTTGAACACCCTAAACGAAAATGACGTGGTGCTACTACACCCATGTTGCCACAACCCCACAGGCGTGGATTTGTCAAATGAGCAATGGGACAGCGTGCTTGACATCATCAAAGACAAAAAGCTCATTCCCTTTATGGACATTGCTTATCAAGGCTTTGGCGATGACATGGACGGCGATGCGTACGCCATTCGCCTAGCGGTAGAAAAAGGCTTGACCGTGTTTGTGTCAAATTCTTTCTCCAAAAACTTATCGCTCTATGGCGAGCGTGTTGGCGGTCTGTCGGTGGTTGCTCCCACCAAGACGGAAGCGGACACCGTGCTTGGGCAATTAAAATTCACCGTTCGCCGTATCTATTCTAGCCCACCGTCTCACGGTAATGCGGTGGTGGATACCGTGATGAACGATGACGAGCTATTCAACCAGTGGGTTGGCGAAGTGTACGAGATGCGAGACCGTATCCGTGAAATGCGTCAAAAGCTCCAAGATGTATTGACCCAAAAGCTCCCCGAGCGTGATTTTAGCTACTTTACCAAACAGCGTGGTATGTTTAGCTTTACAGGATTGACCGCCCCGCAAGTTATCCGCTTGCGTGATGAATTTGCCATTTATATGGTGGAAAACGGGCGTATGTGTATCGCAGGACTAAACAACGCCAATGTAGAATATGTCGCAAACAGCATGGCAGAAGTATTGAAATAATCCACTTGCCATAAAAAACCGCTCCGAATAACTATCGGGGCGGTTTTAGTTTATCCTATTTAACCCTTAGTGACGCAAATAATTAGCCACGCAAATAATGCTCAAACACTGCCCCAAAGTCATACTGACGAATGGCATTTAGGCGTTCGTTATAGCCTGCTTCCACTTTTTGCACCGTTTGATTGATGACGGTGGGCAGACTCATAATCACCGCTTCTGGCACGTCTTTTAAATTAAACATGCCTGTCACGGTCTCAAAGGTCTTCTCTAACACCATCTCATCATGATGAATTGCTTGACAACGCTCGGCAATGGCGGTCAATGCCTTATAAATGTCTCGCACGCCTTCGATTTGACTTTTGTCAATGTCAATGCTAAATGCCACACCGCCCAAATGAAACTTTAATTCCACGTCCAAATCCATCGTCCCTGCTGTCTCAATAGATACCTGACTTGGGGCAAAATAACGATAAGGATAGCGTTTTAGCGTGCGTTTTTTGCTTGTGGCGGACTGCCCATCTAAGTGGATAAAGGCGGTGTTGGTAAAGCAATATTCGTCCATTTTTGACTTGATAACAAAATAGACCTCTTTCCAAA
>NZ_MXAN01000078.1 GCF_002027545.1 Moraxella lacunata
CTTTTGGGGTGCGGTTCAAACCGACCCTGTTTTCATTAAAAATCTGGAAAATGTTCAAGGCGATGAACGAGATGTGATTTTGATTTCAATGACCTATGGTCCAGAAACTATTGGTGGCAGGGTTTATCAGCGTTTTGGTCCAATTAACAGCAGTGGTGGTTGGCGACGCCTAAATGTGTTGTTTACGCGTGCCAAAAAGCGTATGCACATTTTTTCGTCTATGGGTTCAAGCGATGTGTTAATCGGTAGTGAAAGTGCCAAAGGAGTGCGGTCATTGCAAGCATTTTTGCATTATTGCGAAACAGGGCGTTTGGGAACGCAAGGCATTTTGACAGGCAAAGCCCCTGATAGTGATTTTGAAATTGCGGTTATAAGGGCATTGGAACAGCACGGTTATCAATGTGAACCGCAAGTGGGTGTGAATGGTTTTTTCATTGATATTGCGGTGCGTAACCCAAAATTGGGCAGTCAAGGGCAATTTTTATTGGGCATTGAATGCGATGGGGCGACTTATCATTCGTCCAAATCCGCACGCGACCGCGATAGATTACGCCAAGAAATTTTGGAAAATTTAGGCTGGGAGATTCAGCGAATTTGGTCAACGGATTGGTTTAGAAATCCACAAGCGGCATTGCAACCGATTTTAAATCGTTTGAATGCTTTGACTACACAATAAAATGGAGTCGGAAATTTTCAGGCTGCCTGAAATCATTTATCAGACAGCCTGAAAAAAATCACATAAACCCACGCTGATACTGTCTTGGCACAAACTGCATTTCGCTACTGTCCGCCCCATTTTGCTGATATTGGGCGTTCAGCACCCAATACGGGTCTCGCAACAGCCCACGACCGACCGCCACCAAATCGGCATCGCCCACACCAAGCACATGGTCAGCCACGGCAGGGTTGTCAAGCATACCCACCGCAATCACAGGTTTGCCTGTTGCGTGTTTGACCTTACGAGCCAGCTCCGCTTGATAGCCTGCAAAAAATTCGGGGTGCTTGCCTGCACACAGCACGCCATCTCCGCCACCGCTTACGTCAAACACGTCCGCCCCTGCGTCCGAGAAACGTTTGGCGACTTGTACGCCATAATCGCTATCAAAGCCGTTTTCGCCATATTCTTGGGCGGAAATTCGCACAATTAGGGACATTTCAGACGGCATCACTTTACGAGCAGCCTGAATGATTTGTTCGCCAAATAGCATTTTGTCTTGACCGTATTCGTCCGTACGCTGATTGGATTTGGGCGAGTAGAATTGATGAATCAAATAACCGTGGGCGGCGTGAATCTCAATCGTATCAAACCCTGCGTCCACCGCTCTTTTGACAGAGTCGGCAAATGCTTGTACCAATGCTTTTATCTCGTCAACGCTCAGCTGCCTTGGGGTGATGAGATTTTGCCCAGCATAGTCAAGCTCACCATAATGAATGGCAGACGGGGCAACGGCATTTGGCTCATCTTGGGCTTTACGACCTGCATGGGCGATTTGAATGCCAATTTTCGCCCCTTGTGCATGCACGCTGTCCACCAATTTTTTAAACGCTTGTTCTTGCTCATCATTCCAAAGCCCCAAACAGTTCGCCGTAATGCGACCATTGGCAGCGACATTGGTCATCTCAACAATAATCAAGCCCACACCGCCCACCGCTCGGCTGGTGTAATGGAGCAAATGCCAGTCATTTGGCACACCGTCCGTGGCAGAATATTGGCACATTGGGGGCATGACAATGCGGTTTTTTAGTTCAAGGTTTTTTAGGCTGATGGGGTTTAGGATTTTGCGAAATGTTGCCATGATTGTCCTATTGTTTTAGATGCTAATTGTTTTAGATGCTAAGTTACTTATACTAAGTTATTTTGATACTAAATTTTAGATGCTGATATTTTAAAAAAAATGTGTTATCATTTCAAATTGATTATTATGATATACCGATATTATATTTGACGATACCTGCGACCCATTTATCGCCCTGCCATACACCATTGACGCCATACACCATTGACAAGGATACCCTATGACAAGCCAACAACAACGAGCCGAACTACACCGCCGCATCTGGCAAATCGCCAACGATGTCAGAGGGTCGGTAGATGGTTGGGATTTTAAGCAGTATGTTTTGGGGGCGTTGTTTTATCGCTTTATCAGTGAGAATTTTGCTGATTATATTGAAGCAGGAGATGACAGCGTCAATTATGCACAATTTGATGACAACAGCCCCCTTTTAGACGCCATCAAAGACGACACCATCAAAGCCAAAGGCTACTTTATCTACCCAAGCCAGTTATTTGCCAATGTCGCCAAAAATGCCCACAATAACGACAATCTAAATACACAGCTAAAAGAGATTTTTACCGCCATTGAAGCATCTGCCAACGGCTACCCATCTGAACATGACATCAAAGGCTTATTTGCTGATTTTGACACCACATCCAACCGTCTGGGCAACACCGTCGCCGATAAAAACAAACGCCTAGCCGCCGTACTAAAAGGCGTATCAGAGCTTGATTTTGGTCGTTTTAGCGACAATCAAATTGACCTATTTGGCGATGCCTATGAATTTTTAATTTCAAACTATGCCGCCAACGCAGGCAAATCAGGCGGTGAATTTTTCACCCCGCAAAGTGTCTCCAAATTAATCGCCCAATTAGCCCTATATGGTCAAAAAACAGTCAATAAAATCTATGACCCTGCTTGTGGTTCAGGTTCGCTGCTGCTACAAGCCAAAAAACACTTTGATGAACATCTCATCGATGAGGGTTTTTTTGGGCAAGAGATTAACCACACCACTTATAACTTAGCCCGTATGAACATGTTTTTGCACAATGTCAATTACAACAACTTTCATATTGAGCTGGGCGACACCTTAACCGAACCAAAACTTAACGACGAAAAACCCTTTGATGCCATCGTCTCAAATCCGCCTTATTCCATCAAATGGATAGGCTCTGATGACCCCACTTTGATTAATGATGACCGCTTTGCCCCAGCTGGTGTGCTTGCCCCAAAATCCAAGGCGGATTTTGCCTTTATTTTGCATACTTTGCATTATCTGTCTGCCAAAGGGCGTGCGGCGATTGTTACCTTTCCAGGGATTTTTTACCGTGGTGGGGCAGAAGCCAAAATACGCCAATATCTGATAGATAATAACTTTGTGGAATCTGTCATCGCTCTTGCCCCCAATTTATTTTTTGGGACATCGATTGCGGTCAATATTTTGGTACTTAGTAAAAGCAAACACGATAACAAAACCCAGTTTATTGATGCCAGTGATATTTTTAAAAAAGAAACCAACAACAACATACTGACCGATGAGCATATCAACCAGATTTTAACGCTGTTTGCCAACAAGACCGATGTCCCCCATCAAGTGGCGACGGTGGATTATGACACTATCAAAGCGAGCGATTATAATTTGGCGGTCAGCAGTTATGTGGAGGCCAAAGACACCAGAGAGGTGATTGATATTGATGTACTTAATAGCGAAATCAAAACCACCGTTGCCAAGATTGATGAGTTGCGTGCTCAGATAGATGCAATTGTTAGGCAGATTGGGGCATGAATGTGATGATAAAAAAATTATTACAAGGGCAAGCGGTAGAGTGGCGAACTTTGGGGGAAGTAGTTTTACCAACAAATAACATCAAATGGCATGAAAGCGATTTATCTTACCGATATATTGATTTAAGTTCTGTTGATAAAGATAACAATAATATTGGTGAAACTTTGGAAATTACATCAAAAAATGCACCAAGTAGAGCCCAAAAAATTATTAAAAAAGATGATGTTATTTTTGCCACCACTCGCCCAACTCAAATGAGGTCTGCCTTAATTCCGCCAAATCTTGATGGGCAAATTGCCAGTACAGGTTATTGTATTTTAAGGGCAAATCAAAACGAAGTTTTACCCAAATGGATTTATTACAATTTACAAATAAATGAATTTAAAATTTATCTACAAGATAAACAAAGTGGAACGGCATACCCTGCCATTTCAGATGGGTTAATTAAACAATTTCAAATCCCAATCCCGCCCCTATCCGTTCAAAGTCAAATCGTGCAGATTTTAGACACATTTACCGAGCTGACCGCCGAGCTGACCGCCGAGCTTAGCATGAGACAAAAGCAATATCAATACTATCGGGATTTTTTATTATCAGAACATGAATTGGCAAAAGTGGGGTTTGAGTGGAAGACTTTGGGGGAAGTGGGCGAGCTTATTCGTGGTAATGGCTTGACCAAAAAAGATTTAACAGATGATGGCGTGCCTGCAATTCATTATGGGCAAATTTATACACGCTACGGACTAAGTACAGAAAAAACACTTTCTTTTGTTTCAACAGAATTAGCCAAAAGATTAAGAAAAGTGGATACAGGCGATGTTGTCATTACCAATACAAGCGAAAATTTAGCCGATGTTGGCAAATCATTGGTATATTTGGGTAAAGAGCAAGCGGTAACAGGTGGGCATGCGACTATTTTTAAACCCAATAAACAAATCATTTTGGGTAAGTATTTTGCTTATTTTACCCAAACTGATAATTTTGCCACACAAAAAAGAAAATATGCCAAAGGTACAAAGGTTATTGATGTCTCTACAAATGATATGGCAAAACTTAAAATCCCAATCCCACCCCTATCCGTTCAAAGTCAAATCGTTGCCATTTTGGACACATTTGACACGCTGGTCAGTTCCATCAGCGAAGGTCTGCCCAAAGAAATACAGTTACGCCAAAAGCAGTATGAGTATTATCGGGAGCTGTTGTTGGATTTTGATGCAGGTGATGGGGTCTAAGCCCTGACCCAACGCTTGGGAACTTTGGCAAATGCCAAAATGACAAGCAAAAGAAAGCCCCTAGTCTTGAACCCCAACCGCTTGGATTGGCAAAACTAGGGGAGTTGTTAGGTGCTGTTGTAGCCAAATATGCTTAGATTGTCAAGTCTTGTCAAGCCAATAATAATCAAGCCAATAGATATCAGATTATTTCAGTCAAACCATTCATTGATATCGTGGTATGTTGTTAAATAATGTGATTGCCATAAAGTGATTGCCATAAAATAAATCATAAAATACCCAAGGAAAAACAATGACCACCCAAACCACCCCAATCGCCGAAACCAATCACTTTATCGTTTTAGACAAATACGAAAAAATCATTCAAAACGGTGCAAGCTACCAAACCGAAGCCGATTTGGAAAAAGAGCTGATTGAAGATTTAATCCGCCAAGGCTACGAACACCGCCCCGATTTAAACAGCCAAGCCAAACTCATGGCAAATGTGCGTGAGCAATTACAAAAGCTCAATCATATGGCATTTTCGGATAAAGAGTGGGAGCGGTTTTTGGTGGAATATTTGGACGTGCCGTCTGATAACATCACCGAAAAAACCCGCAAAATTCATGATAATCATATTTATGATTTTGTGTTTGATGACGGACATATCCAAAACATTTATTTGCTGGACAAAAAGAACATCTCACGCAATCATCTACAAATCATCAGCCAGTTTGAACAAACAGGCACGCACGCCAACCGCTATGATGTTACGATTTTGGTCAATGGTTTGCCACTCATTCACATTGAGCTAAAAAAGCGTGGTATTGCCATTCGTGAAGCCTTCAACCAAGTACATCGTTATAGCAAAGAAAGCTTTAACGCTGAGCATTCTTTATTTAAATATTTGCAGATTTTTGTGATTAGCAACGGCACAGATACCCGCTATTTTGCCAATACCACCAAACGTGATAAAAACAGCTTTGATTTTACGATGAATTGGGCAAGGTCTGACAACAACCCCATTAAGGATTTAAAGGATTTTACCGCCACATTTTTCCAAAAAGATACTGTGCTTCGTGTACTGCTTCATTATTCGGTTTTTGATGTCAGCGACACGCTACTGATTATGCGACCTTATCAGATTGCGGCGGCGGAGCGGATTTTGTGGAAAATCAAAAGCTCAGCACAAAACAAAAATTGGAGCAATACCGAGAGCGGTGGATTTATTTGGCACACCACAGGTAGTGGCAAAACCTTAACCAGTTTTAAGGCTGCACGCCTTGCCACCGAACTTGACTTCATTGACAAAGTCTTTTTTGTGGTGGATAGAAAAGACTTGGACTATCAAACGATGAAAGAATATCAGCGTTTTTCGCCTGATAGTGTCAATGGTTCAGAAAGCACCGCAGGGCTAAAACGCAATTTAGAAAAAGACGACAACAAAATCATCGTAACCACCATTCAAAAACTCAATAATTTGATGAAAGCAGAAGACAATTTGCCGATTTATCAAAAACAAGTGGTGTTTATTTTTGATGAATGCCACCGCTCACAATTTGGCGAAGCCCAAAAGAATTTAAATAAAAAATTCAAAAAATTCTGCCAATTTGGTTTTACTGGGACGCCGATTTTTAGCCAAAACGCACTTGGAGCAGAAACGACCGCTTCGGTGTTTGGGCGAGAATTGCATTCTTATGTCATTACCGATGCGATTCGTGATGAAAAGGTGCTTAAATTCAAAGTGGATTATAACGATGTCCGCCCACAATTTAAAACCCTAGAAAAAGAGCAGGATTTGGACAAATTATCCGCTTTTGAGACCAAACAAGCCCTTTTGCACCCCGAGCGAATCCGTGAAATCACACAGTATATTTTGGATAATTTCAAACACAAAACCCACCGCCTAAATGCAGGCGGTAAGGGCTTTAATGCCATGTTTGCGGTCAGTAGCGTGGACGCTGCCAAAGCTTATTATGAAGCGTTTAAAGAATTGCAAAAAGGGCGTGAAAAACCGCTCAAAGTGGCGACCATTTTCTCATTTAGCACCAATGAAGCACAAGATGCCATTGGTGAGATTGAAGATGAGAGCTTTGAGCCGACAGCCATGCAAAGCAGTGCCAAAGAGTTTTTGGACATGGCGATGGCTGATTACAATAAGCTTTTTGAAAGCAATTACAGCACCGACAGCCGAGAATTTCAAAATTATTATCGGGATTTAGCCAAACGGGTCAAAAATCAGGAAGTGGATTTATTGATTGTGGTCGGTATGTTTTTGACGGGGTTTGACGCCCCCAGATTGAACACCTTATTCGTGGATAAAAACTTGCGTTATCATGGCTTGATGCAAGCATTTTCACGCACCAATCGCATTTATGATGCCACCAAATCCTTTGGCAACATTGTAACTTTCCGTGATTTGGAGCAGGCAACCATCGATGCCATTACCCTATTTGGCGACAAAAACACCAAAAATGTGGTGCTAGAAAAAAGCTATGATGAGTACATGGACGGCTACACCGACCAGCAGACAGGCGAGGCACGGCGTGGTTATGTGGAAGTGGTGCAAGAGTTAAACAAGCGTTTCCCCGTCCCTGATAACATCGTTACCGAAACGGACAAAAAAGAATTTGCCAAGCTGTTTGGCGAATATCTGCGTGTGGAGAACATCTTACAAAACTACGATGAATTTACCGCATTAAAACAACTACAAACGGTCAATCTTGATGATGAAACGGCAGTAGCCGAGTTTAAAGAAAAGTTTCATTTGAGCGATGAGAATTTTGTCGCCATACAAAACACACCAATATTGCCTGAAAGAATGGTGCAGGATTACCGTTCTACTTACAACGACATTCGTGATTGGCGACGTCAGCAAAAAGAGTCTGAGCAACAAAACCAAAGCCAAATTGATTGGGGCGATGTGGTTTTTGAAGTGGATTTATTAAAATCACAAGAGATTAATTTGGATTATATTTTGGAGCTGATTTTTGAACACAACAAAAAAATCAAAGACAAAAACGCACTGGTAGAAGAGATTCGCCGTACCATTCGGGCGAGCATCAGCAACCGTGCCAAAGAAGGCTTGGTGGTTGATTTTATCAACAAAACCGATTTGGACACCATTCATGACAAGCCCAGTATTTTAGAAGAATTTTATCAATTCGCCCAAAAAGAGCAATTACAGGAAGCTAAAAGCCTAATCGCCGAAAACAAGTTAAATGCCGATGCCACCAAACGCTATCTCATGACATCACTAAAACGTGAATACGCCAGCGAAAACGGCACGGATTTGAATGCAATATTGCCAAAAATGAGTCCGCTCAACCCCAATTATCTGACCGCCAAACAAAACATCTTCCAAAAAATCGCCGATTTTGTGGAAAAATTTAAGGGCATTGGCGGAAAATTATAATTGAGCAATAAAAATGACCGATATCCGAACCCTAGACCTAAACCTATTAAAAGCCTTTGTTGTGCTCTTAGATGAGTGCAATGTCAGCCGTTCAGCACAGCGACTGTCCATCACCCAACCTGCGATGAGCGGTATTTTAAATCGCCTGCGAGAGAGTTTTAATGACCCGTTATTTGTGCGGGTTCAGCACGGCATGCAACCCACAGATAGGGCGATTGAGCTTGGGCATGTCGCTCGGCGTGTCTTGCAGGACGTAAATTCCATGCTCGCCCCGCCCAAACTAGAACCTGCCAATTTGTCCATGACCTTACGCATTGGGGCGATGGATTATGTGCAACAAATCATCGCTTTGCCCTTGATTTTAAGGCTAAGACGGCTTGCTCCGAATGTCAAAGTTGCTTTATTGCCTGTGCAAGGGCAAAACATCAAGACTTTGTTTGATAAAAACGCCATTGATTTGGCACTGGTTGGGCGACACCACATCACGGACGATATGCCCCAAACCCTGCTGTATGAAGAAAGCTACGTCTGTGCGATGAGCAAAAAGCATCCCATGGCAAACACCGCTTTGACGCTTGATGAGTTTTGTGAATTGCCTTTTGCCATGCTGTCATACAATGGCGGTGAGTTTCGTGGAGCTACTGACATTGCCTTACAAAAGTTGGGGCGAAAACGCAAAGTGATGGTGTCGGTCAATCACATTTCGTTGTTGCCACAGCTTTTGAACGATTCGGATTTGGTGGCGGTGTTGCCCAAACATCTTGCCCAAACCCTGCCAAACGTCCGCCTACAAAATCCGCCCATCAGCATTGACGGTTTTACCATCACGATGACATGGCACGAACGCACCGAACACGACATGGCTCATCGCTGGCTTAGGAGCATTGTGCTTGATGTGATGAAATCGGATAAAGGGGTCAGTCAGTCATAAGATAGAATACTTTTTTGCCTTTGGCATTTGCATTTGCATGAAAAAACCCAACCAAATCAGGACAATCACCCTGCCCACTCTTATTTTTTCACCCCTGTTCTTTGATGGGTGAATTCTTTAAAATATCCGTCAAAAGTTGCCAATATACCGCCACGCTCGCCACATTCACCGCTTCATCGGGTGAGTGAGCATTGATGATTGTAGGGCCTATGGAGACGATGTCCATGTCAGGATAATTTTTCTTAATCAATCCACATTCTAGCCCTGCATGAATGACTTTGATTCTGGGTTCATGTCCCAAAATATCAGCATACAAACGGGCGGTTATGGGCGTAATGACAGAGCTCGGGTCATAGTTCCACCCCACATAGTCGCCGTCAAATACCGCTTTTGCCCCCACCAAATCCGCCACGCTTTGCAAGGTGCTTAACACACCTTGTTTGCCGACTTGGGTCAAGGAGCGGACAAGCAAGGTCGCCACAAGTTCACCATTTGCCACACCAATCACCCCAAACGACAGCGATGTCTCCACCACGTCAGCGATGTTGTCGCTGTATCGCACCACGCCAGACGGTAATACGTTGATGAGATTTATCACGGTTTGGCTGTTTTTTATGACTGTATCGGGTCGCTCGGTGTCTTGTGCCGTGATAGACAATTTGGGTTCTGCCGTGCCGATTTCGCTCTCTATGTCTTTGATAATGCTAGATAAAGTCGCCAAAAACTGCTCTTTGTTCGCTTCATCCATCACAAGCAGTGCCGTACTCTCTCGGGCAATGGCATTTCTTAGCGAACCGCCTTTGATGTCAGCAACTTTAAAATCACACGTTCGTGATAACATCGCCAACACTCGCCCCAAAAGTTTGATGGCGTTTGCACGGTTTTTGTGAATGTCCACGCCCGAATGCCCACCCTTTAAACCCTTGATGGTCAAACTCATCGCACTGTCATAGTCGTTATCCACATGGCTTACAGGCAACGCCAAATCAGCATCCACACCCCCTGCACAGCCCACATAAATCTCGCCTATCTCCTCGGTGTCGGTATTGACCATGATTGGGGCGGTCAGCACGCCTGCTTGTAAGCCCATCGCTCCCACCATGCCCGTCTCTTCGGTCATGGTCAGTAGCACCTCAATGTCGGGGTGAGCCACCGTCTCATCGCTTAGCACCGCTAAACAGCTCGCCATGCCAATGCCGTTATCCGCCCCCAACGTGGTATCAGTCGCCTTTATCCACGCCTTATCATCACTAAATCGCATGATGATAGGGTCTTTGGTAAAGTCGTGGCTCGTGTTGGTGTTGGCTTGGGGTACCATGTCCAAATGGGCTTGCAAAGCAATGGGCGTGCGGTTTTCCATGCCGACCGTGGCAGGCTTTTTGATGATGACGTTGCCAATCTCATCACGCCACACGGTAAGCCTGTGAGAGCTTGCCCACACCACAATGTGGCTTGCTATCGCTTCTTCGTGATAAGACGGGTGCGGAATACTACAAATCTTAGCAAACCACTGCCATAGTTCGCTCGGGGCAAGGTCTTGGACGACAGATAGGTTATGGTTTAGGGCGTTTTGGTTTAGCATGGGGTTTTCCTTTTTGAGTTAGTGTTTGAAAAAATGGTATTGTTAATTATACCCAAGAAACTTTAAAATTACCAAAAATGCAATGATGTTTGGATGTAGGGGTGTGCTGTGCACGCCCCTAAAAATTGGTGTGTTGTCAAAAGACGTGCTCAGCACGTCCCTACAAAGCCTGTGGTAAATATCAAATTCGTTGGGTGCAACTATACCTTTGGGCAGATTTGCAGGGGCGAAGTGCAATTTACCCTGTGATAAAGTATTGATTTTTGGGCGAATAAATTACCCCTACACGTTCAAATTTTAAAATGTATTTTTATTGAACAATACCAAAAAATATTTGATGAGCAAAAACTTACACCGCCTGCGTCCGCTCAACAAGCCACGCTTTTGCCTGCCCGTCCACACGCCCGATAAGCTCATCATGGACACGTTTGTGATAGTCATTCAGCCAGTGTTTTTCTTGTTCGGTCAAAAGATGTGGCAATATCAGACGGGTATCAAATGGGCATAAGGTCAAATCTTCAAATTTTAAAAACTCGCCAAACTCGCTCTGGTGTGCCTTGACCGCCACCACCAGATTTTCAAGGCGTACACCCCATTTGCCTTCACGGTACAGCCCCGGCTCGTTACTGGTTATCATGCCTTCGCTCATGATACGCTCACTTGTCACGGGGGCGGTGCGTGAGATGACCTGCGGGCCTTCGTGGACGTTTAAAAAATAACCCACGCCATGCCCCGTCCCATGCCTATAGTCTAGCCCCTGTTGCCACAGTTGGTTGCGAGCCAATACGTCTAGTTGCATGGACGGTATGTCTTTGGGAAAATGGGCGGTCGCTAGGGCGATATGAGCCTTTAACACATAGGTAACATCACGCTTTTCGTCATCGCTAATCTGCCCCACGCCTGCCATGCGAGTAATGTCAGTCGTGCCGTTTTTGTACTGAGCTCCTGAGTCAATGAGTAGTAAGCCGTCCCCGTCCAAATACGCAAAACGCTCATCTGTCGCCCGATAATGCACAATCGCCCCATTGCTCCGAAATCCTGCAATCGTATCAAAACTTGCCGAAACATGGTTAGGCTGACGACCTCTGGCATGCTCTAACATGACATCAATGTCAAGCTCAGACACACGCTCACCTTGGGCAAGTTTATCTTCTAGATTGGCAAAAAACTCGCACAACGCTACACCATCTTGACGCATGGCTTCACGCACATGATTTAGCTCTTTATCAGACTTTATGGCTTTTAAGATGGTGCTAGGATTGAGCGCTTTTGTGAGTGTGGCAGATTGTGGCAGATGGGCAAGCGTACCAACCGCTACTTTGGCAGGGTCAAACAGCAGAGCATCCACATCATCTAAACTTTGTGCCACGCTGTCATAATGAGCCACGTCAATGCCTGCTGCATCTAGGGCAGATTTGGCGGTATCTGTGAGCTTATCATCATGGACAAATAAAGTAGCCGTGTCGGTTGTGATGAGTAAATGCGATAAAAACACAGGGTTAAAATTCACATCCGCCCCACGCAAATTGGTAAGCCACGCAATGTCATCAAGGCTACTGATGAGATGATGAGTCGCCCCTTTTTGGGTCATAACCTCACGCACTTGGGCAAGTTTTTGTTTGGCACTCGTATCCACAAACACTTCATCATGCACATAAATCGGAGCGTTGGGTAGGCTCGGGCGGTCTTGCCAAATCTGCCCTAAAACATCGGCATCAATGACAAGTTGTATGCCACGCTCGGCAAAGGCTTGGCTTAGACTGTCAAACTCCGCCACAGACAACACCGCCCCGTCTATCGCCACTTTTGCCCCTTGGAGTAGGTTGTCCGCCAAAAACTTGGCATAAGTGGGGCGAGCCTGCTCCATTTTTTGTAGCTCAATGCCCGTGCCGTCAAGCTCTATGGGGGCTTGCACCCAATAACGACTGTCTGTCCACACCCCTGCAAAATCCTGCGTAATAACCAATGTCCCAACTGACCCTGTAAAGCCAGACAACCACGCCCGACCTTGCCAATACACAGGCAAATACTCGGACATGTGTGGGTCAGCAGACGGTATGATAAGGGCGGACAGTCCACGCTCGGCAAGCATCGCACGCACAGCAAGCACTCGGGCGTGGCGGACATCGGACGGGGTTTTGTGAAAGTCGGTCATGGTTTTTCCTTGATAATACTATAAACGCCTATTTTACACCCAAGCCATTTTTGATACAACATTTTAGTATTTTATGCCCCACTCTCAACTTTATATAAGCAATTGATTTATCACAGGAAAATTGCAATTTACCCCCACAACTCCAAAAAAATAGTTATCAAACAATCAACAAGTTACCATTTTAAGTTGAGAATGAAATATTTTATGTTAAAATACGCCTTTTTATCCATGACCCACATCCCCCAACACGACTTCTCTGCCCACGCCAACCGCATTCGCACCTTGCGTGTCGTCGCCCTAGCCCTATCCGCCTTTATCTTTAACACCACCGAGTTTATCCCTGTCGCCCTACTCTCTGACATTGGGGCAAGTTTTGGCATGCCTGCTCATGAAGTGGGCGTGATGATGACCGTGTATGCATGGATTGTGGCGTGCCTATCCTTACCCGCCATGCTCCTAACCGCCAAAATAGAACGCAAAAAACTGCTCATGGGCTTATTCATCATCTTTATCATCAGTCACATCATGACCGTACTTGCCAGTAGCTTTGCCGTACTACTCATCGCTCGGGCAGGCGTAGCACTGGCTCATGCGGTGTTTTGGTCTATCACGGCAAGCCTTGTTGTCCGTGTCGCCCCCAAAGGCAAACAAACTACCGCCCTAGGCATGCTCGCCACAGGTTCGGCATTGGCGACTGTGTTGGGATTACCGCTTGGGCGGATATTGGGACAGTATCTGGGCTGGCGGACGACTTTTGGGGCGATTGGGGCGATTGCTTTTATTGCCATGATGGTGCTATGGTACATTTTGCCAAAACTACCCAGTCGCAACGTGGGCGACTTATCGAGCCTGACACTCATCGCCAAAAACAAACCCCTTATCGCTGTTTATCTCATGATCGCCCTAGCCGTCACGGCACATTTTACCGCTTATAGTTATATCGAGCCGTTTGTGTTGCACATTAATGCGTTTAGCCCGACCTACGCCACGGCAGTACTGCTCATCTTTGGCTTGGCAGGGATTGTGGCGAGTGTGCTGTTTGGGCGGTATTATGAGCGTTTTGAGCAGGGATTTTTGTGGCTAGCGATGATTGGCGTGCTTGTCAGTCTCATGCTGATGATGATATTGGCAGGTCATGTCATGCTGTGGACGGCATTGGCGGTGCTGTGGGGCGTGAGCATGACCGCCATCAGTCTGGTGCTACAACTTCGCACCCTAAAACTCGCCCCACACGCCACGGACGTCGCCATGAGTCTGTTTTCGGGGATTTATAACATCGGCATCGGTGGCGGGGCGTTGCTTGGTGGCATGGTCATCGCTCATCAAGCCCTAGGACTGACCATGATAGGCTATGTCGGAGCAGGTGTGATGTTGCTGGCGGTATTGGTGCATGGGGCGAGTATCAAAATGACACATTAATCAATTAATCAATTAATAAAAACAAAACACCCCTTATCAGACAGACAAGGGGTGCATATTTGCTTGATGGGGCAATTTTGATGAATTAACCCTTCATGAGTTAATTACAACAAATGACCAATCGCATCACGCTCTTCGGTCAGTTCACGTAGCGTGGTATTGATACGCTCTTGACTAAACTCGTCAATCTCCAAACCTTGAACGATTTTGTATTCGCCATTTTCGGTTGTTACAGGAAAACCAAACACAATACCCTCTGGGATGCCATAAGAGCCATCAGACGGTACGCCCATGGTTACCCATTCACCATTTGAGCCTAATGCCCAGTCTCTGATATGGTCAATGGCAGCATTGGCAGCAGAGGCCGCCGATGATGAGCCACGAGCTTCAATGATGGCAGCACCACGTTTACCAACGGTTGGCAAGAACGTGTTGGCATTCCATTCTTGGTCATCAATCATCTCTTTGACAGATTCGCCGTTAATGGTTGCAAAACGGTAGTCAGCGTACATGGTTGGGCTGTGATTGCCCCAAACGGTTAGGTTTTTGATGTCTTTGACGGCTTTACCGGTCTTTTTGGCAACCTGAGTCAAGGCACGGTTATGGTCAAGGCGTAGCATGGCGGTGAAGTTCTTGGCAGGTAGGTCTGGGGCAGACTTCATGGCGATGTAAGCGTTGGTGTTGGCAGGGTTGCCGACTACCAATACTTTAACATCACGGCTTGCCACGTCATTTAGGGCTTTGCCTTGTACGGTAAAGATTTTGGCGTTTTCTTGAAGTAGGTCAGCACGCTCCATGCCTGGTCCACGGGGACGAGCACCGACAAGCAGGGCATAATCTGCGTCTTTGAACGCCACATTTGGGTCGTCCGTGCCAATCACGTCATGCAGTAGCGGGAAAGCACAGTCATCAAGTTCCATGATAACGCCTTGTAGGGCTTGTTGGGCTTTTTCATTAGGGATTTCTAGAAGTTGCAAAATCACAGGTTGGTCTTTGCCAAGCATCTCACCGCTGGCAATACGGAACAATAGGCTATAACCAATCTGACCTGCGGCACCAGTTACCGCAACACGAACAGGCTGTTTGCTCATGACTTATCCTTAAAATAAAATTTGAAAATGGAAAAAATTTTGCTTAATTTTGCCTTTTGAAACCCATTTCAAAAACTGCAAAATCGCCCTAGTGTAGCATATTTTTTGGGGTATTGGCAAAGGTTTTTTGGGGCAAATTACCGCCAATTAGCTTTTGTTAATTTACCATAAAAAACCCGTACATTGACGGGCTTGTGTGGACTAGCGGTATTGACAAGCGATTTCCAAGCCATTTTCACAGGCTTTGGCAAACCATTGTTTGGCTTGTATATTTGCCTTAGGGTTGTCTTAAAAGTTTGGGTTGTGTTAGCCCAGATTGGTGTGATAGACAATAAAAAAACCACCCAAAACCAACATCAGTCAATTTTGGGCGGTGTGTCAATGCTAACTCAAACCTGCTTTTGCAAACTTAACATCAAATCATGGGCATATTTAGGATAATGCGGATTGGGGTTTTTGTCACAATAAAATTCGGTTGCCACAAAGCCCAAGCGATTGATATAAAAATGCAAATTTCGCACCGCAGAATAAGGCGTTAATAAATGCCATAGCCGAACCGCTTTATGGTGCGATTCTATAAATTGCCAGATTGTCTGCCCCACGCCCTTGCTTTGAATGCCACTTTTGACATACAAAAAATCCAGCTCACCTTTATCGCCATTGATAACGACAATTGCACCGCCAATCATCTCGCCATTTTCCACCGCCATATAAGCAATCGCCCCTTGCTTTTGCATTGAATCATTGATATGACGCTCGGGCAACTCATCGCCATAGGTGTCTTTAAAGCTAAGTTGCATTTGTTGTTTAAATTGAGATAAACGGGTGTCATCTAAGGGTAAAATAGTTATCATCGCATTACCTCTATTTAAATTAGAAAAAACACCGCCCAAGCCACGCCCAGACGGTATTTTAAACAGTATCATTAAATCAATTCGCCACCGTAAATCGCTGATGTAAATGGGCTTTTTGCTCAATATCATCGGCAATCGCCACCGCCAAATCCGCCACGCTAATATCGGCAGGTGAGCCGTCCGCATTGGTCAGCACGTCATCTTGTCCGATACGGTAAGTGCCTGTTTTTTCAAAAGAAACAGGGTTGATAGCAAACATCACCGCAGGCGACAAAAACGCCCAGTTAACGTCCGTGCGAGTACGAAGCTCCCCGAGCAGCTCACGCACCACATTCGCCGCAGGATAGACATCGGCAGGAAAATCGGGCGTGTCCACCAGTTGCAGATTTGGGGCGACATTTAGGCTACCTGCACCGCCCACCACCAGCACATAAGGCACATTTGCACGCTTGACGGCAGATAGGATATTGGCATGACCTGTTTGTAAGTCATTGATAATATTAGGGTTTTCCCACCCTACATTAAAGGCATTGACCACCGCATCAAAGCCTACCAATTTATCAGCAAAATCAGGACTATTCATGTCCACCGCCACCGCTTGCACGTTGTGGGCTTGATGTGTTACGAGCAAAAGCGGTAACACTATGTCCACGCTCGGCAAGCTCTTTAACTACCGCACCGCCGACAAGACCAGTAGCACCGATAACTGCAAATTTTTTCATAAAAACTCCGATTGAATGTTGGGTTGATAAGGTGTATTATAGGCAAGTCATTTATTTTATGTAAGTACTTACACTTTTGTTAGTATGAAAATAATTTGAAAAAAGTTTTTAAGTAATTGATTTTATTACTTTTTTAAAATTAAGTGAATATATGGTGTATTTACACGCCACTAAAACCCAATTTAAAAAAGGCAAACCCATGCAACACCACGATGACGATAGGGGCAAAGTCCTTGCCAAAGCCTGCCCCTAGCCGAGCGATTTTAAACCACCTAACAAGCCGTTGGGGGATTTTGGTACTGGTTGTGCTACAATCAGGCACCAAGCGATTTAGCGAGATACGCCGCGAGATAGAAGGCGTGTCCGAGCGCATGCTGTCTGAAACCCTAAAACAGCTAGAAGCGGACGGTATGCTTGTTCGCAAGTCCTTTGACACCGTTCCGCCCCATGTGGAATATACGCTTACCGACTGGGGCAAACAGGCAAGCGATAAAGTGGCGGATTTGGTGGAGTGGCTAGAAGTCAATTTAAATGATATTTTGGCAAGCCAGCCCAACGCCTAATCCACAAAAAAACCGCCCTATTGGACGGTTTTTTATCTTACACCCATTACCAAGATGGCGATACTGTTCCCATGCGTTGGCTAATTGGGGTATATCTGCCGAGTATCACGCCATAGATGGTGGCGTTTTCCATGACATGCTTGACATACTCACGGGTCTCGCCATAGGGAATGGCTTCGACATACTGGTCAGCACTGATGGTGCCATGCTTGGGTAGCCATTTGCGAGCGGGGCTAGTGCCAGCATTATAAGCGGCGGTGGCAGGGGCGATTTGCCCGTTAAAATCACGAGTCTTATCCGACAGATACCATGTACCATAGCGGATGTTGGTGTCAGGGTCGCTTGAATTACCACTACCGCCGATTTTACGAGCAATCATCTTGGCGGTGTTTGGCATGATTTGCATAAGACCGCCTGCCCCTACGCCCGAGCGAGCATTGGCAGCAAAACGGCTCTCTTGGCGAGTGATACCATATGCCCATGCAGGGTCAATGCCTGCACTGCCTGCATGGGTCATAAAGCTGTTTTGGTAAGGCATGGGGTGGCTAATCGCTGATGCTCTTAGGGGCGAGTTTTCCATGGCGTGAATGCTACGGCTATAAATTCCCATATCATGAGCTTTTTTGGCGGCAGCAAGCACGAGCTGATGGTCGCCTGCGTTGGTGGTGGTACGCACCGCCCAGTTCCACTCACGCTGAATGTGCTCCATGCTCGCCCCACTCTCCATAAGCTTAAAGGCACGAGCAAAATCAGGGTTTTGCATGATACGAGCAGTATCTCTAGCACTGATGTTTGGCATACCGATACCGCCGATGTCATTGGCGGTCAGGGGCATATTTAGTCTATCACGAGCAAGCAGACCATAATAGTCTAAATTTTTGGTGAGATTTTGGTAAATCTGACGAGCCTGTCCGCCCTTGCCCGTCTGCTCATAGGCACGAGCCAGCCAGTACTGCCAGATGTTCTCGCCTGCCTTGGTCTTACTCATCGCCCCAATGGCATTAATCACGTCCGTCCATTGTCCAAAATAAATCCCTGCCTGGGCATAATCTTCGGCTTCTTCAAAGTTAAACGGCTCGCCTAGGCTGTTTCTAAACCAATGCACCGCTTCGACATTAAAGCCGTCATCGGTGTTCATGTTCATACGCTTAACGGCAATGCTCCGCCACGCATAGCGACGTGCCATGTCTGAGAGCAGTTTTTGGAGGCGGGCGTTGTCTTGATTGATGTCGTAATTTAGCTGAGTGCTGGCTTCCCAATATGAACGATGAGCCAGTTGGCTGATGGCATAGACATATAGGTATTGATTGGTTTCGCTAAACGGCATGGCGTGAAACTGACTAAAAAAGCCGTTGGGGTTCGAGCGGATACTGGCAAGCGTGCCATAATCGATGGCTAGGTTAAGCTGACGGGCAAGGCTGATGATGTCCGCACTCTTATCAAGGGGCGGATTGCGTGATGACAGCTGACGGGCATCGATTCTCATCATGCGAATCAGCTGTTCGTGGC
The DNA here is from genome assembly GCF_002027545.1 of Moraxella lacunata. Taxonomy (GTDB): domain Bacteria; phylum Pseudomonadota; class Gammaproteobacteria; order Pseudomonadales; family Moraxellaceae; genus Moraxella; species Moraxella lacunata. The sequence continues at coordinate 19,014 of NZ_MXAN01000078.1, forward strand.
GGTCAGTGCGATTGATGTGGCGGTTATTGCCCATTTCTAGGGCGAGCTTGTCACATAAAGACTGCTTGATTTGGGTGTTTAGCCAGACATTCTCTTTTTGCTCCAAGGCACGGGCGTCATTTGCTCCGTTATGACCTAGGGCGATGGCACATGCTTCGGACGCGTCAGCATTACGAATGTTAGGAATAACCGCACGCACGCTGTGATAGTCGCCTTGACGTGCCTTTTCTTCGGCATAGTCTGCCACGAGTTTTTCGCTGATGACGTGGTTGGGGTACTGCTGAACAAAGCTGTTAATGGTGCTGGGGTCGTGATAGGTGATGTCGCTACTTAGTCGCCAATAGGTCGGGTACATGGCAAACAGTGAGCCTTGCATGCTCTGCTCATACTGATACATGGCGTTGGTATCGGACTTTTGGCGTTCGGCTTCCATGAACTGATAGACACTGCCGTCTTGGCTATAATCTTTGGCATTGGCACATGCCACAAGCGATACGCCCATGACAGATAGGACAAGGGTGGATAAAGATAAAAAACGTCCAGATGGGCGGTGTTTGGTGTGCATGATGAGTTCCATGATTTGGGCGGTAAAAGATGGGTTAGCTTATCAAATTAATTTTGCAACTCATTTAGGCAGTTGTATAAAAGTTGTAAATTTGGCGGATATTTTTAATAAACTTCCTGCAAAACTAGGTTTTCCGTTCGCCCTGAGCCATGCCTGCGGGTAGGAAAACCGTCATGGGCAGGCATGGCTCACCACGAACGGTTTTCTTTAATTTGGGGTCTTGCAGGAAGTCTAATGATAAATGATTAACTTTGAAAATGAAAACACGGACAAATAATGCCAACCATTTTTTATTTTAAAACCCCCAAAATACACACCACAATAACAACACTCAACGCACTCATCCAAACACCCTTTTCATCATTCACGGGGTTCTAGATATTTCTCCGCTTCTTCTAAATTGACCGTCACCAAGCTAGAAATGCCCGCCGTGGGCATGGTAATGCCCTTTAATTCATGTGCCGCTTGCATGGCAAGTTTGTTATGACTGATAAAGACAAACTGCACACTGTCTGACAACTCATGAATCAGACTCGTAAACCGCCCCACGTTCGCATCATCCAAGGGGGCATCGACTTCATCAAGCACACAAAACGGAGCAGGGTGCTGTTTAAAAATCGCAAAAATCAGACTTAGAGCGGTCAGCGTTTTCTCACCCCCTGACAGCACGGCAAGGCGTGAGTTTTTCTTGCCTTTGGGCTGTGCCATTAGCACCAGTCCTGCCCGCCATTTGTCCGTCTTGGGCAAGCTCTCATCATCGATGAGTGTTAGGCTTGCCTGCCCACCACCAAACACCTTGGCAAACAACGCATTCATCTCATCATTGACCGCTTTTAACATGCCCAAAAACAGCTGTTTGGTCTTGTCATCAATGGCACGAATGGCGTCTTGGAGTTTTTTCATGCTGTCTGTGATGTCTGCCACCTGCTCATCTAGGGGTGAGACTCGCTCTTCTAGCTCGGCAAGCTCTGCCGCCGCCGCCAGATTGACCGCCCCTAGCTTCTCAATGTCCGCCTTAATCTGCTCAATGCGAGAGCTGTTATCGGCAAATACAGGTGTACTCACCCGAAAATCCGCCAACGTGGACGGCAGGTTAAACTGCTCATTCATGCCGAGCATCTGCTCACCCAAATCCGCCAAACGACTCTCCCCCACCGCCACATCGGCATGAGCATTGGCAATGCTCGCCTGTGCGGCAGCAAACTTGGCATGGGCATCGGTCAGATTCTCTTGTAGCTTGCCCTGCATGATGACCAGCGTTTTTGCCACCGCTTCATGCTCTTCGCTTTGCACTTTTAGCTCAGCGGTCTCGGCTTTTGCTTGCTTAAAGGCATCTTCTAACACAGGCAGTCGCTCACTCATCGCCACGCTCTGAGCGATGAGCTCCTTGGTCTCGGTGTCCGCCTTTGCCACGTTCTCATGGGACAACTCCAACAACCTTGCGACGTGGACTTTGTTTTGGGTGAGCGTGGTCTGTTTGAGTGTCAGCTCCTGCCTGTCTTGGGTCATCTGTCTAACCTTGCCTGATAACTCATCCACGCTCACCGACAGCACATTTAGGGTGTTTTGGGCAACTTGCAATATCGGCAAATGCTCATCTAGTGCCGTCATGCTACGCCCAATCTCATCATTCATGAGTCTAAGCTCGCCATCTAGCTCGGAGAGTTCATCGCTAAGGCTTGCCTTTTGGCTGTTAAAATTTTCCCATATCAGCTTATCTTGGCTTATCTGATGTTCTAGTTTGACCAGTTTTGCCCTGCTCTCGTGTAGACTGTGGGTTAGCTTGCTGTGCTTGACGTGGCGTTCTTCTTGTGCCACTCTTAGGACATCCAGCTCGCTCATCATCGCCTTTAACGACCGCTGTTTGTCATCTAACTCACTCTCTATCTGCCCCAGTCTCTCTTCTAGCTCATCTAGGTGTTTGGCGTGTTCGGCTCGCTCAGCAAGCATGCCCTGACCCTGTCCGCCCTGCCCCAAAGCAGAGACGTGCATGACCCCAAAAGAGCCGATAATCCATCCTGTCTTTGTCAAAATCAGCACGCCTTGGGCAAGCTCATCCGCCCATGCGGTAACAAGCTCGTCAAAGCCCTGCTCATCAAGCGTTTGGGTATCCACATCTAGCAGATACACGCCCTGCCACAGTGCCAATGTGGGCGATTTTATCAAGGCAGTGAGCGGAATGAGTTTGTCGCTACTTTGCCTAAAATTGGGTGCGGTACACAGCACCATACTCGGCAAGCGTTCATGGGCAGATAGCCCTGATGTATCGCCTTTGTGCTTGGCTTTTTTGCCGTCTTTTTTCTTATCCTTTTTATCATCATGACTGTGCTTGCCATCGTGCGTGGCTGTTGACAGATGATTGATGAGTGGTAACAAAGAAAAATCACGCCCATCGCCCATCACCCGAGCGTCCAGCCAAAAGTCCAGAAATTTATCCAGCACATCGGCATGTTTTTCGCCATCACGGGTCAGCTTAATGCTGTCTTTTAATGAGTCCAGTTGGGACATGGCGATACCATCCACGCCACTTTTGGTGTCAGCGACCACACCATCAACCCCACTGTTGTCTGCACTGTCATCATGGGCGGACGGGGCGTGCTTGGGTTTATGTACCAGTTTGTGTAGGGTATCATACTCGCCCATCATGGACGCATGGCGTTTTTCTAGTGCAGACAGCTCATCTTGTAATGCTTTGACTTGCCGACTTTTTTCATCAAACACTTGTCTGCCGTCATCATCAGACAGCTCATCTATGGCAAGGTTTAGCGTGGCGATGTTGCTCGTCAGCGTCTTTATCTCGTCCTGTTCTTTGTCGTGGTTTTGCTCTTTGTTTTCATGCTTATTGATGAGTTCTTGGTATTTTTTGGTGACTCGCTCGTGGCTTATGAGTAGGCGATTTTTTTGTGCTGTTGCCAGTTTGTGCGTGTTTTCCAGCTCGCTCTTTTTTTGGGCAAGCTCGCCCACTTGTTGTTTGGCGGCGTTAAACGCCCCTTGGGCTTGGGTCAGCTCATCTTGTAAGGCGGTCAGCTTTAACGCCCCCTCGGTCACATCAGGACTGATTTGCCCAAGCTCTTTGTCAATCTCATCAATGCTTTTTTGGTTCTCCACAATGCTCGCCTCCGACTGGGTTTTGAGCTCGGTTAGGCGGGCGATTTTGTCTTCGCAACTGGCAATCTCTTGGTTTAGGCTATAATAGTTATGCTCTGCCGTCTGCTCCTTCATGCGGGCGTTATGGTAGTTGTCACGTGCATCATCTTTGAGCCAGTTTGCCTCGGCAAGTTTGGCTGAGTGGACATCCAGATCTTTTTTGGCTTTACCCACCGCTTGTTCTAGCTCATGCAGGATTTGGGCGGATTTGTCTTTGTCTTGTTTTTTGGTTTCTAGGTATTGCCACGCCTCAAAAATGCGTTTTAATAAGTCATTTTTATTCAGCTCAAACAGCTCATCATTTAGGGCTTGGTATTTTTTGGCGGATTCGGCTTGGCGGATGAGTGTTTTGTGCTGTTTTTTAAGCTCGCCTTGTAAGTCATTAAGGCGTGCCAGATTGTCCTTGGTTTCATTGAGCTGTTTTTCGGTCTCGGCTCGGCGTGCCTGATAGCGTGACACACCCGCCGCCTCTTCGATGAACTCACGCAGTTGCATGGGTGTAGAATCAACAATCCGCCCTATCATGCCCTGCTCAATCACCGCATAGCTTCTCGCCCCAAGCCCCGTCCCCAAAAACACGTCCACCACATCACGGCGACGCACCTTTTGCCCATTGATGTAATAATCAGATTTGCCTTCCTTGGTCACTTGACGGCGTAGGGTCAGCTCGTGGTATAGGTTCAATGCATGGCGAATGCCTGTACTCTCATCTTGGGTATGCTCAAAAGTCAGCTCCACGCTCGCCAAAGATTTGCCCGCTCGCCCCTCCACGCCTGCAAAGATGACGTCGCTCATCGCCCCACCACGTAACTGCTTGGCAGAAGTTTCGCCCAGCACCCAGCGTATGGCATCAATCACGTTGGACTTACCACAGCCGTTTGGCCCAACAATGGCGGTAATGTCGTGCCCAAAGGTAAAGGTTGTGGCATTGGCAAAGGATTTAAAACCTGAGAGTTTTAGGGATTTTAGACGCATGATGATTGGGATTGGATGTGGTAAAGGGGTGTATTTTAGCAAAAATTTATAGATATGAAAAACTTAATTTATTGATTTGGCTTGTTTTAAAAAAAATAAAAATCATCAAAAATCCCCTAGAAAAATTTGTGTATATTTATTATAATATCCAAACCTATTATATCAGAGTCATCTTATGCCCATAGTTCGCCCCTATTATATCAGAGTCATCTTATGCCCATAGTTCGCCCAAGCAGTCAGCAGTCAGCAGTCAGCAGTCAGCAGTCAGCAGTCAGCAGTCAGCAGTCAGCAGTCAGCAGTCAGCAGTCAGCAGTTTAGCTTAACAAGCCCTAAATTTACTGTCAAGGATTTAATCCTGCCAGACAACACTTTAAATAGCATTCACGATTTTTTATCCTACCAAAAACACGCTGAACACATCTTTAACACATGGGGGCTTGCCACGACACACGCCCACCAACGCCAAATCGCCATTAACCTATATGGCTTACCTGGTACAGGTAAAACCATGGCATCACACGCCATTGCTCATGAACTTGGCAAACCACTCATTGCCGTCAATTATGCTGAAATAGAATCAAAATACGTTGGCGAAACTTCCAAAAACATCACAGCCCTTTTTAACACCGCCAAAGAGCAAAATGCGATTATCTTTTTTGATGAAGCAGACGCTATTTTAAGTCGCCGTGTTACCAATATGTCACACGCCACCGATGTGAGTGTCAATCAAACCCGCTCGGTACTGCTGACACTCATGAACGACCACGAAGGCTTGATTATTTTTACCACCAATTTTATTGAAAATTATGACCCTGCTTTTATGCGAAGAATCCTATCGCATATTCTTTTTGAATTACCTGACTTAGGCAATCGCCAAAAATTGTGGCAAAAATACATCCCCACCGCCCTACCCCTAGCCCCTGATGTCAATTTTGAGATTTTGGCAGAACACTCAGACGGGCTGTCTGGCAGTGATATTAGCAACTGCGTGTTAAAGTCAGCTCTGTCTGCTTCACGAAGTGGCGATAATTCTGTCTCTCTTTCTTATTTTACAAAAGCAATTGATGAGATTAAGACAAGTCAAAAGGCAAACCAATTCTCACAAACAACGACAAAGCAAGTTAGTGAAGAATATGTAAAAACCCAACTTGATGAAAAAACATTTAACCATCTTAAAAATAAGGATAGTATATGATTGATCCAGTAAGCCTACTACTTTGGATGGCTGCAGGTGCGGCTGTTGGTGCGGCTGTGGTTATTTTTTGGGAAGAAATTAGAAATTTTTTCATTGAAAGCTTTCAAAGACTTCCTGTAGAAGTACAACAGAATTTGCAAGGTGTTGTTTCCTTAGCAAAAGCCGTGGACAGAGATATTATTAAAACTTTTAAATATTACTCGTACGATCAAGTAACCCAATCATGGAGTGAAACAGTCGAAACAAAGCGTATTAATGACAGCGAAGTTCCTGAGCACATCCGAAATAGATTAAACTCCGGCAATACAGTAGATATTACCGATGAAGTCGCTAAAGAGTTACAATTACACCTTTAAGGAGTTACAATGCTTAAGAAAGTTATGGCGGTTATGACCACACCTATCGCACTAGGTGCCATTCAAGAGATATTTTTTAAGGAGAAAGAACCCGTCTCAATAGAATATATATTGGACAATATCTCTCCTGATATAGACAAAGAAATCATAGACACCGTTAGCAAAAAAGAATTAAATCCGATTGGCGGAGAGATTATTATTTATATTGATAATCACACAAAAGATGTTATTATTGAGTGGGATTTTTACTTTAAAGACAGGCAAGGAAAATCTGATCAAATGACAAAAATAAGTAGCAAAAAAATGGTAAGGCAAGAATACATTACTAGAGACGATTATTTTTCCTTGAAAAATAAACCTTTAAATTTTCCGATAACCAGTCCTGACATCAAGCATGGAAATTAAAAATGAATCTTACAGAAAATCAAATCAACGAGATAACATCTCTCATAAAAGAAAATGAAGTTATTTATGAGAGACGTCAATATTTTCAAAAGCATTGCTTAAATACCTTAGGCATCGGCATTCCCATATATAATTTTTATGACTATGATGAATTAATACATTACAGACAAGTTGAGAATGACTCTACTATCTACAAAAAGATAGTAGGGGATAGACAAAAATTTGAATTATATTATGAAGACATACACCAAGAAATATATAATAATAAAAAAATAATAAACACTGTTAAAAATGATATTTTATTCTATATAAAAAGCAAATCTATTATATCTGTAGATCAAATCAAAAAATCAAATTTTGATTTTTTAACAAATTTTTATGTTGAATTTTTTTTAGAAGAACTCCACAAGATGGAAAAGCTAGATAAAATCAATATTAGTAATGATCAAGTGGTATATAAAATAAAACCTAAGGATTGAAATATGAAAAACATAAACAAGAATGATTTAAAATTTTTACCTCAGTTTGATTACAACCCATATTCTTATAACAATGAAAAAACCACACCAAAAGACCCTATGGGTATAGAAAATGCTTTAAGTCAGCAAATAAAAAGAACGCAATCTAATGAGCTTTCTCACGAAGAAGATTATGTTGATACAGACAATAGAATTGGTCGTCTAAGATATTTGAGAAGCCTATTGGCTAATCAGCTAATATTTCTTTTGACAGCTTTTTTTATCATCATTGCCATACTATCAGAAAGCTCCATTTATGATTCTGCAAGTGGATATCTAATTCTTTCAGCCATCTACCCATGCTGGAGAATATTATGGCAAACAAGAAAAAGGTTGCACGATATCAACCTAACAGGCTGGCATACTTTATGGGTACTAGTTCCTTATCTTAATTTTTTATTCATAGTATACTTAATCTTTAAATCTGGCGATGAAAATAAAAATGATTATGGATTGCCATCCAAGCCAAATCCAGAATTAGATTTAACTATAATTATATGCATTATTGGTGCATGTATATTTTCTTGGTCTGTGTTAAATGAGTATATAAGACCCTATTCTGACGATTATGAATATTACGACTCCTATTACTCAGATCCTGCCTACTAAAATACAACCAAAGAACTTTAAAGCTGTCATAATTATGATATATGAGGGCATGCTAAGTACTTTCTTTAATATTGTCGTTTTTTATAGGCGTGCACAGCACGCCCCTACATACTTATGACAAATATCAAGCTCAATAGGCACATTCTACCCCACTACCCCACTCCACACCAATTGACAACCCACCACAATCAGCAAACAGGCAAAGGCTTTTTTGAGCGTCCCTGCTGGCAGTTTATGGGCGATTTTTGCCCCCAGTTTGGCAGTGATAAAGCTCGCCACACTAATGGCGACAAAGGCAGGTAAATGCACAAAGCCAAGCAGTCCTGCCACAGGCTCACTCATGTTTGCCACATGACTTCGTCCAAATACCATAAAGCCCAACGCCCCTGCAATGGCAATGGGCAGACCGCACGCTGCCGAAGTTCCGACCGCTTGTTTCATGGGCAGACCTGCGTGGGTCAGATACGGCACATTTAGGCTACCACCGCCAATCCCAAAAATCGCCGAAGCCATACCAATCACGCCGCCTGCCACGCTTTGACTCATCGGCTTGGGCAGGGGCTTAATGTTCTCGTCCGCCTTTTTCATGAACATCTGTATGGACATGGCAATGGCAAACACACCAATCAATACTTGCAAATAATCTCCCTTGATAAGCGTCGCCACCCACGCCCCAAACAACGAACCGACCACCAAGCCATAAGTCAAATTTTTAAACACGTCCCAACGCACACCGCCTTTTTTGTTGTGGGCGGTCAAAGAGCTGATAGACGTAATAATGATGGTCGCCAACGCCGTCCCTACCGACACATGGGGGATAAACTCGCTCGGAAAGCCATACGCCCCCAAAATCCACACAAGTGCTGGCACGATGATAAGACCACCGCCCACGCCAAACAGCCCTGCACACACGCCCGCAAACGCTCCTGCGACCACAAACCACAGATACATCATGTTACATACTCTCACATTTACCAAATTTATGGTATTATAGCTTATTTTTATTCATTTGAAACGACCAAAAACCGCCCCATGCCAAATTTTTTGACCGCCACGCCCCACACCCATTTTGACACGACAGGCAGCACCAACACCCAGCTAATCCACGCCATTACAGACGGCACGCACCCCCACACCGCCCCCCACCTATACACAGCAAGCCACCAAACGGCAGGGCGTGGACAACATGGGCGGACGTGGGTAAGCGGTGCAGACAATGTTTTTTTGTCTTTATATGCCCCCATTGGGCAAGGCGAATTTGAACTACATCAATTATCAGGCTTATTGTCTTTGGCGGTAGGCTATCAACTTGCCCAATTAAAAATCATTCAAACCATTAACCAAACTCGCACCGAAAATAACCTACCCCCCATTGGCGTAAAATGGGCAAATGACGTGGGCTTTTATGATGATGAAGTAGGATTTTTTAAAAAACTCGCTGGCATTTTAATTGAACCTGTTTTTAAAAAATTGGATAAAAATACACTTGTGGGCGTGGTGATTGGCGTGGGCTTAAATGTCAATAATTCGCCTATCATCAAAGACGGTCTTTATCAAGCAACGTGTTTAAAAGAATTATCTGATATAACTACCACCGCCCAAGATTTATATATCCCTATGGCAAATGCGATATTTCAAGCAGTGGAAATTTGCAATCATTGCAAAGAACCCATGTATCTACAAAATTTTATTGATAAATTTAACGCCAATCATCTTTTGACCGACAAACTTATTCATATTTTTATGCAAAATAATATGACCGATACTTACGCAAAAGGCAGATGTATCGGCATTGGCAATCAAGGCGAATTGTTATTAAATGATCATGGCGATATTAAGCCGATATTTGCAGGTATGGCAAAAATCGTGAATTAGGTTTTATTTGGCATAGTTAATTTATATAAATACCAAAACCCATTTTATTAAGGAAAATCATGAAAAAACTTTGGCTAGATTTGGGCAATACCCGCCTAAAATATTGGATTGTAGATAACGACACGATTATCGCCCATGACGCAAAAGAACACCTAAAAGCCCCCAATGAATTATTGCTTGGACTGCTTGGCACGCTGGCAAGCTTTGAGCCTGAATTTGTGGGGATTTCTAGCGTGCTTGGCGATAAGATTAACACCGCCATCAATAAGACCTTGCAAGGCTTTAACGTGCCATTTGAATTTGCCAAAGTGAACGCCAACCACCCCCTTTTGACAAGTCATTATGACCCCAATCAGCTTGGCGTGGACAGATGGCTACAAATGCTTGGCGTGGTGGATAATACCAAAAAACAATGCGTGGTGGGCTGTGGTACGGCTTTGACGATTGATTTGATAGAACACGGCACGCATTTGGGTGGATATATCCTGCCCAACGTCTATATGCAACGCCACGCCCTATATGCAGGCACTCAGCAGATTGCGGTGAAAGCTGGGCGGTTTGACAGCACCGAATTGGGCAAAACGACCTTTGATGCGGTCAATCATGGCGTACTGTTTGGCGTGGTGGGGGCGGTGCGTGCGGTGCGGGCCGATTATCCTGATTTTGAGGTTACGCTCACAGGGGGCGGGGCGGACATGATAAATGTGCAGTTTGGGGGCGAGCTTGACACCGAAGAAGAGCTACTGCTGGCAGGGCTAAGACGGTATTTTGCTTGACATGAATCACAACAAAGAACAATCCGTCACTTAGCCTGCTATTTTGCCAAATCCCAAATCTCCCCCTTATCCACAACCCCCACTTTGTCAGCAAACACCGCCTGTCTCATCGCCCTTGCTAGGGCATCAGTTGGCATGGGTTTGGCGGACATAAGTAGCCCAAAGCGGTTTGCCACGGTAAGCACCTTTTCGCCCAATCGCTCGCCCATGCGGTCGCTGTTTTGTCGTTTTAATAACGGTGGTCGCATGAGTGTGAGCTTGTCAAAACCAATGGCGGACAATGATCGCTCCATGTCGCCTTTTAAGCGATAATAAAACAGCGGACTGTTTGGGTTTGCTCCGTCTGATGAGATGACGACCATTTGCCCCACGCCATTTTGGTGGGCGATGTTGGCAACATTGACGGTATAATCATGGTCGATTTTGTACTGCTTAGGTTTACTGCCTGCCTGCTTTAAGGTCGTGCCAAGACAACCAAACAGCACGTCCCCACGCACCTTATCCGCCCATGTGTCAGGCGTGTCAAAATCAACGATGTGGACGGTCAGTTTGGGGTGGGAAGTATCAATCGCTCGCCTAACAAATACCGTCACTTTATCAAATCGCTCATCGGCTAACAACTGCTCGGTCAAGGGCTCGCCTGTCGCCCCTGTCGCTCCGATGATTAGAGCGTGTAGGTTGGTTTTCATGGTGGTTGCCAAATGAAAAAGGGTGTTAAAGGGGTATTATAGCACAGGTTAAAACACCGCCCCTTTGGACGGCATTTACCCATTGTGCTTATTTTGCTAAAAACGGCTCTACCACCGCCCACACCGCATTAAAATTATCGGCAAATACGCTGTGAGATGCATTAGGGATTACGGCAATGTCGGCATTGGGTAGGGCCTCATAAGCCTTTATCACGGTTGGCAAGGGGGCGTTTTGGTCGTCTTCGCCCACGATGAGCAAGGTTTTGGCGGTGATGTTTTTAAAGACGCTCTCGCCAATGTCAAGCTCATTAAAATACGCCACGTTTTGCCCATACCATTCTTCTGTCCGCTTGGGTTCGGGACGGATTGTGGCTTGCTCTTGCCAGTATAGGGGGTCAAGTTTGGTAAAATCGGCAAACGTTCCACCAAAGGTGCGAAAGCCTTTTGCCACTCGCCTGCCCCAATGGCGATGATTTTGGCGGTTTTGTCAGGGAAATTTAAGGCAAAATGATAAGCGGTGTACGCCCCATCGCTAAACCCCAAAATATGGGCGGGTTTGTCCGTGATGTGGGTCAGCACGTTATACACGTCTTGGGCTTTGACGGCGTAGCTTGGCACTTGATGACCGATTTCTGATTTGCCATGCCCGCGGGTGCTTACGGCGATGACTTGGTGTGTTTTGGCAAGATTATCAATCAATTGCCCCATCTCGCCAATTGAGCCGACCAACCCACCATGTAACACCACCACAGGTTCGCCTTGTCCGTGGATTTCATAATAAATCTCTTTCCAAACTAAAAATAAACCCTTATAAGTATTGGGGTTGAGGTTTTTAAAAATCCACAAAAATCGGGGTTTGGAAAGAAGTCTAATAAATCTTGGCGTCTTGGCTTTGAATATAATGCCCATTGGCATTGCCGTAGTTTACGGCACTTTGATAGCTGTGGGCGGTTTGCCCAAAATGGCGTAGATTGTCGGCGTGGGCGACAAGGCTTGTGCCAAAAAGCACAAAAGCGGTTAGATAGGGCAAGATTTTCATAATAATCCTATAACTCGTATTGTGGTTGGCGTAGCAGAGTTTCACGACTTGGGGCGATTTTTTTGTCCCAAACTTCTGCTTTAAATGCCTGCTTGTCCAACTCTTGAAAATCAATGGTGATGTACTCGGCAGGCGTGTTCAAACGCTCGCTTGCCAATACGGTCAGCTCATCAGCAAAGGTTTTGAGTTCGGCTTGGCTTAAGCCTTTTGGGTAGGATTGTAGGGTAATGTGTGGCATGATTTGCTCCAAAAATATTTGAAAATGGCAGGGGCTTAATTACCCCCACTAAAATTAGTTACACTCAACCAACTTGATATTTACCACGGGTTTGTAGGGGTGTGCTGAGCACACCCTTGATGACATTACCGTGCAGGGCGTACACAGCACGTCCCTACATCCAAACATCATTGCGCTTGTAGTAATTTTAAAGTTTATTGGGTATAAATACCATACCACTATCAATCAACAAGGATTGACCTGTCATATAGTCGCTGTCGGCACTTGCCAAATAAGCCACGCAGGCAGCCACGTCTTCTGGCTCGGACAAGCGTTTTAGGGCGATGTTTTGAGCAAATTGTTCCATGCCCCATTCAAAAGGTTTGCCTGCTTTATCAGCAACGTCTTGTGCGACCTTCATCATCATTGGCGTTTTGACGATACCAGGGCAATAGGCGTTCACGGTAATGCCAAGCGGAGCCAAATCACGGGCGGCAACTTGGGTAATGCCACGCACGGCAAATTTTGTACCGCTATACAACGCCAATTCAGGGTTGCCAACGTGTCCTGCTTGCGATGACGCACTGATGATTTTGCCACCGTGTCCCAATTCTTTAAAAGCTTTGACGACAGCCTGAATGCCCCAATACACGCCACCGACATTGACATCATAGCAACAGCGATAATCGTCATAATCAAATTCTTCAAATGGCGTAACAGGGGCAACGCCTGCATTATTGACAATCACATCAAATCCGCCCAACTGATTTTTGGCACTTTCAACAGCAGCAAACACTTCTTCACGCTTGGATACATCCACTTTAATTGCCACCGCCGTATAGCCCTGTTCATTCAATGACTTGGCAAACTGTTCGGCAGTTTGCAAATTGTAATCCGCCACCGCAACCTTAAAACCGTCTTTTGCCAAACGGCGACAAATCGCTTCACCGATACCTTGACCGCCACCTGTTACCAAAGCAACTTTTGTTTCGCTTTTTTGCATCTGATTACTCCTAACTGTTGAAAATCGCCACATTTATGGCAATCGTTTAAAAAACTTTATGAAACGATTTCATTTTAAGCCATTTTCTGATATAAATATAATCATCAAATCATATAAAAATTATTATTGGTATTTATATCTATGGGCGATTTAAACAACCTAGACCTAAATCTACTCAAAGCCCTGCACGCCCTGTTGCAAGAAAAAAACGTCAGCCGTGCCGCCAGACGCCTTAACCTCACCCAACCTGCGGTAAGTCTCATGCTCGCCAAGCTCCGCCACCGCTTTGGCGACCCCTTATTTATCCGCACCGCTCACGGCATGATACCGACCACCCGAGCCGAAAGCCTATATGAGCCTGTTTGTCAGATTTTGGACAGCATTAGTCTGTTAGTCGCCCCTACCGATTTTGACCCAAAAGAGCTTACCACCACCTTTAAAATCGCAGGCACCGAAAACGGCATTCGCACGCTCGGCATACCCTTTGCCCTAAACATCGCCACACTCGCCCCCAATGTCAAAGTGGCGTTTTTTCCGATTCAGGGGCAGGATTTGACGCAGAATTTGGCGGACGGCGTGTGGGATTTGGCAATCATGGGGGCAGAGCAGTTGGGCGACAGCCTGCATTTTGAGCCATTGATTTTTGAGCGGTATTTGTGTGCGGTCAGACACGACCACCCAGTGCTAACAGAACATTGGGACATAGACAGATTTTGTACGCTTGAATTTGTGATTACCGCCTATCATGGCGGGCATTTTACAGGAGCGACCGATGATGCGTTGGCACAGCTTGGCAAAACACGCACGGTCAAATTCTCGGTGGGGCATTTTTCGCTGTTGCCTGATTTGTTAAAAAACAGCGATTTGGCAACCGTTGCCCCTGCTCATTTTTTAGAGCAATGCCCTGATTTGACGGTGCTAGAACTGCCCTTTGCCATTGACGGCTATCAAAAGGTCATGGCATGGCACGCCAAAAGCCATTATGACCCTGTGCAGATGTGGTTTCGGCAGGTGATGAAAGATGTGGCGGGGGAGATTGGGGGATTTCAGGCAGCCTGAAAGCTTAATTTTGCAAAATTTCAATAAAAAACACCGCTTGAAAACTCAAACGGCGTCTCTACCCCAACCAAATTAAACATTCAAAATCCGATTCGCCCGAATCACATTCTCATGCGAAAAGTCGCCCTCTGTCATGTTGGGTAACTCGGCGATGGCATAGGCACGGTTTTGGCGGACGCTGGTGGGCGTTTGGGTCGAATTGGCACGGCTTTGGCGTAATTCATGGGCGGTATAATCACAGCAATACCCTGCCGAATTGGGCTGTTGTCGCCACGAACCTGCCAAATCGCCACCGTCAAGCGGTGCAAATCCGCATTGCTCCACCAGCGTCATAACCCGCCCTTTGGCAGGCTCATCATTGCCCGCCACCCACATGGCCAGGCGGTCTTTTCTATCAGGATTTTTACCCAGATTGGCAAGCGAATGGGCAAGTAGCATATTAAAGGCCTTGACCACATCTCGCCCCACGACAGAACTCACCCACACGCTCTCCGCCATGCCATTATCAATCTCATCAATCGGCTTATCCCGAAATTCAGGGTAATAATTGGCGGTGTCCACCACCACGCAATCAGGCGATAAACCTTGCCACAGCGATTTTGGCAAATCGGCAATAGCAGGCGTTGGCAGGGACAAAATCAGTACATCAGTCCCCACGCCCACCGTGTCCAAATCGCACGCCTTTGCCCCAATTTTGTCGGCAAAATCACGTACACCGTCCACGCCTTTTGAGTTGGCGACAGAGACATTATACCCTGCCTGAGCAAGTTTTTGGGCGATTGTACCGCCAATTTGCCCGATACCAATGACCGCAATATTCATCATTTCTGCCCTTATCTCACACGCTCGCCAATCCATTCTGCCACATCATCATTGATTTTTTGTCCGCCTTTTTCAAGCATGAGTAAATGCCCAAAATTGGGGTACAGCACCAAACTTTTATCGCCTGATTTAGTTTCATTATAAAAATCAATGGCATCTTGTGGTGAGACAAACACATCTTTATTACCGCTAATCAGCATCACAGGGGCGGTAAGTTGACGACCGTGGTCTTTTAGGTATTCAAGCCCTTCTTTAAAGCTGTTGGGGAAAGAGACCGAGAATTTTTCAAGCATCAATGGGTCATTGTCAAGCGACAAGCCAGCACCTTCAAATGGGATATTGAGCGTGGTTAAAGAAACCGCCCCGCTCACAAAACTGTCTTTTGGCTCTGGGCGTGGCAAATAGCCAAAATTCATCTGATGATAACGAAGCACGCCTGCCGCCAAGATAAAGCCGTTCACATCATCAGGATATTTGGTGCCGTATAGTGCCGAAATGTGTCCGCCCATGCTGTGTCCGAGTACAAAAACGGGCGTGTTTGGGTATTCGGCTTTGGCTTTTTGCACGACCAGACGCAAATCTTCCACCATTTCAAAATAGCTGTTGATATGAATACTGTCTCGCCCATCCGATTTGCCGTGTCCACGGTGGTCAAAGCGGTACACGCCAATGCCGTCTGCATTCATCGTTTTGGCAAAATCGCCAAACACGCCCGAATGGCTCGCCAAGCCGTGCGAAATCACCACAATGGCTTTGGGTTTGGCGTGTGGTATATCTTTTTGCAAGTGCAATTTTAAGCCGTCTTGGGTGCGGATATGGGTAATGACGGATTTGGATTGAACTGCCGTTTTTGCAGGCTGTGCTGGTGTTTTGGCGTGGGCGACACCGCTGGCAAAGGGCAAGGTTAGGGCTAATGCTAGGGCAAGGGATTTGATTGATGATTTCATAATACATACTCTAAAATTGGAAAGTAGGATTATTATAAAATTTTAAAATTGATAAAAGAATAATGATTTTTGGAAAAGATGTTTTTAAATTTGGAAAAAACATTTATCACAACACAGTATCCCATACCACAACTTCTGTTTTATTATCACCCCCAAATAATAGATTAAATCTCTTTCCAAACTAAAAATAAACCCTTATAAGTATTGGGGTTGAAGTTTTTAAAAATCCATAAAAATCAGGGTTTGGAAAGAAGTCTATTTTACTGATATATTCATGAAAAATTAGCCATAAATTGAGCAATTCTACCACTTTTGGGGTATTTTTATCATTTTATCTGATGAATTTATCAAAACAATCCTTAAATAACCCCACATATTTTATGGGTTCATACCAACAATTCTGTTATAATCAAATCAAGAAATCATGCTGATAAGTAATGATAAAAGTTTGGCATTTGTTGTATTTTATCAATATTAGATGATGATTTTTTTATTTCATTTTAAATCCTTAAAATTTATAAGGATATTTTACCCGATAGGGAAATTGGCAAGGTTTTATTTTTAACATCTTATGATAATAAAAAGGTGAACGTATGCCATTTAAGCCCATTCCTGCGGTCATTGCCGTGCTTGTTACTCTCATCATTTGGTTTGGTATTCCTGTGCCACAAGGCGTTGAGCCGAACGCATGGCATCTGCTTGCGTTGTTTGTCGGGACGATTGTTGCCATCATTGGCAAAGTGTTACCGATTGGGGCGATTTCCATCATCGCCATTACCCTTGTCGCCCTGACAGGCGTAACCGCCGACACGCCCAAAGATGCGATGAAAGATGCGTTATCCAGCTTTTCAAGTCCGCTTATTTGGCTTATCGCTGTGGCGGTCATCATCTCACGGGGGCTTGTCAAGACAGGGCTTGGGGCTAGGATTGCGTATAATGTCATCGGCTTTTTTGGCAAAAAGACGCTCGGTATTGGCTACTCATTGGCAATCGCTGAGACCTTACTTGCCCCCATTACCCCGTCCAACACCGCTCGGGGCGGAGCGATTATCTACCCCATTACCCGCTCTATTGCCGAAAGTTTTGGCTCAAAACCTGATGACGGTACGACCAAAAAAATGGGCGAATATTTATCACTGGTAAACTACCAATCCAACCCAATCACGTCCGCCATGTTCATCACCGCCACCGCCCCAAACCCTTTGGTGGTGGAGCTGGTCGGCAACGCCACAGGCAACGAGATTCATCTGTCGTGGACAACGTGGGCACTCGCCATGCTCCTACCGGGGCTTGCGTGTATCCTGCTTATGCCCCTTGTCATCTATATCATTGCCAAACCTGAGATTACCAAAACGCCTGACGTCAAAGACTTTACCAGCCAAAAACTTGCCGAGCTTGGCAAACTAAGCCGTGATGAGAAAATCATGCTTGGTGTATTTGGTGGCATGCTCCTACTGTGGGCGAACATGCCTGCCATGCTGTTTGGCGATGTGTGGGCGGTGGATGCGACAGCGGTGGCATTTTTGGGCTTGTCGGTGGTGATTTTGACAGGCGTGCTGACGTGGGATGACATTCTAAAAGAAAAGTCGGCTTGGGATACGCTCGTGTGGTTTGGTGTGCTGATTATGATGGCGACCTATCTGAACAAACTTGGGCTCATTGCATGGTTTTCAGGGCAGATTGAGACTGTCATTGGGGGCATGGGAGTAGGCTGGGTTGGGGCAGTGGTGATTTTAACACTTGTATATCTGTATGCTCATTACTTTTTTGCCAGCACAACCGCTCACATTACAGCCATGTTTGGGGCGTTTTATGGTGTTGGACTTGCTCTTGGGGCACCGCCCATGCTCTATGCCTTGATTTTGGCAGCATCTAGCAGTCTGATGATGACGCTCACACACTACGCCACAGGCACAGCTCCTGTCATCTTTGGGGCAGGCTATGTCTCGCTTGGACAGTGGTGGAAAGTTGGGGCGGTCATGAGTGTGGTCAATCTTGTGGTATGGATTGGCATCGGACTGATTTGGTGGAAAGTGCTTGGGTATTATTAATTATTATTGATAAAATTATGTCCAAATAAACAAAAATAAGGGTAAATTGAATTTACCCTTATTTTATTATTCAAAAGACCCTCTCTTAGCCATGTAGTGATTTATAAATCGTCCCTGCCAGCACCTTACCAATGCCTTTCACGCTAGCAATCTCGCTTTCGGACGCACCAAGTAATTGCTGAATACCGCCAAAATGAGCCAACAGGTCTCGCCTGCGTTTTGCCCCCAGGTTGGGGATGACTTCCAGCACGCTTGCCCCACGAGCCTTGTCTCGTTTTTTGCGGTGAGCGGTAATGGCAAAGCGGTGAGCTTCGTCTCGTATGTGCATGATAAGGTGCAGCGCCTTAGAATTCATTGGTAAATCTATCGGCTCATGCTCCAAAAAGTGTAGCACTTCAAGCCCTGCCTTTCGCCCCTCGCCCTTTGCCACGCTGACGAGCAATGTCTCGTCCAATTTACCAAGCTCGGTTAAGACGTCTTTGGCAATGTTTAACTGCCCCTTACCGCCGTCTATCAATAGCAAATCAGGCAAGGGGTGTTTGGCATACCGCCTTGTCAGCACCTGTCTCATCGCCCCATAGTCATCGCCCCCGACCACGTCATGAATGGCGTACTGGCGATAATCCCGCTTTCTTGCCCCACGACTGTCAAACACCACGCACGACCCCACCGCCAGCTCGCCCATGGTATGACTGATGTCAAAGCACTCAATGCGGTTAATCGCCCTATCCGACACCGCTCCTAGCACCTGTTGCATGGCGACAAACCGCTCATTTAATTCATTAAAATCCGACAACTTGGCGGTCAAGGCATTATGAGCATTCAAAATCGCCAGCTCCTGCCACTCTCGGCGGTGCTTTTGTACCTTGTCTTTTATCAGGCATTTTTTGCCAAATTCAGCATTTAACAGCTTGGCGACCGTGTCTTTGTCATCTATCATCTCATTGATGATAATCTCTTTGGGCAAATCATCGCTCACGTCCAAATAAAACGACAACAAAAACCGCTCCAATCGCTCAGCAGGCGTATCAAACACCCCCACATCATCAGGAAAATAATTCTTACCGCCCAGCACCTTACCACCACGCACGGTCAGCACATGGACGACCGTCAGCCCGTTTTTGTCGGCAATGGCAAACACATCGGCACTGCTGTCATCACCCACCCGATACACCGCTTGACGGGCGGTAATGTCAGAGAGCATGGCAAGGCGGTCTCGGTAAAATACGGCTTGCTCAAAGTACATATTCTCGGCAGATTCGTGCATTTTTTGGGCGAGCATGGCTTGCAGTTCGCCTGTTTTACCATTCAAAAAATCTAACGCTTGCCCCACATTATCATCATAATCAGTCTGGCTAATCAGCCCCACGCACGGGGCGGTACAGCGTTTGATTTGGTGTTCTAGGCAGGGGCGTTTGGCGGTGGCAAATACCGTATTGGTACAGTTTCTTAGCATAAAGAGCTTTTGCAAAAGTAGCACCGCTTCTTTGGCACTCGTGGCGGACGGATAAGGCCCAAAATAGCGACCCTCGGCATGATTGCCCTTGCCCCGCCCCACCGCAAGGCGTGGGAATTTATCCTTTGAGATGAACAGATACAGATAGGATTTATCATCCCTTAGAATGATATTATAAGGCGGACGGTGCTGTTTGATGAGATTTTGTTCAAGGAGTAGAGCCTCAGATTCACCTCGTGTGATGATGATTTCAATATCACAAATACGAGCAACCAAAGCCACTGTTTTTGGATGTTCAACAGTCTTGGCAAAATAGCTATTAACCCTATTTTTTAGAGATTTGGCTTTACCAATGTACAAAATTTCACCCGACTTGCCAAGCATTTTATAAACCCCTGGCAGGTTGGGAATATTTTTTAATAATTGTATAAGACGGTCAGCATGAGCATGATTCATAAAAAACTTAGGTACTTAACTGATGGTTTTATAAGGTAAATATAAGGTAAATTTTAGGTTTTACAAGTCATACCAAATCAAGTCATACCAAATGATGAATAAAAAAGAGCCAAAACTGGCTCTTTTTGACAAATAAACAAGGTTGCACAATAATATTGTGCAATACATCTTGATTAGTTATTAGTGGTTGTTTGCACAGGAACAGTTGTAACAACAGTGCCATCAGCGGCAGCATTGGCAGCATCAGCAGCAGCTTCGGCGGCATCTTGGGCATTTTCAGCAGTAGCCTCAGCTTGTTTTGCAACAGTGCCATCACCTGCAATTTGTGCCTCAGCAGCAGCATTAGAAGCCGTATCAGCAGCGGCTTGTGCAACATCAGCGGCCTGTTGTGCGGTAGCATCAGCAGGAGCAGCAGCGGCAGCAACTTGTGCCTCATTTGCAGCTTCTTGGGCAGCAACAGCAGCATCGGTTGCTTCTTCCGCTGGTTTTGAACAGGCAGTTAGTGCCAATGAACCAACTAGGGTAGCTAGGATTAACTTTCTCATACTATTTTCTCCAAAAAGTGGAAGTTTTAGATTACCTAAATATAGGTCGTCTAAATTATAGGTATTCCAAATAGGTTTTAGGTAACATTCATCCATCATCCAAACATCATCATAAATACAAATGATGCAAAAAAACAATAAAGTATTACCCCTATATTGCTCGTGCTATTATATAAACATCATTCGGCAATAACAAATGATTTTTAGTAATAAATAGGGTCAATCTGTAACAAAACGTTTCTTTTGACCGCCATTTTTGATTTTTGTCATAAAAATGACTTCAAATTTTTTTAAAATGATTATTTTTCAATGGATTTTGGTAACCGCTGTTTTTAAAAACGACAACTCAAATCATTGACAAGCAGACCAAAATGATAACATTTTAACCACTTTTTTATAATGACAGCTTGCCAATATCATCTCATTTATCAACATTTACAATAAATAAAGACCTTATTTAGTCATGTTATTAAAAAACTCATCATTGGTTTTGGCATCTTTTAGACGGTCAAGCAAAAACTCGGTCGCCTGATAGTCATCCATGGGCTGCAAAAGTTTACGCAAAACCCACAATTTTCTTAGCATTTCATCATCAATCAGACGTTCTTCACGACGAGTGGATGATTTTTTGATGTTAATGGCAGGGAAGATACGGCGTTCAGCAAGTTCTCGCTCTAAGGTAATCTCTTGGTTACCCGTGCCTTTAAATTCTTCAAAAATCACGCTATCCATCTTCGAGCCTGTGTCAGTCAGGGCGGTAGAGATAATGGTCAAACTGCCACCTTCTTCAACATTACGAGCCGCCCCAAAAAAGCGTTTTGGACGCTCCAACGCATTGGCATCCACCCCCCCTGTCAGCACCTTACCGCTTGACGGAATGACTGTGTTGTAGGCACGGGCAAGACGTGTGATGGAGTCTAACAGGATAACCACATCTTGTTTGTGTTCAACAAGGCGTTTGGCTTTTTCGATGACCATCTCCGCCACTTGGATGTGGCGAGCAGGTGGTTCATCAAAGGTCGATGCCACTACTTCGCCACGCACCGTGCGTTGCATTTCAGTCACTTCTTCGGGACGTTCATCAATGAGTAGAACGATGAGATAGCATTCGGGATGGTTTTTTGAGATGGCTTGGGCGATGTTTTGTAGTAGCACCGTCTTACCTGCCTTGGGCGGGGCGACGATGATAGAACGCTGACCCTTACCAATGGGAGCAATGAGGTCAATCACACGCCCTGTCAAGTCTTCGGTCGTGCCGTTGCCCACTTCTAGGCGCAACTGCTGGGTCGGGAAAAGTGGTGTTAAGTTCTCAAAGATGAGTTTGTGGCGTGAGCGGTCGGGTGTGTCAAAGTTAATCTCACTGACCTTTAATAGAGCAAAATACCGCTCGCCATCTTTGGGCGGTCTGATTTGCCCTGCGATGGAGTCGCCTGTTTGTAGATTGAAACGGCGGATTTGGCTTGGGCTGACATAAATGTCATCAGGCCCTGCCAAATATGACCCTTCCGATGACCGTAAAAAGCCAAAACCATCTGGCAAAATCTCTAAAACGCCATCACCATAAATCGGCTCGCCGTTTTTGGCGTGGGTTTTTAGGACGGCAAAAATGATGTCTTGTTTACGGCTACGAGCCATGTTTTCAAGCCCCATTTGCTCAGCAATGTATAGCAACTCGCTGACAGGCTTGCGTTTTAGTTCGGTCAAATTCATGAGATGATCTAGATAAGATGTGTAGAAGTGAAAATACAATGAACACCGCCAAGAAAAAAGTCAAGGACTGACAAGGGCGGTAAAAATATGAAAGGATAAATCAGCCACCCATAATAACCGCTCTTTGCCCGAATGTCAAGGGCTTGGGGATGATTTTTTGATTTGCCAAAGGCTTATGACTGGCAGATGGTTGGGCAGGCAAGTCAGCAAGCCCCTTGTTAGGTTTAGATTTTTGTCACTTGCCATGCTCCATCGCCCATCACTTCTAGTTTGGTATCGTGGTATTTGAGCAAGGTTGAGCGATGTCCCACACTGATAAGTGTGGTATTTGGCAGGCTCATGAGCAGTCCATACATGGCATTTTCTAACCCTTCATCCATACTGGCGGTCGCTTCATCCAAAAACACCACGCTAGGGCGATGTAGTAGCACCCGAGCCATGGCAAGGCGTTGCTGTTCGCCAAGCGAGAGTTTTTGCGTCCAGTTTTCTTCGTGATGCAGTTTATCCACCAAATGCCCAAGTTGCACACGCTCCAACAAAACCGCCATGTCATCATCTGACACATCCTCTGGCACAACCTTAGGATAATACAAAGTATCAATCAACCGCCCTTGTGGCAAATAAGGCTTTTGTGATAAAAATAGCGTGTGAGCAGGGCAAGCGACCGCCCCGTCCGCCCACGACCAAATGCCTGCCACTGTCCGTAGCAAAGTCGTCTTACCCAGTCCTGATTTGCCTTGTATCAACAAATGCTCGCCTTGGGTTATGGTTAAGTTTAGCTTATCAATCAGCACTCTGCCAGCAGGGGTTTTTACGGTCAAATCAGCAAATACCACATCCGACTCATGGGGCGTTATGGCGATGGTTTGTTCCGTTTGGGCGTGTTGTATGGCATTTTCAAAATCCGTCAAACGGTCAAGCGTGGCTTTATAAACCGCAAAATCATCATAAATATTTCTAAAATAAGACAAGTTACCA
This sequence comes from Moraxella lacunata, assembly GCF_002027545.1. Taxonomy (GTDB): domain Bacteria; phylum Pseudomonadota; class Gammaproteobacteria; order Pseudomonadales; family Moraxellaceae; genus Moraxella; species Moraxella lacunata. Next base: position 42,407 of record NZ_MXAN01000078.1, read on the forward strand.
TGAAGTCGCCCAAACACTTGCATGGTCTGCATTAAGTCGCCAAGCTTGATGTTGCCTGCAAAATACCGCCCCACTTGGATAAGCAAAGGAAATACGCTGGATATTTGCGTTACCACCAAATTAAACCCTGAAAATTTTAACGTGCGATGTACAATGCCCCACATATTGCCCACCACTTTATCAAATTCACGATACAGTCTTGCCTTTTCTACTCGCTCGCCTGCATAAAATGCCACGCTCTCGGCATATTCTTTGAGACGAATGAGCGAATAGCGGTAGTTGGCGTTAAATTTTTCATTATCAAAGCTAAGCTTGATGAGCGGTTTGCCAAGCCATATCGCAATCACGGTTGCGATAAGCACATAGATAAAGACCAAAAACACCATCATCTTGGGAATCTCAACCCCCATGACCGTCATCGACCCCGCCAGTCCCCAAAGCAGTATGGTAAATGACACAATGGAACTTACGGACGCTATCACGCCTGTGGCAAGCGTGAGTGAACGTTTGGCATATTCTTGGATGTCCTGCTGTATGCGTTGGTCGGGGTTGTCAAGTTCCATAAAGGCGGTTTTGTAGTAGGCTTGATTGGCAAGCCATCTATCCACAAAATGACGATTGAGCCACTCTATCCAGTTGATACAAAACCGCTGTTCGGCATAGTACATGAGTAGCACATTTGCCACCGCCGTACTGGCGATAAAACAAAACACCACCATCTGCGTCCAAAAGACCTCTTGGTTTAAGTCCTGCAAAGACGAATACATGGTGTTATACCAATTAGAATGAATCAAACTAATCCGCACTTCTAATAAGGTCAAAAACACAATAAACGCAAAAAATGTCAATGGCTTAATACTGCGTTTGGGCGACAAATAGCCCTGTGCCATCGCCCAAAACTGCCCACCCCAAGCGGTAAATCTAACCAAGCCCCACACGAACAACGAAAAACACACGCTCGTGATTGCCATGCTTTTGGCAAGCCAGATGAGCGAATCGATGATTTCTTTTGACCAATCCATAATACCCCAACACACCCCAACGAATAAATCTCAAATACAAAATGGGCGTATTTTAGCATGATTTTGGCGTTTTTATTAATAATGATAATTTATAACAATCAAAAATTTATCTTAAAAGAGGATTTGATTTATTTTTAAATGTAAATAACTATTTAGTGATATTGACTTTTATTTGAAAATAAAATATATTAATAAAGTTTATTATTTTGTAACAAATATTGTTGTAAAGTAACTTATTTTTACCGCACCTATTTTTAAAGAATATTTTTATGAAAAAAACCTTAATCGCCCTTGCGGTCAGTCATGCTTTAGTCAGCCTTGCTCATGCCGATGACAACACTGCCATCTCAACCACTGTTAGCACTGACGAAACAGGTGTCTCTACGTTCCAAGCAGTCATGCCCAGTGAGACGATTGTCATCACCCCATTTAGCCAACAAATGGGCACCCAAACCTTAACCGCCAGCCAAATCAAAAACCAACCCACAAGCAACGGCAACATCACCGAACTTTTAAAAAACAACCCAAGCGTACAGTTTGACAATCAAGCAAATTCAAGTCTTATGGGTGGAGAGCTTGAACCTGCCAAAGTGTCGTTTCATGGTGAAAAATTTTATAACAACAACTTCATGATTGATGGGTTGTCTAATAACAACAACATCGACCCCGCCAGTAACAACGCCATTGCAGGTAGCCTGCCGACAGGTTATAACGCTTGGGATTTACCAGCAGGGGGCGAGCAGTCGCTTTGGATTAATAGCCGTTTGCTTGACCATGTTGAAGTCTTTGACAGTAACGTCTCTGCCAAATATGGCGACTTTACAGGCGGTGTGGTGGACGCCAAAATCAAAAATCCCAAGTCCGACCGAGCCTCGGGCTATGTCTCTTATCGCATGACAGATGACGCTTTGACCAGTTTTCATGTGCATGGCGACATCAAGGACGACTTTGAGTCGGCAAGTCAGCTGTATTATCAGCCCCGTTTTACCAAAGAGTTCTACTCTGCCAGTATCAACCAACCTATCAATGATAAGTTTAGCCTACTGTTTTCTTATGACCGCCAAACCTCCAAAATCCCCTACTACCAAAACATCTTGAACGAATGGCGAGACCAAGAACGTAAAAGCGAAACGTATCTACTAAAAGGGCTTTATAAAGCAGACAATGGCGATACGGTAAGTGCTACTGCCATGTACGCCCCGCATTCATCGCTGTTTTATCGCCGTAACATCAAAGACAGTGGTTTTGAAAACCAAGGCGGTGGTTATCGCTTTAACATCGACTGGAAACATCTGGCAAATTGGGGGCGTGTCAATAGTGTCATCGGCTATCAGCATGACGAAAACACCGTTACCAACGAATCCGACCACTACTATCCGTGGTGGCACAAATACCAAAATAACACCTCCTCCGTCATCAACTGGGCGACAGGCTCACTCACCAAGGCAGGGAGCCAGACTGGTTTGCAAGGGGGTTATGGCAAATTTGGCACGGACAAAAAGACCTTGACCGCCAAACAAGATTAGACCTCTTTCCAAACT
>NZ_MXAN01000079.1:0-8808 GCF_002027545.1 Moraxella lacunata
TTGGAAAGAGGTCTATTAAAGAAGCCACTAATGCTAATGGTGGGGCGGTTTATGATTTGGCGGTCAATACAGACGGCACAACCATCACCACCAATAAAGATGGTCAAATTACTGCCAATACCATCAATCTGACCAACACACCAGATGGCAAAGTGGCAGAGCCTACCAATCCTAACAGCTTGGTGAATGCTGGTGATATTACCAAAGCTATTAATAATTCAGGCTTTAACATTCAAACCAATGGTGGCGATAAAGAGCTTGTCAAAACAGGCGAAACCGTGAATTTTGTCAATGGTGACAATATCCAAATCACCAATGATGGCAAAAACATCACTGTCGCCACCGCCAAAGACGTGAAGTTTGACAGCGTGAATGTTGGCGATACCGTGAATATTACCAATAAAGGCATTGATGCGGGCAATACTGCCATTGCTAATGTTAAGGCAGGTACAGCAGATACTGATGCGGTCAATGTTGGTCAGTTAAATGAAGCGGTGAGCAACATTAATTCAAACATTACCAACAATAATAAATATCTTTCCAAACTAAAAATAAACCCTTATAAGTATTGGGGTTGAAGTTTTTAAAAATCCATAAAAATCAGGGTTTGGAAAGAAGTCTAATAAAATCATTGGTGGTAATGATGGTTCTATCAATGTCAAAGATATTAATGGCAACGACATGACCACCCCAGACGGCACCAAAAAGACCGTAGGAGAGGTTTTAACAACTTATGATGCGGTAGGTACAGGCACAGTAACAACCAACTCTGTTGTTTCTGCTGTTTACAACATCAATGAGCAAGGCACTAAGTATTTCCATGTTAATGGTACGCCTAATGGTGTTACTAGTAGCTTGGGTGGCGAACGTGGTAATAATGCGGAGCAATCACAGGCAAACGGTGGTTATGCCACAGCCATCGGCTATAAAGCGGTTGCTGATGGCACGGACTCTGTGGCTATCGGTTGCGAAACCAAAACAACAGGCAACAGTGCGGTTGCTATTGGCAATGCATCAACAGCCGGTGAACAGTCTATTGCTGTTGGTGATAGCTCGCAAGCTGTAGGTCTGCAATCCATTGCGATTGGTACAGGAAACCTAGTTTCGGGCAATAACTCAGGTGCGATTGGTGACCCAACAGTTGTGACGGGTGACAGCTCATACTCTGTGGGTAATAATAATACCATCAGCACGAATAATACTTATGCACTAGGTAGTGATATTACAGCAACGGTTGGTGACTCTGTATTCTTGGGTGATAAGTCATCCTCAACTGGCGTTCATACTACAGCTGATGGTGGTAACTACACTTATGCAGGTGCCAACGATGTCAATGTCGCCGGTGTTACAAACAGCACAACAGCACCAAATACTGTTCCTGTTGGCGTGGTAAGTGTTGGCACAGAAGGTGGGCAAACTCGCCAAATTCAAAATGTTGCCGCAGGCGTAGTGTCTGCTGATTCAACTGATGCCATTAACGGTTCTCAGCTGTATTACACCAATGAAGCCATCACCAATTTGGCAGGTAATACCATCAATATGGGCAACCAACTAAACGCCCGTATCGATGATGTAGAAGACGATGTCAATGCAGGTGTATCATCAGCGATGGCGATGGCTGCTCTACCACAAGCTTATATTGCTGGTAAGTCCATGCTAACTGGTGGTATGGCAACCTATAATGGCGAAGGTGCTGTGGCGGTTGGTTTCTCCAAGCTGTCTGATAATGGTCGCTGGGTGCTCAAAATGTCTGGCTCTGCTGATACTCAAGGTAACGCAGGTGCGGCAGTGGGTGCAGGTTTCCACTTCTAAGGTTTGATAAAATCTTGCATTCACGACAGTGAGTGCAAGATTCAACCAAGATTTTAATCTAAGGAATATTATGAAAGCATTAACTCTAAGCACAACCATTCTGATGGTACTTACCATGACAGGTTGCATGGGTACAAAACAGCTAAGCTCTAACATTTCAGAGCGTGGCACTATTAACAACAAAGGCGACATCGTTTTCCCAGAGCTTGATAAAGCATGGCAAAAAGACGGTCAATTCCCCAATAGTGAGAATCTCTCTAAGATTCGCCCAGGGATTGCCAAAGATGAGTTATATCAGCTTATCGGTCGCCCGCATTTTAACGAAGCAAATCGTGCCCGTGAGTGGGATTACATCATGAAGTTCCACCAAGCGGACAATTCTGTGAAGATTTGTCAGTATAAGGTGATTTTTGATGATAAATTCAAAGGTCAAGAATTTTACTGGATGCCAGCTGACTGTGCCAATCATGCCAAACCCACCCCAGCAAGCTCTGCTGTTATTCCAGTTATCGCCCAAGCACCGATTATCAAAGAAAAAATCACGCTTGAAGCGGATGCACTATTCAAATTTGACAAATGGAAGCTTGAAGATATGCTGCCCGCAGGGCGTGCTAAGCTTAGATGAGCTTGCCACCAAGCTCATTGCATGGGAAGCTCGTGGTGACAGCCGTGTCAATCTAACAGGTCATACCGACCGCTATGGCGATGACATGTATAACATGAACTTGTCCATGCTTCGTGCCCAAACGGTTCGCCAATACTTGATTAGTAAAGGCGTAACATCAAGCACACTGACAGCATCAGGGGCAGGTAAGACTCAGCCATTACCACACGTCATCTGTGACAGTAATGCACCTAAATCTGTACAGATTAAGTGCTTACAGCCCAACCGCCGTGTGGAAGCTGACGTTACTGTTTATGCATTTGCCAATGATGGTTCACATCATAAAATCCGCCAAGGTGAAACGTATCAAAATTTTAATAATGGTCAATAATTACACCAAAAACAAAACCCTGTCTAACGGCAGGGTTTTGTTTCTTTGGCGTTTATAAAAACTTGATGGCTAAAAGCTTAAAACTCTGTCACCCCCAAAATCTCTTTATAAAGTGCTTTTTGCTCACCGCTAGGCTTGGCAGATTGTAGTGCCATGACCGCTGACATGTCGCCATCGATGCGGATTTTACCCATCATAAAGGCTTCTAGGGCAACATTAACGTCTTTGCCTGAGATGATTTGGGCGAGCGTGTCGCTGTCGATATTGATGGTGCTAACAGCATCACTGGTGTGGTGCTGACCAAGTTTACCTGCTTTTAGGTGTAGCTCTTTGGGGTCGCCACCTGTGATGCTGACATTGACAACAAGGCTAGCAAGGCTGGGTGGTAGATGTAAGTCGCCTGCTTTGGTGTTGAGAGTTTGAACTTCGTCAAACCATGCTTGACTTAAAAATTTTGCCATAAAAATAACTCGATGATAAATAAGATGGTTCATTATAAAGCAAAATGGATTTGAAAAGCAGGCTTTTTATAAAAATACCACAAAATTCATCAGATTTTCATCAATTTTATTTTTAAAAATTAAATTAATAAGTAAAAAATGATTAATTTTTCATTTAATAAAAACCAAATGGGTTTGGTGAAAGTTTTTAAACTTAACAAAAAGTGGTCTTTTTTGATTAAAAAAATTGATTAAAATCGTCAAAAATTGGCAAAAGTTACAAAAAATTTTAAAAAAATGTGAAAATTTTCATTTATTTTTTACAAAACATACCCGAAAACTTACAATTGTGTTGTATAATACACGGTGAAAAACCCGCCGCAATACCCTATTGTGAGTGTGGATTTAACGCAAGCCAAACTCATCGTGAGTAAGCCAGTCATAGGAAAGATTGTGGTCATTGTTTGATTGTTATTTTTTCCTTAATTTTTTTAAGGTTTTTTTCCTAAAAACTGATTTGAAATGATGATATTTGGCAAATTTTGCGTTACAATAGACAAATATAGTTAAAAAACGTAAATTTGATGATTAATCTCATCAAACAACGAAACAAATCGGGCTGCACAGGAAACCTATCCCATGAGTCTATCTAAAACAGCAGTAGCCCCATCAGTTGACCATGAATACGAAATTACGATTGTTCGTCTTTTCACGCTCATGGCAGTATTTTGGGGTATTATTGGCATGACGGTTGGTGTATTCATTGCATCACAGCTTGCATGGCCAGCACTTAACTTTGATACATCTTGGCTGTCCTTTGGGCGTTTAAGACCGCTACATACCAATGCGGTGATTTTTGCGTTTGGGGGTTCGGCACTTTTTGCAACATCTTATTATATTGTTCAGCGTACTTGTAAGACAAGACTGTTTGCACCTTATCTTGCTTGGTTTACCTTTTGGGGGTGGCAAGCGGTCATTGTGGGGGCGGTCATTACCTTACCATTGGGTCTGACCACTGCCAAAGAATATGCCGAACTAGAATGGCCCATTTCCATTGGTATAGCCTTGGTGTGGGTGGCATATGCCATTGTATTCTTTGGCACGCTCATCAAACGCCAAACATCGCACATCTATGTGGCTAACTGGTTCTTTGCAGCGTTTATTATCACCATTGCACTGCTTCATATCGTCAATAATCTTGCCATTCCTGTGAGTATGTGGAAATCTTACTCGCTCTATGGCGGTGCAACAGATGCCATGGTTCAGTGGTGGTATGGGCATAATGCGGTAGGTTTCTACTTGACGGCGGCGTTCTTGGGTATGATGTATTACTTCATCCCTGTGCAAGTTGGTCGCCCTGTGTATTCATATCGTCTATCTATCGTTCACTTTTGGGCTCTGATTGCTTCATATATGTGGGCAGGCGGACATCACTTGCATTATTCGGCACTGCCTGACTGGACTCAGTCTTTGGGTATGGTGTTCTCGCTGATTCTATTCGCTCCTTCTTGGGGTGGTATGATTAACGGTGTACTTACTTTATCTGGTAGCTGGGATAAATTGCGTACTGACCCCATCATTCGCTTTTTGATTGTGGCATTGTCATTTTATGCCATGAGTACCTTTGAAGGTCCTATGCTGTCCATCAAAGAAGTGAACGCCATCAGTCATAATACCGACTGGACAGTCGGACACGTACACTCTGGTGCGTTGGGCTGGGTTGGTATGGTAACCATTGGTTCTATCTACGTGCTGTTGCCACGCATCTATAATAAAGCAAAAATGTACTCAACCAATTTAATCACGGTGCACTTTTGGTTTGCGACCACAGGTACGGTTCTGTACATTGTTGCTCTATGGATTTCGGGCATTACCCAAGGCATGATGTGGCGTGCAACTAACGATGATGGTACATTGTCTTATGACTTCATCCAGACAGTTGTGGTATCACACTGGCCTTATGTGGTGCGTGCATTGGGTGGTCTGCTTTATGTTGGTGGTATGCTTGTGATGGCTTATAACTGTTATAAGACCATTAAGATGCCTAGCATTCCTGAGCGTCTTGCCGAGCCTGAAGAGGTTAATACAGGTCGTGATGAAGTCTTTGATAATGATGCTGTCAAAGCATAAGGGGGGCAGCCATGTCTAACATTACACATGAAATTGTTGAAAAAAATACCGGCTTACTCGTTGTTTTTATTGTGATTGCGATTAGCTTTGCAACTTTGGTTGAGATTTATCCATTGCTTTTTGACCAAAATACACCAGAGCAAGGCGGTGTGAATAAGCCACTTCCCAACATGCGTCCATGGACAGCATTAGAATTAGAAGGTCGTGACATTTATATCCGTGAAGGTTGTCACGTCTGCCATACTCAGATGATTCGTCCTCTTCGTGCCGAAGTTGAGCGTTATGGACCTTATAGCCGTGCCGCAGAGTCTACATGGGATCACCCATTCTTATGGGGTTCTAAGCGTACTGGTCCTGATCTTGCTCGTGTTGGCGGTCGTTATTCTGACCAATGGCACATTGACCATTTGATTGACCCACGTGCGGTAGTGCCTGCATCAGTCATGCCCGCCTATCCTTGGCTTGCCAAGAATGAGGTGGATGGTAAGAAGATTCAAGCAAAAATGCGTATCTTTAAAGACCGTTTTGGCTTGCCTTATACCGAATCTGATATTGAAGCGGCGCCCGACCAAGTACAGGGGGCAACCGAGCTTGATGCATTGGTCGCTTACCTGCAACAGCTTGGTATCGCCATGCAGGGTCAACGCTAATGAATTGGGGCGTTTTACATAGTATCGCAACGGTGGGGGCATTTATTGCTTTCATCGGTGTGGCGTGGTGGGCATACTCACCAAAAAACAAAAAACGCTTTGAAGAAGACGCACAACTTGCGTTAGATGATCACCAATTAGAAGAGTCGTCATCACAACGCACTAAGGATATACAATGAGCTTTTTTTGGAGTTCTTGGATTACCATCTTTTCGCTGGCTTGTTGGGCTTTCATTTTTGGGGTGCTTGTTTGGACTCTAAAAACCAAGCCAGTGCTAGAAGAAGATGAGACGACAGGACATTCATACGACGGCATTCGTGAATATGATAAGCCCTTGCCAAAATGGTGGCTTGTGGTGTTCTTTGGGACTTTGGCTTGGGGTCTAGGATATTTTGTATTATACCCTTCAATCCAGCCAAATAGTTGGAAAGGCATCACAACCGTAGAAGTTGATGGTCAACAAGTGCCTTGGACATCAGAGAACGAGCTAAATAGCCAACTACAAGCCAACAATAAAGTTTTTACTGAAAACTTTGAACAAAACATCTTGGCGGCGGCTGGTGCAACTGATGCTGTACCTGTACTGGCAAAGTTGTCTGAGCTACAAGCTGAGCAACGCAAAAATGCTGAGCCTGATTCAGACTTGCAAGCCAAAATCGATGAGCAGGTTAAACTGCTTGCTCCTTATGTAGATAAGCTATCAAGTGACCCAGAAGCCCAAAAAGTGGGTAACCGTCTGTTCTTACAAAACTGTGCTCTGTGTCATGGTCTCAACGCCAAAGGTGCAACAGGTTATCCTGATCTAACGGACGATGACTGGCTCCATGGTGGTAATGCAGATGAAATATTGCTAACCATTCATAATGGTCGTGTCGGTGCAATGGCGGCGTGGCAGAAACAACTGGGCGAGTCTGGTGTTCGTGCTGCTGCTGAATACGTACTGTCTATCGCTAGCGGACATGGCCCTGGGGTAGATAATGGTGAGCTTAATCAATCATTGGTGGCACAAGGTAAGCCCATCTTTGAGGCCAACTGTGTGCTATGCCATGGTGCTGACGCTAAAGGTCTAACTGCATTTGGTGCGCCGAACTTAACTGATGATATTTGGCTATTTGGCGGTGATCGTGAATCGGTACAAACAACCATTCGTCATGGTCGTGCTGGCGTGATGCCCGAGTGGCAAACTAAGCTGGGTAACGAGCGTATCATGTTACTTGCAGCTTATGTACGTTCACTGTCACAAAACCCTGTCGAATGATAAATCATTGACTCAACAAAAAGACCTTCATGTAAGGTCTTTTTTATGCGTGTTAATAAAATAAAAGCATGATGGATTATTTACACCCAAGCAACTTTAAAATTACCACAAACTCAATGATGTGTGGACGTAAGAGCTTATCTCTGTACGTCTTATAAATAGCACCAATAAAGGGCGTATACAGTCAGCCCCTACAAAAAATTTTCAAAATGTAGAATTGGTGCAAATTGGGGGTAATTTACCATAATTTACCCTTGATAAATTAGGCATTTATACACTCTACAAAATGAAAAATTGCTACGGTTTCCGTGGTAAAATTCAAATTTGTTAGCTGTATAAAGTTGAGAATGGGGCATAAAAAAGCTGTCATTGTGACAGCTTTTTGTGTTTGTGTTGATCAAAACTTCATCTCAAAGCCTAGTACAGCCCCTTGATTGTCATAGTTCTTACGCCATTGACCTTGATAACCAAGCGATAAGGTGGTGTTAGTCGTGGGCTTGTAAGTCATACCAAGACCTACTACACCAAAGGCTTTGCCGATGTCATGACTGGTTAGTGTAAAACCATGATTTGCAAAACCTCTAAATTCAGCATGAACATCATTGTGAGCATCTCCGTTATCCATTCCCGCCGAGAGCATGCTTGTCAGAGCTAAACGGGGTGCAATGACATTATATCCACGTATACCAATGGTGCTTTTTAGACTTTGGTAGGTTGCTTTTTGCACGGCAAGATTGTAGCCATCCGCCCCTGTCTCAGCATAATCATCCGATTTTGATTGGGTGAAGTCCATCTTAGCAAAGGGGGTGATGTGGCGGTCGGAGGTACCAATCTCATGAGAGATGCCAAGCCCTGCTTGGATGAGATTGATGTCGTAATCAGATTTGGCAATACGACCATTTCCTAAACCTGACTGAGCAATGCGACGCTCGCCATCAATATTTGCCACCCCTGCACCAATGTGAGCGTGAGCGGTTGTTTTATCCATATGGTGATTGCCATAGGCAAAACCCATGACGGTATCAGCTTTGATATTGTGATTGCAAAACCTTTGCTGTCAATGTTATTTTGGCTGTATGCAACAGCAAGACCAAGACTGCTGCTACCTATGGCAGTATCAGTGCCAACAATCACACCTGTTTCATTGCCATCAAACCCAGTCAAGCCACTACCGTGCTGGTCAAGGCTGGTATTATTGCCAATGGCTTTTGCCCAAATGGTTCTATTGGGGTCGAGAGTACGCTCAAAAACGGCATTGCCAAAACCATGACTGCTATCGGCAACAATGCGATTGACCGAGCCTGAGAGTAGGGGTTGTAAATTGTTGGCAAGGTTGGCAAGGTCTGCGAGGCTATAATTGATGGTATCGGTAATCAAGCTGTTTGCCAAATCATTGTCATTACCCGTCACTTTATCAGCCACAGATTTATCCAAAATTTTTGCCAAATTTTCCGACGAATGGTAGCCATGAGCCTTGACAGCAGTTTCAAAAGTGCCGACAATCGTTGGCGTTGGCGTTGGCG
>NZ_MXAN01000079.1:8890-25731 GCF_002027545.1 Moraxella lacunata
TGGCGTTGGCGTTGGCGTTGAGCCTTGCTGTGCTAATTTTAAATGTACTTTGTTGGTATCACTATAATCTGCTTCAAAATCCACAAGTGGACTATTGTCTGTAATGTTTTTGAATCGACCATTTAGAGTGCCCGCTGTCAAAACATTGTGCCAAACTGTTGATTTGTTGGTGTCCTTAATAAAGTCTTGGGTTAGGGCTTTTAGGTTGCCATTGTCAATGTCAGCAGTGCCCGTAACAATTACTTTGCCATAACGGTCATCTTTATAATTTTGCTGTCTTCATTGTAGTCTGAAATGCCGATAACCAGATTTTCGCCAGCCATCTTAAGATTGCCATCTATTTTGAGTGTGCCATCAATGGCTCCGATGTCGCCTGTGAATTTTTTGGAGTTTTCAGACAAGGTTAGCATTCCTGAACCATTCATAATAAAACCACCCGAAACAAACTCGTTTTGTTCATCTATAGTAACTGCAACGGTTTGTCCTACATCTCCTGTAATGACTGCCTCGGGATTGATAATGACATTGGCGGGTGTGTCATCCCTGTGTAAGTCGCCCATTTGCACCCATAGACCTTCTTTGCCAATCTCAATTTTGTTGTTTTGATTAAATCCTGCAAACAAATTGTTTTGATCTTGAGTGAAAACCAGTCCTGCACCATTGAGGTGTATTTCTGAGCGTTGAGCATCGGGGCTTCTTTGAATTTGGTGAACTTCGAGCATGGCTGGCTGTTTGTCTGTACCTGTGATTTTGAGTACGCCTTGCCCTTGTTCACCAACGGTAATAGTGTTAATAGCTGTGCTAGTTTCTGTGTCAAGATGTAGTGTGCCGACACCTGTTTGTGATTTACCAAGTGTAATATTTTGAATTGGGTGGATTTGCCATAATTGTTTGAAGGTTAAATTGCCAACACCTTGCTCACCAACAGTGATGTCTTGTACTTCAAGATATGCATTATCTTCTATCAAAACATCGCCACGACTACCTGTTTTGGCGGCAATGGTTAGGGTGTCTGCGACAATACTACTGTCATTGTTTTTTGCGACAAGTTTGCCAGTACCTGCCCCACCCACAACGATGTCGGTTAGTCTGGCAACTGAATTATTTTGTAAGGTTAGCTCGCCCGTACCACCTTTTTCCATCCCAATTTGCAATAATTCGCCTCTAATGTAACTCCCATCTTTGGCATTAAAGGTGCCTTTGCCTGCATTGCCCACATAAATGGTCTCTGCCTGAATGTCTGCACCAACAAGGCTGACTGTGCCTGTCCCTGTTTCATTGGTATTGGCTGTGCCACCAATGTCTAGTCTATTAAATTTAATATTCTCGTTGTCTTGATTTCGCCATACCGTCAAATAGCCATTGCCTTCTTTGCCGACAATGGCGTGATGGGCGGTTAAGGTATGATTGCCAAATACGTTCACAAAACTGGCATTCTCCACAGGGTTAGTGCTGGTGGTGATGGGTTTGTCTTTCCCTATCGTTAATGTTCTAGCAACTTCTACACTGCTATTTTGTTGGGCTGGGTCATTGTTGTTGTCATCTAGAGTTAGTACGCCTGTTGATGATTTGCCAATTTTCAAATCGCCATTTAGCTTTAGATGGCTGTTTTCGTGGATAAGTGCCTCCCCATCTGCTCCTAGCATTTTGTGAATGTTCAGCGTGCCTGCTTGTACGGTTGCCCCCTTTCTTATTTCCAGGGTTCCATAGGTTAGCTCACCGTCGGTCAGGCGGATGTCCCCTTCATAGATAACCGCACCTGCATTGCTTGTTAAGATTATTCCAATCGCCAATGCCAATGTCTTGACTGACTTGGTCTTGCCACGGGCTTTGGCAAATTCTGATACACATTGATAAGTGCCTGTGGCGTGGTTAAAAACAACTCGATAAATGTGATTCATAGAATATCCTTAAGTTCCAAGAGATAGGTTATTTATTGATAAAATCAATGGTTTGAATTAATAAAAATTAACATAGAATTATACTAAAAATTTTACAATAGGAGTGGTTTTATGAAAAATTATTGATAAACGGTGTTGTTTTTGTGATTGATGGGTAGTTTTTGATGGGAATCGAGTTGTTTGGAAAAGCAGAATGCTAAAAGCGGATGATAAAAAAGACGACCATTAAGCCGTCTTTTGATATTTGTAAAATTATTCAAAAATCTTAATATAAGCCCCAGCTTTTAGTTCATCCACCCAGTCTTCTTCGGCTTGGGGAGCTTGACGGCTAAACAGTATCTCACGAGCTTTGTCTTTGCGTGCTTCATTACTCATGTCTCGCTGGCGAGTGTTCTCCACTTTTAGGATGTGCCAGCCAAACTGCGTGCGAAACGGGGTGGAAAAATCACCAGCGACAGTATTTTTCATCGTCGCTTCAAATTCTTTGACCATCTGCCCGTCAGTGACCCAGCCTAGGCGACCGTTTTGGGTGGCAGAGCCTGTGTCATCAGAATAGGTGGCTGCCATCGCCCCAAAGTCCGCTCCTTTTTGTAGTTCGCTGTATAGGGCGTTGATTTTTTGTTGTGCCATGGCATCACTTTGAGCATCATCAACTTTGACCAAAATATGACTGGTTTGCCATTCGGGGATAAGCACCTGTTCGGCAGGGATTTGTTGTCCTTCGGGCGAGTTTAAAAAGGCATTGACTTCCTGCTCGCTGATGTTAATGCGTGGACGGACTTGGGCTTGCCATAATGCCACTAGGCTTGCATCTTCGATGACTTGACGGCGAAGTTCGGCATAACTGCTTAACCGTTTGCCATCAAGCGAGCGTTGAAAATCTGCCAAGTTGTCAAACCCTTCTTGGTTGGCGATGGCGAGCAGTTCACGATTGACCGCATTTTCATTGGGGCTAAACCCTGCACGTTTTACCAGTCCAAGCTGTAATTTGCGCGTGATGAGTGCATCCATGGTAAGGTTTTGGACTTCGGCATTAGATAGAGCGATGCCCCTGTCACGATATTCACGAGCCATGGCTTGACTGGCTGTAATGAACTCGCTTTTTAGGATAATTTCGTCATTGACCTGTGCCAAAATACCATCGGCACTGCTTGTCACGCTAGGGGTGTTGGCGGTGGCGACCGTCGCCATGCCTAGGCTCAGGCTGATGGCAAGTAGGGATTGGATAAGGGGGTGTTTCATTGTTGTTCCTATAAAATTGTTAATAGATAAACCAAACCAGTTTAGCATTTCATCATCATCTCGTCAAATGCTATGATTTAAATAAATTAATAATCCTGTTGCCATGCTTGATTGACGGTATCATAACCCAAGACTTTATCAGACATCAGGCGGTTTAGCTTACCGCCACTGGTAATGCCATTTAGGCGAATCTCCGCCATGACAGCATTGTCCACTCCTGCTTCGGGGTTTAGGTCGTTGCGATAACGACGAGCGTAGACCGATAAGCCATAACAGCAATCTTCGTAATTGACCCCGACTAGGGCATCAAGCAGGCGGTCATTTTTATAGTCGTATTGGGCTTGGGTCATGACACGCCAGCGGTTGTTGATGGGAAAGACAGCGGAGGCGGTATAAGCCGATAGGGCAAGCTGACCTGTGGCGGGGTTGTCTTTGCGTTCGATGACGCCAAAGTTGTACAGCTGATTATCACTGGGCTGATAACGTAGCTGAGCGACGATGGCACTTAGGTCGTAGCTGGGGGTAAATGCCCCACCAGCTTCTACCCAAAAGTTATCCGTCGGCTGAGCAGAAGCTCGCCATGCCATCCCTGATGTGCTACCTGTAAAGATTTGGCTGTCATCTAAGCCCACACGAATGTCATCTAAATAAATCTGCTCGGCAATGCCTCCATCAAAGCGTGTCAGACCTGACCCATCCACATAGCGATAATGCAGAGCAGGGGTGATGGCGTGCAAGTCGCCAATGCGGGCATAGCCTAAGAACCACGAATCGGACAGTAGGCGGTCGTAGCTAATCTGCCCGATGGCGGTCTCAAAGTTGGGGATGTTGCTTTGGTCTTTGTAAGGGATGTAGGTGTATTTTAGGCGTGGCATGATGACTTGATGACCGCCCAAGCTGTCGTCATACAGTCCAAAGGGCGAACCTGCCTTTTCAAAAAACAGCCCCGTATCCAACCCAACCCTAGGAGCGAATACTGAATAAGTGCCTTCGTCTTCGGTCAGATTTTGTCCGATAAGGCTGTCTTCATCATAAGATACATGCAGATGTGTCAAGGCAAGCGATGGCGTAGCATAGCCCCATGAGCGAGTCATCGGGTAACTTGCCGAGAGTTGGTTGTACATGCGAAAGCCTGATTTTTCCGTCTCGGAGTTGTCTTTGATGGATTTTTTAAAATAGGCAGAGTTGTGAACCCCTTCTACTTTTAGGCGGTTTAGCACGTCAAATTCATTGACAAGTTTTGGCAAGCGATAATGCACCGACAACTGGGGCAGGCGTGAGTAAGGCTTGTCTTTGTCTAGGATGGTCGTGCCGTCGTTATTTTTACCATATAACGTCTGAAAGGTCTCAGCTCGCAAATCGGCACTGATGTAGTCATTGTAGTAGCTTGCCCCGATGTTGCGTGGTAGGTTAAGTGGGTTGCCTTCGATGCCAAGCGTGTCAAAGTCATTAAGATAACTGCTGTCCGAGACGTAGCGATAATGAGCGTAGGCGGACAGATGGGGGTGGCGTTTGGACTGCCAATAGTGGTCATAAAACAGGCTTTTGCGGTCTTCGTTATTGTATTTGCGGTCATTGGGCAATAAAGAACCACGTAACACGCCTGCCCCGACGTGCTGTGTCAGATAGCGAAACTCGCCCGTGAGCATGGGGTTTTTGCTACTAAACACCGTGGGCGTGATGGTGGCATCATAGTTTGGGGCAAGGTTTAGGTAATAGGGCGTGCTAATCTCAAAACTGTCCGAGCCAAACCCTGCCGTCGGTAACAAAAAGCCACTGGCACGTCTGTCATCAATGGGAAAGTTAAAATATGGCAAATAAAAGACGGGCACGTTACCGATTCTGAGTGTGCTGTTTTTTGCCACACCACGCCCTGTGTCGTTATCGATGTCAATGCTACTGGCGTCCAAATGCCATTTGCGTTCGGTTGGCGGGCAGGTGGAGAACATCACGTCCTGCATGTGGTATTGGTTATCGCCGACTTTGTTTAGGGTGTGGGCATGCCCGTGGGCGTTCATGGTGGTGCTGGCAAAGGCGACATCATGAGCGGTGGCAGTTCTGCCATCATCGGCATAGTATAAGTTATCGGCAACCCCGATAATCCCTGCACCGCTTACCTTGCTACCGCCAGTACTGGGTGGTCTGTCATCACTAAACAGCACTTGCCCTGTGGCACGCATTTGTCTTGTGCTGGGCTGATAGATGAGCTTGTCAGCGACGATTTGCTGGCCGTTTTGTTCGATGATGACATTGCCAGCAAGCTCGGCGTAGTCTTTATTGTCATAGTAGCCGTAGTCGGCTTGGGCGTAGAAAGTGTCGTTATCATCGCCATGATCCCGATAGCCCAAACTTTGGCTTAGGCTCTCTCGCTTGGGCTGTACCCACACCCCTTCACAGCGTGCCACATGTCCGCTTGTGCTTGGCTTGGCGTGATAATATTGGGCAAGTTTGGCAAGACTTTGGCTTTTTTGTGTGTTGGCATGATGGTCTTGGCTGATGTTGTCACTGCTGATAAATGTCGTGCTTTGATTGCCTTTGCTGTTTGAAATGGTTTGACTGTTATGGCTGTTATGAATGCCATGAGTATCTGATGTGACAAATGACGTGGGTTTTGGGTTGTGATTTGATTTATCGCCCTGTTTGTTGTTTGTTAATTTATTATCAAGATATGGGTTATTATCAAGATGTGGATTGCCCCGTGTGCTGTATTCAGGGCTGTATTGGGGGTCATGCGAAGTGACGGCATGATAAGACAGATGAGCAGGTTTGGGCTGAGTGATGGTGGGGGCAGAATTGGCGGTTTGGGTGTTATTGGTGCTGGCGACAAATCCCAAGCCGTCATCGGTTGAGTTAGTCTCTATCTTTGCCCCTGTGGTCGCTTGAACGGTGGCAGGCGTGGGCGTATGGCTCATCATGCTGTTGGCGTTTGGGCGTGTGATGTCATCAGATGTTACAAAACTTTGGGCGTGACTTAGGGTAGGCAATACACCAAACAACGCCATGCCGACACAGATGGTCAGTTCGTGCTTTTTGCCAAAAAAATCCTGTTTTTGTCTGCCCTGTTTGCTCTGTGTTGCCTGTCCACGTGCCATGATGTTACCTGATTGACTTAGGGTGATTTTAAATATAAAGTAAGATTGGCTATTTTACCCTATTTTTGATTTAAAATTAAATAGTTTTTATTAGGGCGTGCCTGCCTTTTGTATTTGCAATGAAAAATGCCTATTTTAAAAGCAGGGGAGTTGCACATTTTTCATGCAAAAACATCCTTTTATTTCTAAAATATTTCTAAATTTTAAATTCTGTTATAAAGTTTTAACACGCTCTATTTCTTATAAAAATGTGCCAGTAAAAAATAATACACCGAAAATGACTGGTGTAACACCCAAAAATCCGCTAAACTATGGCACCTGTTTAATCATTTAACCAAATCATTTAACTAAACCATTTTAACCATAAGGGCATACCATGACTCGCCATGATGAGATGATGAATTTTTTAAACAATCACCTAACCGCTGGTTTTACGGTAGAGAGCTTGGCAGGGGATGCCAGTTTTCGCCGTTATCATCGCATTCATTTTAAGGTGGCAAGCGAACATGATAAAGATGAAATGACGTATCTTTTGATGGATGCTCCGCCTGACAAAGAAAGTGTGACCGAATTTGTAGCGGTGGCAGGTATCATGAGTGAAGCGGTGAATGTGCCTGACATCATCGCCCAAGACATTCCTAAGGGTTTTTTATTGTTACAAGACTTTGGTGCGACTGAATTTGCTCATTTAATCAAAGATGATAAAGCAAATGTGACTCGCTATTATCAAAAAGCCTACGAGACATTAATCAAGTTACAGGATTTGGATATTGATGTTGATTTGCCAGCATATAGCGATGAGAAATTAAATGATGAGATGGATTTATTTAGCCAATGGTTCTTGCCATATATCAACGTGGCATTTACATCCGATGATGAGTTATTATGGGAGCGACTAAAAAAACAAGTCATCACTGATGTCCAAAGTCAGCCCAAAGTCATCGTTCATCGCGATTATCACAGTCGCAATCTCATGCAAGATAAAGCGTCCGATGAGCTGGGCGTGATTGATTTTCAAGATGCGGTGATTGGGGCGGATACTTATGATTTGGTGAGTCTGGTGCGAGATGCGTACATTGATGTGGATGAGACGTGGGTGAATGAGCAGATTGGGGTCTTTTATGAATTAAAAAACCCTAACATGACTTTGCATGACTTTACCAAAAATGTCAATATCATGGGCGTACAGCGACATTTAAAAGTATTGGGGATTTTCATTCGTCTGTATCAGCGAGATGGTAAAGAGCGTTATTTGCAAAACATCCCCAAAGTGATGAATGATTTGTGCCGTGAGCTAAAATGGTTAAGTGAGCAGGGCGATGATGTTTATGCCACTTTTAATGAATTCATTCAGCAAAAAATCCTACCTGCGTATACTCAGGTCTTTATATCGGTATAAATAAAATAGGATGATGATATGATAAATTGTCCTATTTTTATTTTAATGTTTGATATTTTTAATTTTAAAATTGATGGGGTTAATTTTATCAAGATAATTAATTCAAAAACCCCAATCATTATATAAAAATGATGTTTATAAAAGGCAAACCATGATAACCCAAGCCATGATTTTATCGGCAGGTAAAGGCACTAGAATGCGTCCTTTGACCCTGACCACGCCCAAGCCCCTTGTGATGGTGGCACAAAAGCCCTTGATAGTGTGGCACATCGAACGCCTAAAACAGGCAGGCATTACCGACATTACTCTAAATGTCGGTTATCTAGGCGGTGTGATTATTGACTTTTTTCAAGGTCGTGATTTTGGTGTGAATATCCACATATCTGATGAGAGTGTCCTGCCCGAACCTTTGGAGACGGCAGGGGGCATACGCTATGCACTGGCTCGTGGGAAGCTAAGAGACGAGCCGTTTTTGCTTATTAATGGCGATGTGTGGAGTGAGTTTGCGTTTGATGGGCTGGCTCATCACAGCCTTGGCGACAATCTGGCTCATCTGATGCTGACCGCCAATCCTGAGCATAACCCCACGGGCGATTTTTCTCTGGTACAGATGTCGGCAGGGGGGGCGGGCAGGGTCGGACTAAAAAGCGACGATGGCAACAACCACACCTTTGCTGGCATTAGTGTGATGTCGCCACAGATAGTGGCAGGCGTGGGCGTGGGCGAGATAGCACCACTGGCACCACTGCTACGTTCGGCGATGGTAGGGGGGCGTGTCAGTGGCGAGATACTGAGCGACAAATGGGTCGATGTCGGCACGATGGAGCGACTGCATGAAGTGGAGCGATATGTTCGGGGTGATTAGGGTGTGCTGAACATTGATAACATTTTTATTTATAAAATAAGACGAAGGTTTAACACTTTTATCAATTTTTGCATGAAAAATGGCTAAATCTTGTTTTTCATCGTCAAAAGCTCGTTTGATAGAATAACTATCAAACTTCACTTTTTCCTTGAAAAACGTGCGATTTTTCTCATTTTTCATTGCAAATACCAAAGGCAGGCACGCCCTAGTGAAAACGGATAGGAAATTTTATAAAATAATTTTTAAAAAATAATTTTATAAATTTCAATGGCTTATAAATTTTATTTAAAATTTTTACAAAAAGTGTTTGACACCCACCAAAAAATCTATATAATACGCACCACAACGAACGACATACATAACAAATAAACATGGTTTAAATTGTTTATTAAAATAGTTAAGTAAGTCAAGTTCGGGCGGTTAGCTCAGTTGGTAGAGCGTCTGCCTTACAAGCAGAGGGTCAGCGGTTCGAATCCGTTACCGCCCACCATTTTAAATCTTTTATGGTTAAAAAAGATTAGCGACCTTAGCAGCGGTAGTTCAGTTGGTTAGAATACCGGCCTGTCACGCCGGGGGTCGCGGGTTCGAGTCCCGTCCGCTGCGCCATTTTTAACTGGTTTTTCCAGTTTAATCCCCTAAGTCTCCCCTGACTTGGGGATTTTTTTGCCTTTATTTCATACACTAGGGCGTGCCTGCTTTTTGTATTTGCCATAAAAATGAGAAAAATTGCTCGTTTTCAAGGAGATATCAAAGGCGGCGTACCCTAATTTCTAAAATTCTAAAAATAATACAACAGCTTCAATGGTTGTTTTATTGACGCAGTTTGGCGTCTTCTTCTGCCATGATTTGCCGTGCCACATGAATGATAAGCTGTCTTAGCCATTTATGAGCAGGGTGGTGTTGTAGTAGGGGCGACCACGCCATTTTGAGTTCAAATTCAGGGATAAAAAACGGCGGTTCTTTGACCGCGATTTGCGGATTATTTTGGGCTTGCAGGTTTGCCACACGAGTGGGTAGCGTGGCAATCAGGTCTTTGTTGGCGGCGAGCATGGCAGGCATTTGGTAGTGGCGAGTAAAGACACTGATTTGGCGTTTTTGTCCCAGTCGCTGTAAGGCTTGGTCGATAGAACCCAGACCGCCCGATTTTTCAGGATTGACCCCAAAACCCACACCCATGCCCGTCTTAGACACCCAGACGTGCTGAGCTTTTAGGTAGTTTTTTAGGTTAAAACGGTGCAAATGGGGCGATTCTGCCGACAGCAGACAACTAAACGTATCACGCCACACCAGTACCTGATGAAAACTTTGTGGTATCTCATTAAAGCGGTTAATCGCCAAATCCACTCGCCCTTGTTCCATGTCCCGATATGACACATCAGACGGGGTCAAAAAGTCCAAAATCACGTTGGGGGCTTCACTTCGCAAGGCTTTAACAAGGCGTGGCACAAGCGTGGCTTCGGCATAGTCCGATGTCATAATCCGAAACACCCGAGATGTGCTATACGGACGAAACTCGGTGCGTGGCTCCAACAGCGTCCCCACGTCCGAGAGTATCTCACGAATGCGTGGCTGTAACTCGCTCGCTCGCTCGGTGGGGGTCATGCCTTCGGACGACCGCACGAGCAAGGGGTCATTAAACAGCGAACGTAATCTGCGTAAAATATTACTCATCGCAGGCTGAGTAATGCCAAGCTGTTCGGCGGCACGGGTAACGTTTTTTTCACGCAGTAATACGTCTAGATAAACAATCAGGTTTAAATCAACTTTTTGTAAATTCATAATTACCTTTTTCTGTTTTAATTTAATACAATTGCATGGTTTGGTTTTTGGTGATTTGTAAAACACCATCAATCGCTTGATAAGATTGTATTTGTTTATCTAAATCAGTTGCCGTGATTTTTACCGCCACGGCATTTATGTTGTCATATAAATAAACAACCTCATCGTGATGATGATTGATGTGTGTTAATAAATTGTCTTTTTTGTCTTTGTCAAAATAAATAATAAAAATATCCGACTGGGCAGTTTGTGTGATTTGTGGTTTTTTATTATCAGATTTGTGGGGAATATTCACACAAGCGGTTAATATGATAATAGGAATTAGTAATAAATATTTCATAAATTGCCTTTTTAAAAGATGAAAATATTTTTGATAAATAGGCTAAATGATTAACACTTGTGTCCCCACATCTACCACATCATATAGCCACACCACGTCATCATTTCTCATACGAATACAGCCATGCGACATCGGCACGCCCACAGGCTCGGTATCGGGCGTGCCGTGAATGTAGATATATCGGGCGTGGGTATCGCACACCGTACCGTCTGCGGTTTTGCCAAGATTATAGCCGTTTTCCACACCTTTTAACCACAAAATCCGACTCAAAATCCAGTCCCTATCAGGATTGGTTTGCCCCAATTTGTCATCATAGATCTCACCTGTAAACACTCGTCCGACAAAGACGGCATTTTTGGGGTGTTCGCCCCCGATTTTGTCATTGATGATATGTCTGCCAAGCGGGGTGCACCCTGTATTTTCAAGTTGTCCTGTGCCATTTTTGGCGGTAGAGACAGGCAGGATTTTGATGAGCTTATCACCATCAAATACGGTCAAACTTTGGGCGGTGGTGTCTATTTTTAAGGTTATCATAGGGTTGGGGCAGTCATGGCTTTATGATGATTGGGTTATCAATTTTAAAAATGTTCACTATTTTAAATTTTACTAGTTTAGCAAATTTTTAAAAATTTTTCGCCTATTTTTGTGAAAATTTGCCAAATTTTTAAAATTTTCACCCTAAGATTTGCCAAAAGTGTTATAATTTTTGGATTGCATTCTTTTATTTTATGAAAATTGGAGTTGGTATGAGTAGCACCATTTTAGAATCTTTGCCCGTGGGCGAAAAGGTAGGTATCGCATTTTCGGGCGGTTTGGATACGTCCGCCGCCATTTTGTGGATTAAGCAAAAAGGGGCAATGCCTTATGCTTATACTGCCAATCTAGGACAGCCCGATGAGTCCGACTATGATTCAATCTCTGCCAAAGCCATGCAATACGGGGCAGAGAAGGCTCGCCTTGTGGATTGCCGTACCCAGCTTGCTCGTGAAGGTATTTGTGCGATACAGTGCGGAGCGTTTCATATCACAACAGGTGGTATGCCGTATTTTAATACCACACCGCTAGGACGTGCGGTAACAGGCACGATGCTCGTAACCGCCATGAGCGACGACGGCGTGGACATTTGGGGGGATGGCTCAACCTACAAGGGTAATGACATTGAGCGTTTTTATCGCTATGGGCTACTGACCAATCCTAAGCTTAGAATTTATAAGCCTTGGCTGGACGAGACCTTCATTGATGAACTTGGCGGACGAGCGGAGATGAGCCAGTTCTTGATTGACAACGGCTTTGACTACAAAATGAGCAAAGAAAAGGCGTATTCTACCGACTCAAATATGCTTGGGGCGACACATGAAGCCAAAGATTTGGAGTTTTTGAATGCAAGCCACAAAATCGTCGAACCTATCATGGGCGTACGCTACTGGGACGAAAGCGTGGAGATTAAGCCTGAGACCGTTACGGTGGAATTTTTTGAAGGCAATCCTGTGGCATTAAATGGCGAAAAATTTGATGATCCTGTGGCTCTTATGCTAAAAGCCAACGAAATCGGCGGACGACACGGCTTGGGCATGACCGACCAGATTGAGAATCGTATCATCGAAGCCAAATCTCGTGGCATTTATGAAGCCCCTGGTATGGCACTACTGCACATCGCCTACGAACGCTTGGTTACGGGCATTCACAACGAAGACACCATTGAACAGTATCGCATTAACGGACTGCGTTTGGGTCGCCTACTCTATCAAGGTCGCTGGTTTGACAGCCAAGCTCTTATGCTCCGTGAGACCGCACAGCGTTGGGTCGCCAAAGCCATTACCGGCGAAGTGGTGCTAGAACTACGCCGTGGTAACGACTACTCTATCCTGGACACCAAGTCGCCAAATCTCACCTATGAGCCTGAACGCCTGTCTATGGAAAAAGTAGAAGATGCAAGCTTTACCGCAACCGACCGTATCGGACAGCTGACCATGCGTAATCTTGACATTTCAGACACTCGTGCCAAACTCGGCATTTATGCAGGTGCAGGGCTTTTGGGATTGTCGGGCGGTAATGCCGTGCCACAGCTTGAAAGTAAGTGATGATTGCTATTTTATAAAAACAGCATAATAAAAAGAGCGAGCCTAAGTGTTTCGCTCTTTTTTATTGAAAAAAATTTTTAAAAATAGTCATGGATTGATAAAATTTTTTACAAAAATTTGTTATACTAATTACCTTTTTTGATGTCATTAACCTGTCATTTTTATCCACTTTTAAAAACATATTTTATCAATTAAGGACAACACGTGCGTGCTTTAAATGCCATTGACCATGTATTTTTGATGCTTGAAACTCGCAAGGAGCCGATGCACGTTTCGGGTTTGTGTATTTTTGAGTTGCCTGACGGGGCGGGCGATGATTTTTTGGCAAAGTTGGTGGCAGATATTGAAGTAACTCGCACCAAGCCGAGCTTTCCTTTTAATCAAGTGCTAAGCAAGGGGCTGTTTTGGGAGAGAGATGGGGATTTTGATGTCAATCATCATTTTCGCCATGTTGCCCTACCCAAACCTGGTGGCACCAAAGAGCTGACCAACTATATCTCACGAGAGCATGGGCTGATGTTGGACAGAGCCAAGCCGTTGTGGGAATTTCATCTCATCGATGGGCTTGCCCCTGCTCATGACGGTGGCAATGCTCGCTTTGCGTTATTTTTAAAAATTCATCATGCGATGACAGATGGCATTGCCGCCATGCGACTGCTTCAAATGTCGCTCTCAGCATCCAAAACAGAGAAGATGACCGCCCCGTTTTGGTCGTTATCCACCAAATGCCGCAGTCAAATCAACACCATCTTACCCATTCACAAACCGCCCCTAAAAATCATCAAAGAACAGCTTGCCACTATCTATCCTGTGGGGCGAGAGTTGGTTAATAGTATCAAAAATCACTTCGGGGAAAAAAATCCACATTTCACCAGCACCTTTGATGCCCCCAAGTCCATCTTAAACCAAAAAATCAGCAGTTCACGCCAGCTGGCGTTCGTCTCATTTGAAAAAGGGCGATTTGCAAAGATTGCCGAGCATTTTGGGGCGACGACCAATGATGTCCTGCTTGCCATCTGTGCAGGGGCGTTGCGTGAATATCTACTTGCCCAAGATGCCTTGCCTGCCAAGCCACTCATTGCCTTTGTGCCGATATCGCTTCGCCGTGATAAAAGTGCCATGGGCAATCAGCTCTCGTTCATTCTCACCAATCTTGCCACGCACAAATCCAACCCTGCCGAGCGTCTTTTGAGCATCAAGGCAAGCGTGGATGATGGCAAACAACGATTTTCTCGCATGAATCAGGCACAGGTCATTAATTATAGCTTGCTTGCTTATGGCATGGCATTTGCCAATCTAAGCACGGGCGTGATGCCGACCCGCCAAGCCTTTAATCTCATCATCTCAAATGTACCGGGAGATAACACCCCCATGTATCTAAATGGGGCGAGACTGACGGGGATTTTCCCTGCATCGGTGCTACTAGATGGGCAAGCTTTGAACATCACGCTGACCAATTATCAAGACAAGATAGATTTTGGCATTACCGCTTGCCAAAGTGCCTTGCCACACATTGAACAGCTGACCCAATTGTTGGAGCAGGAACTGTTGGTGTTTGAAAAACTGTTACTAAAAGAGTAGAATAAAACCCTTATGCCACCTGTCGTCTGGGTGTTGCTTGTGTGATGGATGTGGTTAATTTGGTTAGGGTTTGGACAATCATGTCGTTGCTGATGGCACGTGTCTTGTCGCCATGAATGACGGTCATGATGGCAGGGCGAGTGCCATGGGTGGTGAGCGAAATGGTAGGATGATGAGCGGTGAAATCATGAGCGGTTTGGCGAGTCATGGCTGTACCTGTCTTAATTTCAATGGTGGATTACAGGTTTAGTGTAGCTCAATTAAGAAGCAGGAACAACCATTTTTCGCCATTTTGCTTGATAAATTGTAAATAGATGTTTCGTTTATGACTGGTTGATGACAAACCCTGATGATTATCGTAAGCTCTTTGGTAGAGAAAAGGTAACATTCTCTTCGATGCCCGACAGCTCGGTTGGTGTATCCGCCCCCCAGTCTTGTAGGGTGTCTAGCACTTCTTTGATGAGCACTTCGGGGGCAGACGCACCTGCGGTAACACCCACACGATCCACGCCATCAAACCACGCCCTATCCATCTGAGAAGCGTTATCAATGAGATACGCCTTTGCTCCGAGTCGTTCGGCAAGCTCTCTTAGACGGTTGGAGTTCGATGAGTTGGGTGAGCCGACCACCAGTACAATCTCACATTCTTTTGCCAAAGATTTCACCGCATCTTGGCGGTTTTGAGTGGCATAGCAAATGTCATCTTTTCTTGGAGCGTTGATTTGGGGGAATTTGTCTTTTAGGGCATCGATGACTTGAGCGGTGTCGTCCATGGATAAAGTGGTCTGCGTGACAAAGGCAAGCTCTTTGTCCGCCCCAAAATCCAAATTCGCCACGTCATCCACATCTTCGACCAGATGAATGTGACCGCCAAAACTGGTGTCAAACCGCCCCATCGTGCCTTCGACTTCGGGGTGTCCTGCGTGTCCGATGAGAATGGCGTCCATACCGCCTTTGGCAAATTTGCCAACCTCGATATGCACTTTGGTAACCAAAGGGCAAGTGGCATCAAACACAGTCAAATCTCGGCGTGTCGCTTCATCTTCGACCGCCTTGGATACGCCATGAGCGGAGAAAATCACAATCGCCCCATCAGGTACTTCGTCAAGCTCTTCGACAAACACCGCCCCACGGCGAGCCAAGTCTTCGACCACAAATTTGTTGTGGACGACTTCATGGCGGACATAGATGGGCGGATTAAAACGGCGTAAGGCTTCATTGACAATGGCAATGGCACGGTCGACACCAGCACAAAAGCCACGGGGATTGGCAAGTAGGATTTGCATGAAAAATTTCCAAATAACTCAACATCAAAACGGCTTACTTTACCATAATTTGTCGTTTTAAGATATGTTAATTTGTGTTATAATTTCTCAACATCTATCATTTATTTTGTTAAATCAAGCTGGTTGAGTCTATGAATGCACCAAACCCCACCCAAGGCACGCTTTTTATCATCACCGCCGCCTCAGGCACAGGCAAGACATCACTGGTCAAGGAGCTACTCGCCACTACCAAAAATCTCGTGGTCAGCGTCTCGCACACCACCCGTGAGCCTAGACGTGGTGAGATTGATGGCGAGCATTATTATTTTACTGACACAGATGAGTTCATCCGTTTGGTGGGGGAGAGTGAGTTTTTGGAGCATGCTGAAGTGTTTGGCAACTATTATGGCACCAGTAAGACAGCGGTCAATGATTTGCTCGGTGCGGGCATGGACGTGATTTTGGAGATTGATTGGCAAGGGGCATTACAAGTCAAAAAACTCATCCCTCAAGCGGTGATGATTTTTATCCTGCCGCCAAGCCGCGATGCCCTGCGTAGCCGTCTGATGAACCGTAACCAAGACGCCACCAAAGTCATCGAAACCAGACTGGCAGGGGCGGTGCGTGAAATGCAAGAGTATGTAAACTTTGACTATGTGGTGATTAACGATGATTTTGGTGTAGCTTTATCCGAGATAAAAGCCATCATCACTGCCTATCGCCTTGCCATTGACAAGCAAACGGTACGCCATGAAAAATTAATCAGTCAGTTATTGGTGAGTTAGGGCGTGCCAAACCTTAATTTTCCGCTTTTAAAATAGTAAAAATCTGTTATAATAGTAGATTGTTATCAATGTAAAGAGTGTGATTTATGGCACGAGTGACGATTGAAGATTGTTTGGATACGGTAGATAACCGTTTTGATTTGATTTTGGTGGCGTCAAGACGAGCACGTCAGCTTGCCACAGGGCGTGCCGACCCATTGGTGACTCCCGAAGGCGATAAGCCAACTGTGCTTGCTTTGCGTGAGATTGCCGATGGTCATGTGACCCGTGCGATTTTAGATAAGCCCGAAGAAGTGTATGTGAAAAAAGAACCGCCACCGTTTGACCCGATGGCTAACGGTTTTTAAAAAATCGTATACAACTCTAAAAACCATGCTTTTGGCATGGTTTTTTTTGTTTTGTCATTCATTAAAATTTCTGATTTTATCATAAAAATAAGTCCATAAAAATGGATAATTTTTCCTTGACAATTTAACGAAAAACTGATTAATTATACCAACCGAACCCAAAA
>NZ_MXAN01000080.1:0-11518 GCF_002027545.1 Moraxella lacunata
ACTTTTGGGGTGCGGTTCAGACAGGCACAACAAAGAAATAAAAAAACTGGGCGTGGCGGGGCGATGTCATTCGGAACAAAACTTTCGTGATGATGAGATGGAAGAACGTGTGATAAGATGGGTGAAGATTTAATCCCCTTTGGTAAATTTCCCATTATGACAGACTTTATTAATTTCATCAAAGGAAATTCTTATCATTCCCAAAGTATCTATAATATTGACTTTACCATCTGAATCGGTATTAGTTTGATTTTCTTGACATTCTATTTCAAGGGGTTTGCTATTAAAATTGGTTTGCCATTTGCCACCTTGTAATTTAAATTCTACGGGGTGCGATTGCCCGACAAAAGGCGATAAAAATAACATCGCACTAAATATAAATGCCGTTGTTATGGGTACAAATAAAACAAGCGACACCGCCCCTTGCCATTCTTTATTTTCATGATAAACATAATAAAGCCCAAATATACCAACCAATACCGCCACGCCCATAAAAATTGATGACATATTATTAAAATCTAGGGTAATAAATTTATCCACATAAAATAACACACCCATTATCAAAAATAAGAAAAACGACCCATACGCCAAATGCCCAGAACGCTTGCCAAGTTCTTGCAATTGTGGGACATTGTCTTTGATATAAGTTTGATTGTCAATATTGCTGGGCGTATGTCCGTATTTTTCAAAAATTGCCAAAAGTTCATCAAAATCATCAATTTCCCACACATTTTGGGCAATCATAAATTTTTGGCTAACTTTTAGGCGGTGTTGTTTTTTGCTGGCGTGAATGACTAGGGTTTTATTAAAGTCTTTTAAATAAGGGTCGCCTTTTGATAATAATTTGCCTTGTATTTCTTGGATTAAATTTTCGGCATAGTCTATTTTATCAATATCTTTGAATAAAATGGGGGTGGAATGGGACAATTTATTTAAAAAATTACTATTTGTCCGTACGCCTTTATCGTCAATGATTAAGGCAATGGCATTTATTTTGGGTTTAAAATACGCACGCACCAAAAAATAAAACACAAGCTCAATGACTATGGTGATGATAAAATTTTGCCAATAAGAAAAGTCATTGTCTTTTAGAAAAAAGTCAGCACAATCAGCACAAAAAGTGGCACAACATACAAAACAGGTATGGAGATTGCCATCAGATAGCCGTGTGCTTGTTTGGGGCGGATTGGGTAGTGTTTGGCACGCATTTTTAATCCTTAAAAATAGGGTCGGTGATTTATTATCGGTATTTTGATTGGCTAAGTCAAGGGCTTAAAATTTTACAAAAAATGATTGAATATTCACCCAAAATCCGCTAAATTAAGCACATATTTTTAAACAACAAAGGAAAGTATTTCCCATGTCTGATGACCACAGTTGGCGACGTGGCTTAAAACGTTGGCTATCTACCGCTCCCGAAACTCGTGATGACCTGCTTAACCTTGTCCAAGACTCTCGGCGGTTCTTGGATTCGGACATGGTAGATATGTTGGAGGGCGTGCTTGATTTGCCTGCCATGGCGGTCAAGGAGATTATGACCCCACGCCCTGATGTGAGAGCCATTACCAGTAGTGATGACATTGAGACGGTGCTTGCCACCATTTTTGAGTCCAATCATTCTCGCTATCCGGTCATCGATGAGGCGGACGATAATGCGGTCATGGGTATTTTGCTGGTCAAAGACCTAATTCCCTATCTCGCCCAAAAATCGGCAGGGCAAAACCCCCCATTTTTGCTCAAAGACCTAGTACGAAAGCCCCTGTATATCTCGGAGACAGCACGCTCGGATACCCTGCTACGCTCACTGCAACGTGCTCAGGTGCATATGGCGGTCGTGGTTGATGAGTTCGGTTCGGTGTCGGGCGTGGCGACATTGGAGGATTTGTTGGAGGAGATTGTCGGCGACATCGTTGATGAACATGATGACATCGATGAGGACAGCACCATTAACAACATCATCACCCACCCCGAAAAAGACGGCGTGTGGCTCGTCCAAGCGTCCACGCTCATCGGCGATTGTAACGAGGTGTTGGGGACGAGCTTTGATGATACGGACGTGGATACCATGGGCGGTCTGGTCATGCAGGCGTTGGGGGCGGTGAGCAACTTAGAGGGGCAGAGCGTGTCTATCAACGACTGGCAAATCACGGTGGTGGACGTAGAAGGGCGGTATATTCATCTGTTGGAGCTGACCTTAGTGCCACAATTAAATGATGAAAATTAAGAAAAGTTAAAAAAGGGCGAGCAATCGCTCTTTTTGTTGGGGAATGTATCGCTTTGATGTTTGATAATCATGGGCATATGGGACGGCGTGGCGGATCTGGTGGGGGCGAGTTTGGCGGTGGGGATATTTACGGAAAAAGTAGTTAAATTTTAAGTATAATCATTTAACTTTAAAATACACCCATTGGCAGTAAGGTGCGTATCACGCACCAATAAGATTTTCTATTTAAAAGGTGCGTGGTACGCACCCTACAATCCTGCCTGCTATATGTTTTATTAAGAATTGTTATATCCAGTCAAACCTATCTTTTATTGTTAATAATAAATTTTTAACAAATTGGTGATTTTCTGAATTTTCCATTGGAAAGTATGTGGTGCTTTGAAAAATATAATCTATATCTTCATCACTTAATTCATTAAGGGATTGATTGATAATTTTTTTAAAAGCATTTTTATTGATATCATCAAGGCTTTCAAAATGATTTGCATAAGCTATATCTATAATTCTATCATAATCGTCAAATGACAAATGAACCAATTTATCATAAACATCATCGCTAATAATATCTGGGTTTAAATATGATAAAATAGTCTCTAAATCATATAATTTTTCTAAATGATTTCTTGATATTTTTTTCATGGTTTTCCTGTATTAAAAAGTTGGGTATTGTTCAATAAAGATATATTTTAAAATTTGAATATGTAGGGGCGAATCACATTCGCCCAAAAATCAACACGTTATCACAGGGCAAATATGATTTGCCCCTACAAATCCGCCCAAAGGCATAGTTAATTAATAATGCCAAAAGTTGTAATTATTAAGCCAGTTCCGCAGGGTGCAACCCCCCCATTTTTTAATCTCACCCATGCCGTAACTGTCTTGGTCTAAACCCACTGGCAAGTAGCACCACGCCATACACCACCGCACCTGCCACGCAGATAGCGATTAGCACGGCAAGTTTTACCCATGCCGAGCCGTCTTGGGGGTAGTAGGGTAACACCGCATACAGACTTACCGTCATGGCAAGCGTGGCGATGACAAACTGCATACCCATTTTGTACCAATGTTTGCCAAAACGCCAAATATCCCGTTTTTGCAAAAAGTAATACAACAGCCCCGCATTAACAAAGCTCGCCCCTGTCGTAGCTAAGGCAAGACCGCCATGCAGGGGCAGTTTGGCAAGATAAAAAATCCCAATAAACACCACGCTAAACAGCATATTAGCAAACACTGAGACGATACCGATTTTGACAGGGGTTTTGGTGTCTTGCCCTGCAAAAAACGCAGGGGCGAACACCTTAATAAGCATAAAGCCCAAAATCCCACC
The DNA here is from genome assembly GCF_002027545.1 of Moraxella lacunata. Classification (GTDB taxonomy): domain Bacteria; phylum Pseudomonadota; class Gammaproteobacteria; order Pseudomonadales; family Moraxellaceae; genus Moraxella; species Moraxella lacunata. Next base: position 3,552 of record NZ_MXAN01000080.1, read on the forward strand.
CGACAGACAGCGTAGAGCAAGAGAAGCCATGTCGCCGTCTGTGGCGCTAAATTCGCCACGCACAAACAGGGCATTCATCAGCACGTCCGACAGCACAAACATCGCCACAGATGCAGGCAGACCGATAAGGACAATAAGACGCATTGCCCAGTCTAGGGTTTTGCCAAATTCTGTCATGTCCGCTTTGGCACGGCTTGCCGACAGGCTGGGCAGGATGACCGTACCGATTGCCACGCCAATAAGACCGAGTGGCAACTCGCTTAGTCGCTCGGCAGAGTAGAGCCACGAGACCGAGCCGTTTGCCATTTTGGATGCAAAAATGGTGTTGAGTAGCAGGTTGATTTGCGTTACCGACACCCCAAAAATGGCAGGGAGCATGAGCGTCAAAATGCGTCTGACCCCTTCATGTTTGAAATCAATGCTTGGGGCGACCAGTAATTTTTTGCGATATAAATCAGGCAGTTGTATGATAAGCTGTAATACGCCCGCCACCGCCACCGCATAGCCTAATGCCATGATAGATTTGTCAAGCATGGGGGCGATGAGCCACGCCCCGACTATCATGGAGATGTTGAGTAAGACGGGGGCGAAGGCAGGCGGGGCAAATTTGCCATAGCTTTGCAGGATACTGCCAAAAAACGCCGTCATGGAAATAAAAAACAGATAAGGAAAGGTTAGGTACAAAAGCTCGGTTGCCGTGTTAAATTTGGCAGGGTCATCCACAAACCCAGGGGCAAAAAGCTGTATCACAAACGGGGCAAGGGCAAGCACCGCCACCGTAAGTGCAAGCAAAATCACCCCAAGCACGCCCGAGACACGGCTGATGAGTAGCTGAATTTCGTTAAAGGTTTTTTGTTCTTTATATTCGGTCAAGACAGGCACAAAGGCTTGCGAGAACGCCCCTTCGGCAAAAAGACGGCGTAAAAAGTTGGGGATTTTGAAGGCGACCAAAAATGCGTCCATAAGACCGCCTGCCCCAAACACGCCCATAAGGACGACATCACGCACCAAACCCAAAATGCGTGAGAGCATGGTCATGGAGCTAACGACAAGGGTGGAGCTAAGCAGACGAGATTTTGCCATGATAAATTGCCAACAAAAATTTGTGCGTATTATAAAGGATTTGGGCGATGAATTGATGGATTTTTTGTGAATTTGTGGGGTGTGGACGGATTTGTTAAATCAAAATTGGGGCTGTTTAAATTAAAAAATAATAAAAAGGGGCAAATGATTTTTTAAAAATATTTTAACTTAAAAATAAAGATTGTAGCAACTGTATCCCACGCATCTTTTAATTTATATAAAAAATGATTTTTACCAATTTTATTTTAAATATTTTTAAAAATATGTTAATTTAAAAAATACAAATTTATAGTCAATTAATCCTAATTTGCACCAATGCTAAATTTTAAAAAATTCTTTTATAGTATGGTAGGGTGCGTAACACGCACTTTTTAAATGAAAAATCTTATTGGTGCGTATTACGCATCTTACTGTAATTAAAACACGCTTTAATTTAAAAACAACATCAGCCCCTTTTATCAAACCACCGCCCACCCAACAAATGCACTCCAAGCCCAAACAATACCGTCAAAATCCCCACATAATGCCACAAAATAAGACGCTCTTTTAACGCCACATAGCCCACGACCAACGCAATGACAGGCACGAGCATGATAAAGGGCGTAACCTTACTTGCCGAATGCCGAGCCAGCAAATACCCCCAGCCCGTATAGCCGACAAAGCTCGCCACATACGCCAAAAACATCACGCTAAGCACCCCTGCCACGCTAAAATTTGCCAAATGGCTCATCACACCGCCCACGCCATATGCCACGAGCGAGCCTAGCGTAAAGGCGATGAGTGCCGACAGATTGCCCCAGATGACGAGCGATAAGGGATTGACTTGTCCGATTTTTTTGACGATGACATTGCCAATCGCCCAGCTCAATGACGCACCCAGCACGGGGAGCATACCGATGAGCGAAAATCCGCCTTGATATTGCCCCACGCCGATGAGGGCTAGCCCAACCCCTGCCGTTATCATGCCGATGAGATGATTGGGCTTGACCGATTCTTTTAAGAGTATGCACGAAAACAGCACGGTTAAAAAGACTTGTGCTTGCAAAATCAGTGCCGACAGCCCTGTGGGAAAGTGCCATGACAATGCCAAAAACATGAGGCTAAATTGTCCAAAGCTAATGGTCAAGCCATATAAAATTAAATAAATCCACGGGGCGTTGGGTCTTTTAAAAAAGAAAACAGCAGGCAATAAAATCAATAAAAAACGCACCATGCCCAATATCAAAGGCGGTACATCATTTAAGCCGATTTTCATTGCCAAAAAATTGACACCCCAAATCAAAACCACGCTAAATAAGATTAAATAATCTTTGGTGTGCATAGTAATTCCTTTTAAAAATTGGTAATAAATTTGGGGTATTTTTTAATTATAGTCAATTAACCCCAATTTACACCAATGCTAAACTTTAAAAATTTATTTGTCGTATGGTAGTCGTATGGTAAGGTGCGTACCACGCACCTTTTAAATGAAAAATCTTATTGGTGCGTAATACGCACCTTACCGCCAATGGGTGTGTTTTGAAGTTAAATGATTATAAATTTTAAAAATTGACAATATCAAATCCATTATTGTTTGCATAAATCATCAACCAGTTGTCTTAATTTTTGCCAATCAAAAAATTCCCCAGGGTCGGTTTTGCGAACAGGGGCAATATCGCTATGCCCCATAAGGTGTCGTTTGGTAGCAGGATAGGCGGTATAAATGGCGTGGATAATATGAGCAAGGGCGGTATATTGTATCTTAGTAAAGGGCGAAAAATCATCGCCTTCTAATTCTATGCCAATGGTAAAATCATTGCAATTTGACCGCCCAAGATAAGCAGACTTCCCTGCGTGCCATGCCCTGTCATTAAAATTGACAAATTGACTAACAGACCCGTCTCGCTCAATAAATAAATGAGCCGACACTTCTAAATCGGCAATGGTTTTAAAATAGTCGTGGTCATTGGCATTTAGGTTATTTTGAAAAAAGGCTTTGACAAAATGCGTGCCAGTAATATCGGTTTTGCCAAATTCGCTTGGGGGCAGGCTGATATTATGAATGACAATGCCCGTAATGGGGCAGTTGGGGCGGGCATTAAAGTTGGGGGACGGCACAAAGTCCGCTCCGTGTAATATGCCGTCTTTGATAAAAAAAGTGGTGAATTTTGCCATGATGATTTATACTTGTCAAAAGTCTATTCTATCAATTTTTATTTAAATTTAACACTTGCTATGAAAAATTTTTACCAATCCGCCCCCACACTACTAGCCCTTAGCCTAACCGTCTTGATGAGCGTGCCGACTTATGCCGTCTCATCTGGCAATGCCCTAACGGACGGCACTAATGTGGCGTATCGAGATAGCAGTGCGGTTTTTGATGATATTCAGCATTCATTTTTAACAGATAATTCCCAATCTAATACCGCCCCAACTGCTAGCCAATCCCAATCTTTGGCAGACGTGGCAAATTCCCCCACATGGCGAAAATTATTATTGCTTGACAAAAAGGGCAAGCCCACTGCCAAAGATCCCCATTTTCTACTGGCAGGGGGCGACGCCAGAGCTGAGCTTGACGCTATCATCAAGGCGATAGATGAGCGTGATGATAAGGTGCTGTGTGCCTTTCCTGCTCGCACGCACTATGTGGCAGAGCAGTTGGGCTTGGCGTTAGATGACAGTGGTTGTGATGAATTTCATGCGTGGGTGAAACGGTATGACGCTCGGGCGTTGTCGCTGACCTTTGCCGATGAGCACCCTAATTCGCTCGGCTCGGCGTTCGCTCATGTGATGATAAAGGCGGACACCGAGCGAAGTTTGGCAAGTGGACGTGATGATGACGCCTTTGCCATTAACTACACCGTTGCCCGAGACAAGGCGGACAGCGAAGCCGAAGCCAGTGCCCGCTCGCTCGTGGGCGGTTATGCAGGGGTCATGGAGTTTTATGATTATGATGAAAAGCGAGATGTGTACCTGCTTGATGATGAGCGAGACATTTGGGAGTATCGTCTCAATCTCACCACTGCCGAAGTCGCCCAAATCATGCGACATGTGTGGGAGACCAAAGATTTAAAACGTCCGTATTTTTTCACCCATGACAACTGTGCCAGTGAGATATTACGCCTGATAGATGTCGTGCGTGGCAGTGAGTTGCGTGAAGCGGTTGGCAAAGTCGTCATTCCCAACGAAGTGGCACGGGTGCTGACCGATAAGGGGCTGGTGATTGATACCAAATACCTGCCGTCAAAGAGCAGTACCGCCCAAGCGGTGCAAAACGGCACAAAGGGGACAATCACAAGCTCCAGTAATCCCGCCCATGCCAGTCCCACGCACCGCATTGGCGTATCGGTGGGCTATGCTGACAGTTATCACGGCACACGCACGGGCGATAATGACGGCACGACTTATGGGCTGTCGTTACGCTCGGCATATCATGATGTGCTAGATAGACCTGTGGGCGTACGCCAGTATCTCGACGTTGAAATGCTCTCGCTTGATGTGCGGTATGATGACAGACTAAAAGTACAAAAAGCAACCCTATTTAGCACACGCAGTTATAACCCAACCAACACCGCCAAAGCCCATAACGGCACGGCATGGGGTCAGCACGCACGGCTCATGCAGGTCATGGACGGCTCGGATAGGGATAATGATGACCATATGGTCTTTGATGTCCGTCTAGAAAAGGGCAAATCATGGACGCTCGGGCAGGGCGAGCTGGGTACAGGTAGGCTTGCCGATACGCTCTGCTATGCGTTTGGCGGTTATGGCGGACAAGTGGGGCATATCAATAAAGGCTATCGTGTGGGGGCAGGTGTGAATGTCGGCTGTATTCATCATGCCAGTGATAAGGTGCGTGTCATGGGCGAGCTTGCCCTGCCGATATGGTATCATCACAATCAAGGCGAGACCCGCTCGGCATATATTCAGCCTGCTCTTAATGTCGGCGTGCAATACGACATCAGCCCTGCGTACGCCCTACGCCTGACGGGCAAGGCGGAGCGTGGGCGTGATGACACGCACGAGCAAGTGGCGTTGGCGGTATTGCGGTATTTTTAGATTTCAAGTTTGTGCCTAGCGAATGCTGTGGGTGTTTTTAAACCTTCTCTGCCTTAAAATCTCATACAAACACACGCTCCCCGCCACACCGACATTTAGGCTTTCTTGTCCGTATTGGGGTAGGGTTAGGGGCGTGCATTCTTTTAATAAAATCTTATCCACGCCTTGCCCTTCGTGTCCCATAATCAGGGCAAGCGGTTTGGTCAAATCCTTATGATAAATCAAGCCATCAGCGTGCGAAGTTGTGGCAAACATTGGCACTTTAACGAAGTCAAAAATCTCATCAATTCCCACATTTTCATAAATATGTAAACTAAAATTTGCCCCCATGCCAGCACGCATTGTTTTGGGATTATAGGCGTGAGCCGTGCCTGTGGTGCAAATCACCGTTTCAAACCCTGTAGCACTGGCGGTGCGAAGTAGCGTTCCTAGATTGCCCGTATCCTGAATGCCATTGATAATTAAGCAGTCGTTTTCAATGGCTTGATTTAAAATCAAACTTGGCATCTCAATGATTGCCATTATGGGCAAACTTTCGCCAAGCGTGCGAATGGCTTTATATAAAGTATCACTGATGATAATGGGGTTTTTATTTAACTTGGCAAGTAAACTTTGAATTTCAGCATTTGTCATTCCACTTTCGCTGACAATGGTTGTGATTGGCATTTTACCTGCTTTTAAATAAGCGTCCAATAAATGCGTGCCTTCAATGACCGTTTGCCCAAGTTTCTTTCTTTTTTTAGGGTCGGTTAATAAGGCGTGGGCGGTTTTAATTAGGGGGTTGTCTTTGGAGGTGATAATCATAGGAAGTTTTTTAAATGGGTTTATAAAATTAATTTTTTGCCACTATATTTCATCGCATATTCATTAAAAACTTTTTGAATATTAACATTCTCATCATTCTCAAAATACATCATATCTATTTTATGCTTTTTTGTTTTTGTATGAATGACCAATGTTGGTATATTATACATAAAACTAACATCAACCATTTGAATGTCTTGCCATTGGATTTCAAACCCTTGCTTTGGGTGATTAAATCTCTTTCCAAACTAAAAATAAACCCTTATAAGTATTGGGGTTGAAGTTTTTAAAAATCCATAAAAATCAGGGTTTGGAAAGAAGTCTATTAAATACCATGCCAATTTCATCAAAGATAAACATTGGCATGGGTTTTTGATTGTCTTTATCATGCAACTTGTTAGGCATGATTGCCTTATAAATCATAAATAAAGGCACAGCGGCAATAATCAAATCTTTAATGATTGAAAAATTGTCTTTATTGGGATTGAGTAAATTTAAATATAAGACACAGAGCAAAATGGCACATACCAAAATGCCAAACACCAAAAGCCCCCATAAAAAATAATTGACGGATTTTGAAAGTGTTTTTGGTTGATAATAAAACTCTTGTCTCATTCGCTCGCCTTATCCCCATTCGCCAAAATCCCTGCCTTTTCATGCAAGGCTTTGACATACTCAACTTCTTCTTTTGCCCCAAGTACCACGGGGATACGCTGATGAATGTGCGTGGGCGTGATGTCCATGATACGCTGTACGCCGTCTGTGCTTGCCCCGCCCGCTTGCTCAATGACAAAACTCATGGGATTGGCTTCGTACATCAGACGAAGTTTGCCCGCCTTGCCTGCGATTTTGGTGTCAAAGGGATACATAAACACCCCACCCCGAATCAAAATACGATGCACGTCCGCAATCATCGCCGCCACCCACCGCATATTATAGTCTTTGGCTCGCACGCCCGTATCGCCTTGGGTCAGCTCTTCAATATAAGTCGCAATGGGTTCAAGCCAATAACGGCGGTTGGACGCATTAATGGCGTATTCGGCAGTATCATGACTGATACGCACATCATCATTGATAAGAATATAAGTCTGGCTCATCGGGTCAAAACTAAACATAGCAACGCCGTCCCCAAAGGTAACCGCCAGCATGGTGGACGTGCCATAGATAAAATAGCCCGCCCCAAGCTGATTTTCGCCTTTTTGTAAAAAGTCGGACTCACACGCCCTTTGACCTTGATTGTGATAAGGCAAAATAGAAAAAATCGTCCCCACCGTCATGTTGATGTCAATGTTTGACGAGCCGTCCAATGGGTCAAAGGTAACCAGTAGTGTGCCGTCATCATTGGCAGGGCTAATCTCATCAAGCTCTTCACTGGCAACCCCTGCACAGTTGGGATTGTGGATTAGGGCGTTTAGTAGTAGGTCGTTGGAAATCACGTCCAGCTTTTTTTGGGCTTCGCCTTGCACATTTTGACCGCCTGCTTCGCCATGAATGCCTGCCAACGCTCCTTTGTCAAGCAAATGACTAATCGCCACACTGGCAGTGGCAAGCGTTGTCATGGTGCTGGCAAGCTGTGGCGTGGTGTGGGATTCTAGGTATTGGGCGAGCGTGGTTTGTGCGGTCATGGCAAATCCTTAAAGTCATAAATGCCCTTATTTTATCATGAAATGGGCAAGATGTCAGAGATATTTTATTTTTTGATGATGGGATAAATTCATAAAATACTGAGAGTAAAAAATGAATGATGAGCAAATAATTCATCCATAAAATCATTGTTTTTATAGACGTGCCATAATGGGTTACTTTGTCAGCCTATGGGGTTTTGATGGAATCAACCAAATTTATTGATGGATTATTTGACGTCAATCGGATAAAAAGAGCAAATCTCATTAAAATTTTTCATGTGTTTTTCATCATCTCTTTTATTTTGTGTTTTTTAACCGCTTATTTTTTGGTGTCTTTGTTGGGATTGGTTTTATTTGTTTTATTTTTCTAATGGAATACTTTTTTAGGGCGTGCCTGCCTTTTGTATTTGCAATGAA
>NZ_MXAN01000080.1:11561-17227 GCF_002027545.1 Moraxella lacunata
TTGAGGTTTTTAAAAATCCACAAAAATCGGGGTTTGGAAAGAAGTCTATTATGAAAAACAATCCAACCACTTAATTTTAAAAATTAAGTTAAAATCTTAAAAATTTACCCGATTACGTGGTCGGGTAGCCATTTTTATGCAAAAATTGATGAAAGTGTTGGATTTTCATTTCTTTATAAAAATGTTATCAATGGCAGGCACGCCCTACGGAAACCGTGGCACTTTTTCATTTTGTAGAGTGTATATTCCATAATAGCCCATTTGATGACAGGCTAACAGCTTTTTAAAAACGTGTGATTTTCCTATTTTTGAAAATACAAAAAGGGCAGGCTTGATGGATAAAGTCATCACGCCTGCCCATAAGGCTTTGATAGATGCCCCATTCTCGACTTTATATCAGTGATTGATTCATCAAGGGAAAATTACAATTTGCCCCTACAACTCCAAAAATAGTTATTAAACAATCAACGAGTTGCCATTTTAAGTTGAGAATGAAGTCATTGATGTTAATTAATACTCAAACATCGCACTGATAGACTCTTCGTTGTTGATACGACGCAGGCTCTCAGCAATCATTGATGCGATGGTCACTTGACGGATTTTTGAGCAGGCTTTGGCTTCATCGGTCAAAGGAATGGTGTCAGTAACCACAATCTCATCTAGGGCGGAGTTTGTGATGTTGTCTAGTGCCTTGCCCGAGAGTACAGGGTGCGTGATGTAGCCGACCACACGTTTTGCCCCTTTGTCTTTTAGGGCTTGGGCGGCTTTGCACAGTGTGCCTGCGGTATCCACGATGTCATCGACGATGATGCAGTCACGCCCTGATACGTCGCCGATGATGTGCATGACTTCGGATTTATTGGCTTTGGCACGGCGTTTGTCGATGATGGCAAGGTCTACATCGCCCAGTGATTTGGCGACGGCTCTGGCTCGCACCACGCCACCGACATCGGGGGAGACCACCATGATGTTCTCATAATTTTTTTGTTTTAGGTCGCTAAGTAGTACAGGCGTGGCGTATAGGTTGTCCACGGGTACGTCAAAGAAGCCTTGGATTTGGTCAGCGTGCAAATCCACCACCATCACACGGTCAATGCCAGCGATGGATAGCATGTCCGCCACCACACGAGCCGAGATAGGCACACGAGCCGAACGGGGGCGGCGGTCTTGGCGGGCATAGCCAAAATAAGGAATAACGGCAGTGATACGTCCTGCACTAGAACGGCGAAGAGCGTCCGCCAGTAGCACCACTTCCATCAGATGGTCGTTGGTCGGGGCACAGGTCGGTTGGAGAATAAAAACATCTTTACCGCGTACATTCTCTTTAATCTCAACGGCAATCTCGCCATCAGAGAAGCGGGTAATGTCAGACTTACTTAGGGGAATGTGAAGATGGTTGGCGACGGTTTGGGCAAGTTCAGGATTGGCACTTCCTGAAAAGACGGCCATATATGACATGAAAAAATCCTATGGTTGGGACAGTGGGGTTAGCAAGATTATTTTACCATTTTTTGCCATCATTGCAAAGACTCAAGCGTGGTAAAATGCCACTGCATAAACAACAAACGTAAAAAAACCAGTCTTTCAACTGGCTTCTTTACTCTTCTCAACCAAAAGAAGATGGCAGAGGCGGCTGGACTCGAACCAACGGATGTCAGGATCAAAACCTGATGCCTTACCAACTTGGCGACGCCCCTATAAAGTGTGATAAATTTTTTAAAAATTTACAAAAAATGGCAGAGGCGGCTGGACTCGAACCAACGGATGTCAGGATTAAAACCTGATGCCTTACCAACTTGGCGACGCCCCTATATAGGCGGACAATTATACCGAAAAATTAAAATTATGCAAGGGCTAATTTTTAAAATTTTAAAATAAATTGCTAAGTATTTGAAATTTATAAATTTAAAATGCCCATTTAGTAAAGTCCCCGAGCAAAGAGTGCAGGGCAGGGGGCGTTGTCTATCAAGCGGTTGATGGCGGTGTCATTGAGTTCATAAGGAATGGGCAAAAACACCGCTGAGCCTGTGCCACTCATGCGTGTTTTGCTACCAAACTGATGTTCTAGGTTGCTCAGATAACCAAAGGCATGGGCAACTTTGGCAGAGCGTGCCAGTACCAGCGGGGTAAAGACGTTGGTAAACAGGGCATTATCGCCAAAGAAGTTGGCACCCGATAGGGCGTGATGGCTGTACACAGGGCAGTCCCGTTTGAGCTCATCACAACCAAACAGTGTGGCGGTGCTGATGTGTTCATCAGGCAATAGCACCAGATAGCCACAGTCGGGTAAGTCAATGGCGGTCAGTATCTCGCCAATGCCTGTGGCGATGGCGGAGGTTTTGTGAAAATGGGCAAAGATAAAAAACGGCACATCTGCCCCAAGGCTCGCCCCAATCTTGATAAGCTCATCGGCAGAGAGCCGAAGTCCCCACAGCTCGTTGATGGCGATGAGCGTGGTCGCACAGTTAGACGAGCCCCCACCCAGTCCTGCCCCTGTGGGGATGTGCTTTTCTAGGATGATTTGGACGGATGAGGCATAAGCAGGATAGCGTTTGGCTAGGGTCTCGACCGCCTTGACGATAAGGTTGTCATTGATGTCGTCGGTCAGCTCATCTGCCCCTATCAAGGTCACAAGCTTTTGGCTCGTGGACGTGCGAAAAGAGAGTGTGTCGCCAAAATCGATGGCGGTAAAAACGCTTTGCAGATGATGATAACCGTTGTTCGCCCTGCCAGTGATGTGCAAAAACAAGTTTAGTTTGGCAGGCGAGAATAAAGTAAGCTGGCTCATGATATCAATTCGGATAAACAATGGTCATCACCACACGGTGTCCGTCGGTGTGATTGATGACAAGACGGCTGGGGCGTGGGCTGTTTTTGGGGTATTCAAAACTGGCTGTCCAGTCATCATTGGTGCTTTGGGTGAGTCTGCCTTGTTCGTCCTGCTGACTGTCGGTGTCGCCTTGGGCGGTTTTGCCGACAATCCAGTGGGGCAGATGACTGATGGGGGCGTGCCAGCCTGTGGCTTTTTGGAGCAGTGCTTCGGGGCTGTCTGCCTGTATCTCGCCTTTGTCGTTGGTGAGTGTGGCTTGCTGTCCGTCATAGCGGATTTGGGTCGCCCCCATGCCAAACGCCCCTGTTAGGTCAATGGCAAAGCGTTCATCTTCTTGTCCCCAGTTATAAAAAGCACTGCCTGCCTGTTTGCCGTTGGCGGTGTTTGTGGTGATGCCGATTTTACCGGTGATGGCAAAGCGTAGGACATCATCATAAGTCTGCTCGTTGATGACAGGGGCGGTCTTGGGTAGGGTTTGGCAAGCGGTAAGCGAGCCTGTGGCGACTAGGGCAAGAATAAGGGGGTGGGTAAATTTCATGGGTGTCCTGATGATTAAATGGTAAATAATGATGAGTAAGGAATTAATGAAGAATGATGGTTAAAAAGATTTTTTAAAGTTGTTTAACAGTTGTTTAAAAGTTAATTTAAATAAGACATTGCCAAATAAAAATACATATTAAAATTTGGATGTGTGGGGTGAATTATTTGTCCAAAAATTAATTTTACATGGAGCAAATTGCAAGTTGCCCTTACAAATCAATTAACAATCTCAAAAATCATTTCCCAAACTCTAATACTCCTGCATTTCCTGCCCTGTGCGATTTTGTCCAAAGGCAAATCGGTTTTGTAGGTCAGCGAGCAGGTGATTGACCTTGTCAGATTCACCAAGCCCTTGATAGGCACGCAGCAGGGTAATGCCTGCATTTAGATTGGGGGCGACTTCATAAGGCACTTCCAAATAGTCTAGCACCGTCTGATAATTGCCCTGTGATAGAGCGTGATTGCCAAGTACAATAAGTGCTTCAAGCTGTAACTGTGGGTCATAATTGGGGTCATCTGATTTGATTTGGGTAATATCCAATGCTTCATCAAGTGCTAAGAGGTCATTTGGGTTTTGGCTTAGGCGAAGTTTGATGTCAGCCAAGCGATATGCAGGGTTCATGCGGTCAAGCTCCAAGAGCTTATCGATGGCAAAGCGTTTGTCATCATCGCTAAGCTCATTTTGCAAAAGCTGAAAATTGGCAAAGAGCAGGCGGTCATCATCGGGATATTCACGATTGGCGACGGTGAGTAGGTTTTGGGCTTCGGTCTTTTTGTCTTGACGCAATAAAATCTCAGCATGGAGCAAATAGCTGTCAATGGCATAAATCTCAAAGTCATCACGCAGTCGCACCAAAGTGGCAATCGCTTTGTCCACGTCATCTTTGGCAAGATAATAGCCGACCACTTTGGTGCGAGCGTCTAGCACATGCTCGTAGTCTTTGACTTTTTCATAATGTTCTTTGGCAAGGCTAAGATTGTCCGAACGTTCATAACTGATAGCAAGGTAGTAATTGGCACGGCTATTAAAAGCGGGAATGTCAAGCAAAGAGGTTAAAATTGTGCGAGCGTTCTCGTATTTGCCAATGTCTAGACCAACCAAGGCAGTCAGTAGGGCGACATCAGGGTCTTTGGTTTGGCGGTTTGCCACTTGCAATAAATCCCACGCTTGTCCAAGCTGACCCATGTCTATCTCATGACGAATCTCATATAAATGCAGTTCTTTGATGGTGGGTAATTGCTTAACTTTTTGGCGGATAAATGCCCACATGGCGGATTCTTGACCGCTTTCTTTTAAAATGTCTATTTTTAGGGTGATAAAAGCAAGATTGTCAGGTTCATCTTTTAGAGCTTTATTGACGTGAACCAAGGCAGGAGTATAGTCTTTTAGGCGTAGTAGCAGACCTGCTCTTAGTACCGACAGCGATGGATTGTCATCTTCCATATTTTGTAAGGCGGTAAAAAGCTGTCTTTGTTCATCGGGGTTTTGTGGAAAAATCCCTGTCAAAATCCCCGTCAAATCCGCCTTTTCATCATAATCCAAAATCATCGCCAACATGGTGTTTGCTTCATGGTAGTCGCCTGCTTTTAGGGCAAGATGGGCGGCATAGAACCATGCAGGGATGTGTTCAGGGTTTTGTCGTTGCCACGCCCGAGCAAAGGCAAGCGATTGTTTGGGGGTTTCGTACTCAATGGACAACGCCAACGCACGCTCAAAGACGGCTGTGGCATTGGCGGTAAAGCTCTCAGCTTTATAGATGGTCAAAGATTCACCAATCTGCCCCCTGTCCACGCCAAACTCAGCCGACAGCAGGGCGTATAAATCAGGATAGCCAAGCATGGGCGTGCTGTCATGGGTGTTTAGGGTGTCATCAAAGATGATGTCGGGGATGTCTGCGGTGTCGGCATTGGGTGGATAATTATCAGTGCCGTCATCGATGTACTCGCCATGCTCGCCCAGGTCAGGCTCGCCATGCTCATCGGGTGTAGATGGGGTGACAGGTACAAAGGCAGGCTCTGTCGTCTGTGGCGTGTCTTCATCGCTGTCTTGGGGCGGGATGTCGTTGCCAAGACTGCTGTCATCATCATAAAAGGGCAGTAGGATTTTTAGCAATGAGTCAAAAACCCCTGCCTGTGCCGTGGACATGGTTTTCTCGGCAAGGGGCAGAAGTGCCAACACGCACAGCACTAAAATGACGCGTTTTTTATAAGTGGGCTTAGTTCTCTGATGAGACCGCTCAATATTTGGCGTTGCACTCATGATAAAAATCGATGGATAATGAACCGACCCCCAAAT
>NZ_MXAN01000081.1 GCF_002027545.1 Moraxella lacunata
ATTTGGGGGTCGGTTCATTTGGTGGGGTTTTTATTTGACAAAAAATAAGGCACGCATGATGTCTTATGTTGCTTATTTTGTGGGCGGGGTAGGTTATTTTACCAAGCCGTATTTTTCTTCTAGCCGTTTTAACTCACCGCTTTGAGCCAGCTCGTCAATGCCTTCGTTTAGGGTGTTAAGCAGTTGAGTATTTTCTTTATCTATCACAAAGATAAAGCCTATTTTGTCTTGATAAGGGACGATTTTTAATAGGGATTCTTTGCCTTGTAGGTTGTTTTTGATGATGTGGTTTAATACCCCTGTATCAGAGAAAGCGACATCGTATTTGCCCTGTAAGACACCTTGAAAGCCCAAAAACTCAGATTGTACCTTGTTAATGTTGTGTTGATTGCCCAGACCCTCAACGTCGCCATCACTGACGGTGGCGATATTTAATGTGTGTGCATTTAAATCTGACTTAGTGGTTGGGTAGGTATTGGCAAGTTTGGCGTTATCAGCACGATAAAAATAAACAGGCTGAGTGTTGTGGTAGGGTTTGGTTACCCCATATTTGGAGGCACGTTCTTCTTGATAGAATATCCCAGAGGCGGCAATATCACTTGTGCCAGCATCAATCTCGGTGAAAATGCCATCAAAAGATGTGGGTTTGTATTGAAGGTTTAACCCCTTGTTTTGGGCGATGGCATCTAATAGGTCAATATCAAAACCTGTGAGCGAGCCTTTTTCATCAGAAAAGGTAAAAGGAGCAAAAGCTGAGGTTACTGCCACGGTCAATGTTTTGGTATTGGGGTTATTGACAGTGGCGGTTGTTTCGGTGGTAGTGGTGGTTGTAGATTCTGTTGATGGAGCATTGGAGTTATTAGGTTTGTCCCCACCACAGGCAAATAAACTAAGACTCATCGCCAAAAGTAGGCTGGGTTTAAAAGCGGTAGTGTTTAAAAAATTCATAAGTGTTCCAAATATTAAGCGGTTGGATGGATAAATGGTAGATTAGATGAATGGTGAATTAATAAAAAATATTGTATTAAACAATTATCATTTAAAAATATAAAGTATTAAGTACCAATCAACACAGTTTGTACTGCTTATTATAGATAAACATGACATAAAGTCAATATTTAAAAGTTTAATTAGAATTTTTAAACATGATTTGTCTAAAAATTAAAAAATCATTTAATGTGCCAAAAAATCAGCAATTTTTACCAAAAATTAAGCCCCATTCACATTTTTAAAACCATTGCAACTTGTTATATTTTGCCAAATGGCGTAAACTATACAGTATTTATTTGATGAAACTGTCTTTGGCTTAATTTGGGACGGATTCATGGATAGATTTTAGAGTGAGCGGGATGATTTTGCCGACAGACGGTTTTGCCATGCTCATCATTCGCTGACCTAATGCAACAATGTATCAAAATTTTCCTTAAAAATAATATGGCGAATATTATGACAAAAAGTAGCAAAGATACGGTGGCTTATCACAGCACCGAACTCACCGCAGATGGTGCAGCGTACATTGAGGCGTTGTACGAGGACTATTTGGCGGATAAGGCAAGCGTGAGCATCGAGTGGCAAAAATACTTTGCCGATTATGAGCAAGCAGGCGATGCCCCGCACAATGCCATCAAAGAGCAGTTCTTGCTCCTAGCCCGCAACCAAACCAACGCTCGCCCCACTGTGCAGACCGTTGGGACAGGCGACTGCGACCCCAAACAGATGGCAGTGCAACAACTTATCAGTGCCTATCGTCGTCGTGGACATCGTATCGCTAAGATTGACCCCTTGGGACTACAAAAGCGTGATGGCATTGAGGATTTGACCTTGGCTTATCATGGTCTGTCCGAGGCTGACCTTGACACGACTTTCCCAACCACACTCATGCACATCGGCAAAGAGTCAGCGACACTGCGTGAGATTATTGAGATTTGTGAGCGTATCTATTGCGGTAGCATTGGCTATGAATACATGCATGTCTTTACCGCCACCGAGAAAAAGTGGATTGAAAAATATATTGAGCAAAATCAAGGCTTTATCAGATTTGATAAAGACAAAAAATTAGAAATCCTTGACCGCTTGACTGCTGCCGAGGGTCTAGAAAAATACCTGGCTCGTAAATATACAGGCGTTAAGCGTTTTGGTCTAGAGGGGGGCGAGAGCTTCATTCCTGCGGTGCATGAGATGATTCAGCGTGTGGGAACCTATGGCACCAAAGAAGTCGTCATCGGCATGGCTCACCGTGGTCGTTTGAACCTACTTGTCAATATCATGGGTAAAAACCCATCTGCCCTGTTTGATGAATTTGATGGTAAAGTTCAGCCAACAGTCGGTTCGGGCGATGTGAAATACCACAATGGGTTTAGCTCAAACGTCATCACCAAAGGCGGAGAGATGCACCTTGCCTTGGCATTTAACCCGTCTCACTTAGAAATCGTCTCTCCTGTCATGCTAGGCTCGGTGCGTGCTCGTCAAGCCCGCCGTAGCGAGGCTTATGGTTATGACATTGACAACAGCACGGTACTGCCCATCGTGGTGCATGGCGATGCCGCCTTTGCAGGTCAAGGCGTCAACCAAGAGACCTTCCAGATGTCGCAAACCCGTGCTTACAAAACAGGCGGTACGGTACATATCGTCATCAACAACCAAGTAGGCTTTACCACATCTCGCCCTGATGATGCACGCTCTACCGAGTACTGCACGGACGTTGCCAAAATGGTACATGCTCCCATCTTGCATGTCAATGGTGATGACCCAGAGGCGGTCGTGTTTGCCAGTCAGCTTGTGCTAGATTATAGAAAAGAGTTCGGTCGTGATGTTGTGCTTGATATTGTTTGTTATCGTCGCAATGGACACAACGAATCGGATGAGCCATCAGCAACCCAGCCACTTATGTATCAAGTCATTAAAAAACTGCCCACCACTCGCACCCAATACGCTCAAAAATTGGCTGCCGAGGGTGTGCTAATTGCCGATCAAGCAAATGAGATTGATGATGCCTATCGTATCGCCCTAGATAATGGCGAGGATGTGGCTCACGGACTTGCCAAAGAGCCTGATGCCAGCCTGTTTGTAGATTGGTCGCCTTATGTGGGTCATGGCTTGACCGATGATGTTCAAACAGGCGTGCCTGTTGAAAAGCTCAAATCCTACGCACAAGCCATGGCAAAAGTGCCAGAAGGCTTTGAATTGCAACGTCAAGTTGCCAAAGTGCTAGAACAACGTCTTGCCATGCAAACAGGACAAGAACCCATGAACTGGGGTGCTGCCGAGACATTGGCATACGCGTCGCTTGTGGATGAGGGTTCGCTTGTGCGTATCACAGGCGAGGACGTGGGTCGTGGGACATTCTCGCACCGTCATAGCGAGCTTTACAGCCAAAAAGACGCTAGCCTATATATCCCATTACAGCACATTCGTGAGGGGCAAGCCCGTTTTGCCACCTATAACTCACTACTATCAGAAGAAGCGGTACTTGCCTTTGAATACGGCTATTCTACCACCGTGCCAAATGCCCTTATCATTTGGGAGGCTCAGTTTGGCGACTTTGCCAACGGAGCTCAGGTGGTGATTGATCAGTTTATTGCAAGTGGCGAAACCAAATGGCAACGCCTATCAGGTCTTGTTATGCTACTGCCACACGGCTTTGAGGGGCAAGGTCCTGAGCATTCATCAGCTCGTTTGGAGCGTTTCTTACAGCTATGTGCTGAGGATAATATGCAGGTCATCACCCCAACGACCCCTGCTCAGATTTTCCACGCTCTACGCCGTCAAGTGGTGCAAAAAGCTCGTAAGCCACTTATCGTCATGTCGCCCAAATCGCTACTTCGTCATCCGCTGGCCACATCAACGCTTGATGACTTGTCAAATGGCAAATTTGAGACAGTATTGCCTGAGATTGACAGCATTGACAACAGCAAGGTAACTCGTGTGGTACTGTGTGGTGGTAAAGTGTATTATGAACTGCTTGAAGCTCGCCGTAAGCTCGGGCTTGACCATATCGCCATCGTGCGTATTGAACAGCTCTACCCACTACCAGAAGAGCGTATTTTGGCGGAGCTTGCCAAATACCCAAATCTTAGCGAAATCGTCTGGACGCAAGAAGAGCCACTCAACCAAGGTGCGTGGTACTATCTACTGCCAGAGCTACACCGCTTGACAGAAGGCAAAGCCAAACTGCTCCCTGCATCAGGTCGTCCTGCGGCGGCAGCCCCTGCAACAGGTTCGCCAAAAATCCATGCCGCCCAACAAAAAGCCTTGATTGCACAGGCGTTGAACGTGAGCGTGGAACAGTTGTAATTTGACAGCACGCAGGGCGACTTGTGTGCTTATTTCTATTTTTGGCATTGTTCAATTAAAGGTACATTTTAAAAATTTGGACGTGTAGGGGCGAATCATATTCGCCCAAAAATCAACACTTTGTCAAAGGGCAAATGTCATTTGCCCCTACAAATTTACCCAAAGGTATGGTTAATTAACAATACCCTATTTTTTAAATTTAAGTAAACTTGGAGTTTATCATGGCTGACATTAAAGCCCCCGTATTTCCAGAATCGGTACAAGACGGCACCATCGTAGAATGGCACGTTGCCGAAGGTGAGCAAGTATCTCGTGACCAACTGCTTGCCGAGATTGAGACCGACAAAGTTGTGCTAGAAGTGGTTGCCCCTGACGATGGCGTGATTAGTAGCATTGCCAAAGGCGTGGACAGCACCGTATTGTCTGCCGAAGTGATTGCCACTTTTGAAGCAGGTGCAACTGCCGCACCAAAAGCTGAGAGCGAAGAGCTATCCAAAGACGAAGCCAACAAAGGCACCACCATTGACCCAGCCAGCGTTGCCGCCCCTGTACAGCCAAAAGCCGAAGCAGAAGGCGACTTTAAAGACCAAAGCCCTGCCGTGCGTAAAGCTGCCAAAGAAACAGGCGTAAACCCAGCAGACGTACAAGGTTCAGGTCGTGGCGGTCGTGTTACCAAATCAGACATGGTTAACCCCACCCTAAAAGGCGACAACGGTCAAGTTATCGCTACTGCTATCGGTCAGCGTATTGAAAAACGTGAGCCAATGACTCGTCTGCGTAAGCGTATCGCCGAGCGTCTATTGTCTGCCACCCAAGAAACCGCCATGCTTACTACTTTCAATGAAGTGAACATGAAGCCACTGATGGACTTGCGTGCCAAATACAAAGACCAATTTGAAAAACGTCATGGCGTAAAATTGGGCTTTATGTCGCTATTTGTAAAAGCAGCCACCGAAGCGTTGAAGCGTTTCCCTGCGGTCAATGCCTCTATTGACGGTGATGACATTGTGTATCACGGCTATTATGACGTGGGCGTGGCGGTGTCAAGCGACCGTGGTTTGGTTGTGCCTGTACTTCGTGATACCGACAGCATGGGTCTTGCCGACATCGAAGGCGGTATCCGTGATTATGCCACCAAAGCCCGTGAAGGCAAGCTATCAATTGAAGAGATGACTGGCGGTACATTCACCATTACTAATGGTGGTGTGTTCGGTTCGCTCCTATCTACCCCAATCATCAACCCGCCACAAACTGCCATCCTAGGTATGCACGCCATTAACGAGCGTCCTATGGCGGTAAACGGTCAAGTGGTTATCCTACCGATGATGTATCTGGCTCTGTCTTATGACCACCGTTTGATTGACGGTAAAGATGCGGTGCAATTCTTGGTAACGATTAAAGAGCTTATTGAAGATCCAGCACGTCTGATTTTGGATTTGTAATTTGTCAAAAAGACGGATTGGAAATCTGATCCGTCTTTGTATCAATTAAAAGGCTTAACAATGACAATGCAATTACACATGAATTTTGATGAAATCAAACGATTTTGCCAAACCAATCCGCTTTTGACGGACAAAAAAGTAACGTTGTCGTTTGATGAGAGTGCCAGCGAGTTGTATCACGCACTGCGTAAACAGCAAATGCTCAACGCCATTAACGCATTTCGTGGGTCGGGCATGGGCGGTGGTGTTGATGAGCTGCTTCTTGACCGACAGCAAGACAAGCGAGTATAGGTGGTGAAATCGTATGTCTTTGATACATCTGCCATTTTGACGTTATTTGATAATGAAGAAGGGGCGGATACAGTTGCCGAGCTACTACACTTGGCAATCCATGAGCGTATCACGATTTTTGTGAGTGCCATTAGCATGGTGGAATTTCGGTATCGACTCATTCGCCAACATCATGAACACGCATTTGTGGACAAAAAGATGAATGAGCTTTATGATATGCCAATAATAGTGGTGGATTTTAATCAGGCATTGATTGAACAGTCTGCCATTTATAAATCTACCGCCAAAATGTCGTTTGCTGATGCGTGTATTGCAGGTACAGCCAAGCATTTGGGTGCAATTTTGGTGCATAAAGACCCTGAGTATCAGGCGATTGCTCATGACATCAAGCAATTGGTATTGCTTTTTAAGCCAAAAACAAACCAATCTTAACAATTTATCCTTTAAAAATATAGGTAATAACTATGAAAAATTCATATGATTTAGTGGTTATCGGTGGCGGGCCTGGTGGCTATGAAGCTGCCATTCGTGCAGGCCAGCTTGGCTTTAGCACCGCTTGTATCGAAAAACGCATTCATAAAGGCGAACCTGCCCTTGGCGGTACTTGCCTAAACGTGGGCTGTATCCCGTCAAAAGCCTTGCTTGACAGCTCACACCGCTACGAAGCAACCCGCCATGAGCTTGCCGAACACGGTATCACGACAGGCGATGTGGCGATTGACGTATCAAAAATGCTAGAACGCAAAGACAGCGTTGTCAAGGGTTTGACCGCAGGTGTGGCAGGTCTATTAAAAGGCAATGGCGTGGACTGGCTACAAGGCGTGGGTACCTTGCTTGACGGTAAATCAGCCGAAAAGCAAGTTAAATTTACCGCTCATGACGGCACCGAGACCACCATTACTGCCAAATATGTGATTTTGGCGGCAGGTTCTGTGCCAATTGAAATCCCCGTTGCCAAAACTGACAGCGAATTTATCGTAGACAGCACTGGTGCCTTAGAATTTAAGGAAGCCCCAAAACGTCTTGGCGTGATTGGTGCGGGCGTGATTGGATTGGAGCTTGGCTCGGTATGGCGTCGCCTAGGCTCAGAAGTGGTAGTGTATGAAGCCATGCCAGAGTTTTTGGCAGTTGCCGACAAAGACATTGCCAAAGAAGCAGGCAAACTGCTTAAAAAACAAGGTCTTGACATTCGTGTGGATACCAAAGTGACAGGTGCTGAAGTGGTGGGTGGCGAAGTGGTTGTAACCACGGATGTCAAAGGCGAAACCAAAACCGAAACCTTTGACAAACTTATCGTGTGCGTGGGTCGCCGTGCGTACAGTGAAGGCTTGCTTGCGGACGGCTGTGGCATTGGGCTGACTGAGCGTGGACTTGTGGCGGTAGATGACCAATGCAAAACCAACCTAGATGGCGTGTATGCCATTGGCGACTTGGTGCGTGGCCCGATGCTTGCCCACAAAGCGATGGAAGAAGGCATGATGGCGGTAGAACGCATTCATGGCGAAAAAGCTCAGGTAAACTACGACACCATCATCAGCGTGATTTATACGCACCCTGAGATTGCGTGGGTGGGCTTGACCGAAGAGCAGGCACGTGCCCGTGGATATGAAGTCAAAACGGGTTCATTCAACCTATCTGCCAACGGTCGTGCCTTAGCACAAGGTGAGGGCGTGGGCGTGATTAAGGTTGTGGCTGATGCCAAGACTGACCGCTTGCTAGGCTTACACATGGTAGGCGTGGGTGCTGGCGACATCGTCCACCAAGGCATGATTGCCCTTGAATTTGTGTCAAGTGTAGAAGACCTACAACTGATGACATTCGCTCACCCAACCGTATCAGAAGCGGTGCATGAGGCGGCGCTGTCTGCGGACGGTCGTGCGATTCACGCGATTCAAAGAAAGAAGCGTTGATTGCATAGTGGTTTTGACACCCCAAATATTTTCGATTTGGGGTGGTTTGTTAAATTATGCAGATGTAAACACAAATGGGTAAAGAATTGTTACTTTGGTGGCAATTTCTTTGAATCCAAATGGCTGCTCTTGTATAATTTATTGTGATTGGGTTGGTTATTTAGTTATTAAGGCGATGACATGACAAAAGTCATTACTTACGGCACTTTTGATTTGCTGCACCATGGTCATATTCGTTTGCTTGAGCGAGCGAGCGAGAGGGCTTGGTGATTATTTGGTCGTGGCAATCTCTACTGATGAGTTTAATTTGGGCAAGGGTAAGGTGTGTGCTTATTCTTATGAAGAGCGTGCTCATATTGTCAAGGCGATACGCTATGTTGACGAAGTCATTCCTGAGAGCGGCTGGGAACAAAAGATTGTTGATGTCAAGAATCATGTCATTTGCACGCTTTTGTGATTGGGGTGGGGGTGTTGTCTCGTGGGTTGCCGAAGGGCTTGGTCGGTCTGGCGTTGGGCAAATTACCCTTGTGGATATGGATGTGATTGCCGAGAGCAATATTAACCGTCAATTGCCTGCCCTAAGTTCAACGCTTGGCGAGAGTAAGGTTTTGGTTGTAGCACAAAGACTGCACGACATTAACCCTGATGTGGTGGTGAATGCGATTGATGATTTTTTTGACTGTCGATAATGTGGCAAAGATTTTGCCCAGTCGTGAAATGGCAAACACTCTAAAAGCACAAGGCAAAAAATCGTGGTATTGGACTGTACGGACGATATGAATGCCAAAATTGACCCTACCAAAATTACCGTAGGCGACTTAAAAGAAGTCTATCAAGACTCTCTACTTGCCAAATTACGCACCAAATTGCGTGAAAAAGGTATTAACCGTGCGTTAAAAGAGAAGTTTGGGATTACCTGTGTGTATTCAACCGAACCACCCAAAACCGTCAAAGCATGCGAAAGTGGGCTACATTGTGGGGGTTATGGTTCATCGGTGGCGATGACTTGTGGAATGGCGATGGTGGTGGTAGGGCTTGTGATTGGAAGTGGTGGTTGAGTTTATCGTGATGGATTGATTGGGTAACAAGTTTTGTTGTGGCAGAGCATTATATGAACAATTTTGTGAAATGGGCAGAATTTAAAGCAAACACTCTAATTTATGGTGCAGGTGTTGGTGGTCAAGAGCTTTTGCAGCACTTACGCAACAAGGGTGAATACTTGGTGGTGGGTTTTATTGATGATGACCCAAGCTTACACGGGCAAGAGGTGATGGGCGTGATGGTGCATCACCCAGAGTGCATCGGTGAGTTGTTGCAGACGCATCAGGCATCAATGATTATTGTGGCAATCCCTTCATTGCCAGAGGCTCGAAAATACGAAATTTATGGGCTGTTAGATCGGTTTGAAGTACAGATTTTGACTTTGCCAAATTTGACCGATATTTTATTGGGTCGTGCTAGTACTGCTCAGACTTCACTAATTTCTCCAGAATATTTGCTTGATCGTCCAAGCGTCAAGCCGATGGGCGATTTGTTGAGCAAAAATATCACAGGCAAGACAGTATTGGTTACTGGCGGTGGTGGTTCTATCGGCAGTGAGCTGGCTCGTCAGATTGTACAATTAAATCCCAAGCACCTGATTATCTTAGAGGTGTCAGAGTATGCGTTATACAATATTGAAAGTGAGTTGTTGGTCTTATCAGATGTGCCAGTAACAGCGATGATTGGTAGCGTGCTTGACGAAACTAAATTACAACAAATTTTTAGTCAATATCAAGTAGATACCGTCTATCACGCTGCCGCCTATAAGCACGTACCAATGGTAGAAAAAAACCCATTTGTGGGTGTGATTAATAATTTTATTGGAACATTAAATTGCGTCAAATTGGCGGTGGCAAATAGCGTGCATACTTTTGTGCTGATTTCTACCGACAAGGCAGTTCGTCCAACCAATGTGATGGGCTGTAGCAAGCGATTGTCTGAGCTGATTTGTCAAGCGATGGCAACCGCCCAATCAAAAACAACCATCTCTATGGTGCGATTTGGTAATGTGCTAGGGTCGTCAGGCTCGGTGATTCCGCTATTTACCAAACAAATCCAAGAGGGCGGTCCAATTACTGTTACCCACCCTGATATTACCCGATACTTTATGACCATTCCAGAGGCGTCGCAGCTGGTGATTCAGGCAGGTGCAATGGCAGCAGGCGGCGATGTGTTCTTGTTGGATATGGGCAATCCTGTCAAAATTCGGGATTTGGCACTAAGAATGATTAAGCTAAGCGGTTTGCAACCAAAAAGCGACAAAAACCCATTAGGCATTGAGATTGTCTATACAGGACTAAGACCTGGCGAGAAACTCTATGAGGAGCTGTTGATTGCAGGCGATAATCTGGAACAAACCCAGCACCCAAGAATCATCAAGGCACACGAACGCCAGTTTTCGTTAGAGGAGCTGGACAATCTAAAACAAGGCATTATGTCAGCGTACGCCAATAATGATGTGGCTTGGCTGATTGAGCAGTTGGTTTATTTTGTTGAAGGCTACAAAAAGAGCGATTTAGCAAAAAGCTATTGATGTTCAATCCAATAAATTTTTTTCAGATAATTTGGGGCATAATAGTAGATGCACCAAGACTAAATAAGGTTAGTATGATATGAGTCAAAATCAGCGTTTTTTACCGTTTTCTTTGCCAGACATTACCGAGCGAGAGATTGAAGAAGTGGTACAAACTTTGCGTTCTGGTTGGGTAACCACAGGACCAAAAACTAAGCAATTTGAGCAAGATTTTGTCAGTTATTTGGGCGATGACAGTTTGGAGGCGATTGCGATCAATTCGGCGACTTCTGGACTGCATTTGGCATTAGAGGCGGCAGGTGTCAAGGCGGGCGATGAGGTCATCGTTCCAACTTATACTTTTACAGCAACAGCAGAAGTGGTGCGTTATTTGGGAGCTGATCCGATTTTTGTGGATGCTGACCCTGTAACTTATTGCATTGATCCAGAGTTGATTGAGGCTGCCATCACGCCAAAAACCAAAGCCATCGTGCCCGTACATTTTGCAGGTCTAACGGCTGATATGGACAGCATTTTGGCAATCGCCAAAAAGTACAATCTAAAAGTCATTGAAGATGCTGCCCACGCTTTCCCAACCAAGTACAAAGGCAAACTGGTGGGTACATTGGACAGCGATGTTACAGTATTTAGCTTTTATGCCAATAAGACAATGACCACGGGCGAGGGCGGTATGCTGGTTTCAAGAAATCCAGAAATCATCAAGCGTGCCAAAGTGATGCGTCTGCACGGCATCAGTCGTGATGCTTTTGATCGCTATCAGTCAAAAACCCCTGCGTGGTTCTATGAAGTGATTGAGCCAGGTTTTAAATACAATCTGCCAGATATTTGTTCCGCCATTGGTTTGGTGCAGTTGCAACGCATTGATGAATTCCAACAAAAGCGTGAGGCACTTGCTGAAGTGTATCATCAGGAACTCAAAGACTTGCCAATTAATTTGCCATTTTATGAGGACAAGAGTCAAGGTCATCAACATGCTTGGCATCTGTATCCGATTCAATTGGCCGATGAGTCAGGCATTAGTCGTGAAGACTTTATTTTGCAGATGTCAAAATTTGGTATCGGTTGTTCGGTGCATTTTATCCCATTGCATCGCCACCCAATTTGGCGTGATATGTACAATTTGACGCCAGAGCAATTCCCTGTGGCAGAATCTTTGTACCAAAATGAAGTGTCTATTCCTCTATTTACTAAGATGACGGCAGACGATCAAGCCTATGTGATTGATGCCATCAAAAAAGTGCTGAACGGACAATTCGCTAGCGAAGAGTAACGCTGTATGTATTATTTGGCGCGCCACGACTTGTGGTACACCACCTTAAAAACGGCGTATTACTTGATACGCCTTAACAAAAAACTGGTAAGACTATGAGTTTGTTTGATAAATTAAACCGCAACGATGTAGAAAAAACCCTACAAAAAGCCATCAAAAATAAAGATTCTTTGGTAAAAAAAGCCAAAAAACTACAACGAGACCCGCAGCTATTCTTTAAGGATATGTATGCCAAAAGAAGCAAGCAGTTGATCTCAAAAGTCCCTGTCAAATACGAAGGTCAAAATCAGTTTACGGTGGTGTCAGCCGTCTATAATGTTGAAAAATATTTGGACGAATATTTTACATCATTGACCAATCAGACGCTGGACTTCAAAAAACACATTCATCTAGTGCTGGTTGATGATGGTTCAACCGATGACTCTGCCAAAATCATCAAAAAATGGCAGAAAAAATTCCCAAACAACATTCGCTACTATTACAAAGAAAACGGCGGTCAAGCGTCGGCACGAGATTATGGTTTGGATTATATTCAGACCGAGTGGTGTACTTTTATTGATCCTGATGACTTTGTGGATATTGATTATTTCAAAAACATTGACCAAGCCTTAGTTGAAGAGCAAGACTTATGGATGGTTTCTTGTAATTTGATTTATTACTATGAGCAAAGCAAGCAGTATAAAGACGACCATCCACAAAATTATAAATTTAAGCAAAAAATTACTTGTTTTGATGTTAGAGACCAAAACCAATACATTCAGCTGTCGGTCAGTCTTGCGATTTTGAACACCAAAATCATTCAAGAAAATGGTTTGCGATTTGACACACGCATTAAGCCATCATTTGAAGATGCGACTTTTATGATGAATTATGCCTTAGCATTGTACAAAAAACAGGGCAGAATCGCCTTTGTTAAAGATGCTAAGTACTACTACCGCAAAAGAGCAGATGGCACCAGTACGCTAGACACAGGTTGGGTAAAACCATCTGGTTATGATGAAGTGCTGCGTTATGGTTGTTTGGCGACTTTGCAGGCATATCATCAGTCGGTTGGTTATGTCCCACGATTTATCCAAACATCGGCAATGTATTACCACATTTGGCAAATCAAGGGCATTGTCAATCAAAACAACGCATTGGACTTTTTGACTCAAGAACAAAAAGATGAGTACTTGTCGTTGTTAAGACAGATGTTTGAGTACATTGATGAAGATGCCATTGATGCTTTTAGTTTGGCAGGTACTTGGATGTTTGAAAAAGCGGGTATGCTAAATCTTTATAAGAATCAAGCACTACGCCCAGACCTGAAAATCGCCTATGCTGAAAAGTACGATGCGACCAAAGATGAGATTTTGTTGTACTATTTTGCACCAAAAGACAGCGTGGCGGTGTTCTATGATAATGGTGTGGTGATTGAGCCAACCCAAAAGAAAATTTTGCGTCATAGCTTTTTGGACAAAGCCTTTGTTTATGAGTATCGCTACTGGGTGCCATTGTCAAAAACTGGAAATATCCGCTTAGAAGTTGATGGTCACCCGACCAAAATTGGCTTTGCAGGCAAGCACATCAGAACGCCATTACTAGCTCAAGACATTCGTAAGTATTATCAGGCACAGTACAAGTATCCAAATATGAACAATGCTTGGATTATTATGGATAGAGATGTGCAAGCGGACGACAATGCTGAGCATTTTTATCGTTATGTAATGAACAATCACCCAGAGCAGCCGATTTATTTTGCTTTGCGTAAGACTTCGCACGATTGGGCAAGGTTGGAAGCAGAAGGGTTTAATTTGCTGGACTTTGGTTCGGTCAGATTTGAAAAAGAGTTAAAAAATTGTGCCAAAATCATCAGCTCACACATTGATGATTATATCGTGGACTATTTTGGCGACAAAGGTTTAATTTCCAAAGACTTTATTTTCTTGCCACACGGCGTTACCCAAAATGACTTGTATAGTTGGTATAACTCAAAAATCCAGTATATGAGCCTGATGACTGTTTCTACTAAAGACGAACACGAGTCCATCGCAGGCGACAACAACCATTATAAATATGGTCATAAAGAAATTAAATTGACAGGTTTTCCACGCCACGATGCATTATTGCGTGGTAATATGGAGAATACCAAGCGTATCGTAGTGATGCCCACTTGGCGCAAATATTTGCTGGGCAAATATGACAATGCTACAGGCAAATTCTTAAAAAATCCTGAATTTATGCAATCAGAATACGCTCAAAAATGGCAAGCATTCTTAGCCAGTGATGAGTTACAGCGTCTGATTCGTGAATATGGCTATGAAGTGGTGTTTGCTCCGCACAAAAATACCGAAGCCTATTTGGATGAGTTTAACTTGCCAAGTAATATCAAGATTTGGCAAGCCAACCCAAATGAAAGCATCCAAAAACTGTTCCAGACAGCGGATATGATGATTACCGACTATTCAAGCGTGGCGTTTGAAATGGGGTATTTGGGCAAGACGGTACTGTACTATCAATTTGATTTTGATGAGTTTTTTGCAACCCAATGGCAGCGTGGCTATTTTGAGTACGAAACACACGGCTTTGGTGCGGTGTCGGCTGATGAACAAAAACTATTGGCGGACTTAGAAGCAGTATTGGCAAATGATGGCAAGCCGTTGCCAGTTTATCAAGCTCGCATTGAGAATACCTTTGCTCATCGTGATGACCAAAACTCTGCTCGTGTTTACCAAGCCATTTTGGCACTTGATGAAAGCAATGAATATGTGGTGGATACTGATAAAGTATATCAGTCAATGCAGGCTTTGATGGCTGATGAACAATGGGCATTGGTTGAAGCACACGCACGATTCTTGATGAAAAAAGCCGATGACGAAACCGTCAATCCAGAGCTGGTTAATGCTTTGTTTGATGCTTTGATAAGACAAGGCAAATACGTAGAAGTTGCAGCATTGATTGATGATGAAGAGAGTGCATTGGTGCTTGGCAAGGCTCAGCAAGCAGAATACGCTTATTTTATGGCGGACTGGCAAGGGGTGGTTTCGCATCTGTCAGGGCTTGATTTGACCGAAAGACAACAAAGAATGTTGGCACACAGTTATGCCGCTCTAGGACAAGTACAATCCACCGAAAAAGCAGTAGCAAAACTGCCACAAGACGCGGAATACGAAGAAGCCTACACCCAAGCCTTGATTGCATTGGCAAATCAGGACTGGCAAGCGGTCATTGAGCTGCTTGGCGAGAACAAGTTGGACGAGCTGTTAGCCTTTGCTGATGAAGTGGCACAAGATGAGCAGGACGAACAAACGGACATACCGAGCATTAGTTCACAGCAGCTTTTGGTAGAGTATCGTTTTGAGTTGATTTTGGCACAAGCATATCGCCAACTAGAAGCGTATGATTTGGCAAATGAGCAATTGGGCAATTATGAAAAGCATTCACGCAATGAACCGCAATGCCGTTTGGAAATTGCACGCTTGGCAGCTGCTAGAAATAACACAACCAAAGTCATCTCACAATACGAGCAAGCGGTATTTGGCGAGATTGAGCGTTTGGCATTGGCGGATTTTGAGCGATATGTACAGGCACTATTAACAGCAGGCAAGCACAATGAACTGGCGAAGTTAATGCCAGAGGCATTGGCGACTTATGCTAACAATCAGACCTTGCAGACAGCGTGGACAAAACACTTATTCCAAGTGGCGGATTACCAAGCCTTCTTGGCAGCGTATGAAGCCCTAGATCAGGCAAGCCGTGCGACCTTAGTTTATGAAGTGGTGCTGGTGAAATACCGCTTGGGCTTGATTGATGAGGCGTATGCAGAGATTGTAATGCCAACCTATGAAAGCTCTTATGAATACTGGCTACTTGTAATGGAGCTGGCATTTGCAAAAGCGGATCTTAAACTGGCAAAAAGCTGTTACCAAAGACTATTGGCAATTTATCCTGCCAAGTCAGCAGAAGTGGCGAGTAAATTTGACTTTATGGTCAAAAATTATGAAGCCATCAATCCTTTGGCATAATTTGCCAAAGGATTGATGATTGGATAAAATCTATCTACTAAGATTGGTGGATAGATTTTATTATTAGCAAGTATGGTTAAGATTAAATTGGACTAAGAGTGTGCATTTTGGGTTTTTAACCACGCTGTTTTGTATTGTTTTTTTAAGGATAGTATTTGTGTATCAGCCGAATAAATGGTGATTTAAATGAAAAAATTTATTGACCGCTACAAATGCAAAACCAAAAAACTCATCAATAATCCCCCGATTTTTTTTCGGGATTATTTTAACAAGCGTTATCCGCTTACCCATACCGAGCTTGGGGTTGATGAGGCGACCGAGTCGGCTTTTATCGCCTATTCTGGGGTAAATAATGTCTTGAACGCCAAAGATACGCCAGTTGATGTGGTGTTTACTTGGGTGGATAATACCGACCCTGCTTGGCAAGCCAGATACCATCAGCATAAGGCATTGGTTGATGAGAGTATTGTTGGGCAATTTGCTACCGATATTGCCCGTTTTGACAATCATAATGAGCTGTATTATGCGGTCAAGGCGGTTAAGCGTCATTTGGCGTGGGTGCGTCATATTTATATTGTTACGGATAATCAAACACCAGCGTGGATTGATGAATTTGAGCAGGTAACCGTTATTGATCATCGGCAGATTATTGATGAAAAATATTTGCCAACTTTTAACTCGCACGTGATTGAGGCGTTTTTGCACAAAATTCCCAATCTGTCTGAGAATTTTATTTATTTTAATGATGATGTCTTTGTGGCAAAAGACTTACCAAAAGAGCAT
Organism: Moraxella lacunata; assembly: GCF_002027545.1. Classification (GTDB taxonomy): domain Bacteria; phylum Pseudomonadota; class Gammaproteobacteria; order Pseudomonadales; family Moraxellaceae; genus Moraxella; species Moraxella lacunata. The sequence continues at coordinate 16,569 of NZ_MXAN01000081.1, forward strand.
TTTTTTTCGGCAAATGGCTTGGCATCAATCTTTATCTCGTCCAAAGTGCTGTCCGAAATGCAGGCACGTGGGGTAAGAACACCAACTTTGCTTGCCACCAATAAAAGCCTAAATTTGCTGGCGAAGCAGTATCCGCACACAATTACCAATGCTTTGGTGCATACTTATTATCCCCTAAAAAAATCGGTCTATGAGTATGCGTGGCAACTGTATGGCGAACAGATTAAGGCGTTTTTGCCCAATCGTTTTCGCAGCAATAATGACCTGAATATGGCGACCTGTTTGGTGCCTTGGCTGGCATATTATCAACGCCTTGCCACCGAACGCCTTGATGTGTGTTATTATTTTAATATTCGTTCCAGAAAGGCATTGACTTGCTATGACAAGCTTTTGAGACTAAAAAAATTGGACGCATCGCCGCATTCATTTTGTGCAAATGATTTTAATACAGAATTAAAAAATCCTGTAATAGATTATCGTGAACGCTTGCTAAAAATGCTTGATGCGTATTACGCTTAACTGATTGTTTTTTAACTATTTTTTAATAGACTTCCTGCAAAACCCAAAAACAAGGAAAAACCGTTCGTGGTGAGCTTGTCGAACCATAACGGTTTTCCGCCACCCTTCGACAGGCTCAGGGCGAACGAAAAACCTAGTTTTGCAGGAAGTTTAATAGGGATATTATATGACGCCATCATCCCCACCGCAGGCTTTGGTACTCGTATGTTGCCACTCTCCAAAGCCGTGCCAAAAGAGCTTCTGCCACTTGGCGACAAGCCCGCCATTCACTATGTCGTCATGGAAGCGGTGCGTGCGGGTATCAAAAATATCGTACTGGTCAATCACACCCAAAAAAGTGCGATAGAAAATTATTTTGACATTAACAGCGAACTAGATACCCAACTTCGCTTAAAGGGCAAAAATGAGCTGGCGGACAGTCTAAACTTTTTGCCTGATGACGTGCGTATCATCAGTGTACGTCAAGGTCGTCCGCTAGGTCTAGGTCATGCGGTATTACAGGGTCGTGCAGTCGTGGGCGATAACCCCTTTGCCGTGCTGCTGCCTGATGTGGTGCTAGATCCCTTTAAGACCGATTTTAAGGCGGATAATTTGGCGTATATGTTGGATATGTTTGCCAAAACGGGTCGCTCGCAGATTCTCGTTGACCCTGTGGCGGACGATGATATACACAAATATGGCATTGCTTGTCTTAGTGATAAACAAACCATTGCCAAATCTGATGCCAATGACTCATTTGATGTCAAGGGCTTTGTGGAAAAGCCTGCTTTGGTGGATGCCCCATCCAACCTTGCGGTGGTAGGACGCTATGTGTTTGACCCAAAGATTTTTGACTTTTTGGCGGAGACCAAGCCGTCTGTGGGCGGTGAGATTCAGCTGACCGATGCCATTGATGCACTTATCAGTAAGCAGGGCATGGACGTGGTGACCTTAAAGGGTGAGAGCTTTGACGCAGGCGACATGAAAACCTATATACAGGCGTTTGGTTATTTTGCCGAGCATATAGGCGAATTATTCTAAGGATTTGTCATGAACCAAAGCCCTACTTGGCAAACTCTGCAATCCCTTGCCCAAACTAACCGCACCTTGACCGAGCTGTTCAAAGATGACAAACGTGGCGAGCGGTTTGGCGTGTCGGCTTGCGATATGTACATGGATTTTAGTAAGCAAGCGATTGACGATGAGATTTTATCAGCGTTATTGACCTTGGCGGACGATTATCAATTATCTAATAAAATCAATGACTTATTAACAGGCAAAAAAGTAAACGACACCGAAAACCGCCCTGCCTTACACACTGCTTTACGCTCACCCAAGGGCGAGTCTCTCATCGTGGACGGCACAGACGTAAACGCCCAAGTCCACGACAGCCTTGCCAAAGCCGAAACCATTGTCAGCCGTATCCGCACAGGCGTGTGGCGTGGCTATGCAGGACACGCCATGACGGACGTGGTTAATATCGGTGTGGGCGGTTCGGATTTGGGGCCTCTAATGGCAACGACTGCCCTGTCCGAGTGGGCGGACACGTCCATTCGGGTGCATTTTGTTTCCAACATGGACGGCACCCAACTTGACAGCCTGTTAAAGGTGCTAAACCCCCAAACCACGCTGTTTATTATTTCATCAAAATCATTTGGCACGATAGACACGCTCTCCAACGCCAAAACCACCTTAGGCTGGCTATTGTCCGCCCACGATAACAAACCCACGATTTTACGCCGTCATTTTATCGGCATTTCCACACGCCCTGACAAGATGAGCGAGTGGGGCATTCATGAAAATAATCAGTTGCTACTGTGGGACTGGGTCGGCGGTCGGTTTAGTATGTGGTCGGTCATCGGACTTGCCATTGCCATAAAAATCGGCATGGACGGCTTTTATGAGCTACTGGCAGGGGCGAACGACATGGACAGGCATTTTGCCACAGCCGATTTTGCCCAAAATATGCCCGTTTTGCTTGGGCTGTTGGGTGTGTGGAACAGCACTTTTTTGGGGATTAACGCCCACACCGTGCTACCTTATGACGGCAGATTGTCGCATTTTCCCAACTATCTGACCCAGCTTGAAATGGAATCCAACGGCAAATCAGTCGCCAGAGACGGTCAGCAGGTCGGCTATGATACTTGTCCGATTTTGTGGGGCGACATTGGTTCAAATGCTCAGCACGCTTTTTATCAGCTCCTGCATCAAGGCACGCAAAGAGTCTCTTGCGACTTTATCACGCCCATTCATCGCTATCATCAGCATCAAACCGCCAATGCCCATTTGTCCGAACAGCATGAGCTTTCCTTGTCAAATTGCCTTGCTCAGTCGCAGGTGTTGGCATTTGGCAACCATGCCTTGCCTGATGAATTACAAAAAAATGACGATGATTTTGCTAAGTTTAAACAATACCGTGGTAATCAGCCGTCCACAACGCTTTTACTTGACAGCCTAACGCCAAAAACGCTCGGCTCGCTCATCGCCCTATATGAGCATAAAGTCTATGTGATGAGTGTGATTTGGCAAATCAACCCGTTTGACCAATGGGGCGTGGAAGTGGGTAAAGTCATGGCAAATCAGGTTTATGACGTGTTGTGCGACAAACAAAGTGTGGGGGCGTTTGATTCATCAACCAATACGCTATTAAATAAAATTAAGGGCAAATTTTAAAAAGTATTTTTAATAAAAATTACGGTAAATGATAATGAAAACACACGACGCGGTCTATATCATCGGAGCAAATCATGAAGCGATTAATGCAGGGATTTTGCTTGCCAGTTTAAATAAAAAAGTGCATTTATTAAGTATGAAAAATGCCATTGATGAGACATTGTTTCATTATCATTTTGACCGTCAAATCAATGCCTTATGGTCGCTGTATGTGAATGAAAATAAAATCATTCATCATCATAAAAATAGTCGTGATGATACACTTGATTTTATTAAAAAATCACAAGGCAGTTTAATCTGGCTATTTGTTGATGACATGAGCGATGACGAATTGGCATTATTTACCAAAACCCAAGATAATCCGCACAGTCAAATTATCCTAAGCGGTATAGATAATATTGGCAAAATGGAGCAAATTGCCAATGAGATGATTAGCAAATGGGTGTATTATTTGCCATTTATTTTTATGAAAGACGGGGCGAATTTTAGCAGTTTTTATCAATCGGGTTTGGTATTGATTGGCGAAAAAACAGCAAATAGCGTGGCAAATTGTGAAATCATCTCTTTTATCAAATCCCAAGCCAAACAATGCCAAATTGATAATATTAAAACCATAGAATTTGCTCGCAGTGCGATTATGGCAATGCTTGCCACTCGCTTGTCGTTTATGAACGAAATGACACGCCTTGCTGATAAAGAAAATATTAATATCAAGCACATTGAGCGGATTATGGGGTCGGACAGCCGTATCGGTTCGGCATATTTGGGAGCAGGTTGGGGCTTTGGCGGAAAGACCTTGCCCAATGAATTGACTTTATTAAAAAATCAATTTGACAATCAAAACGTCAAATCAGAGGTATTAAATGCCGTGATTGATGTTAATGCTGACCAAAAAGAGCTGATTTTTAGAAAATTTTGGCGATATTTTAATGGCTTTATAGAAAATAAAACCGTGATGATATGGGGGGCAGGCTATCGCATTGGGGCAGGGCTTAGTACCAACAGTGCCATTCATCCATTATTAAAATTGTTGTGGTCGTATGATATAAAAACGGTGGTTTATACCAATAATACCACGATTGAATTACAAACGATGTATGAAAATGAGCGGTTATTTTCAATCACAAACAACCCTTATGAGTTGAATGAAATAGACAGTTTATTTATCATTAATTGGTCGGGATTAACACCGCCTGATGTTTATGAATTAAATAAATACAATGTACCGATATTTGATGCCAAAAATATTTTAAGTGATGATGAGATTAAATTATTAACCAGTGATTATATTGGTATTGGTCGCAAAAATCACTAAGCCCATTTTTAAGAGAGTATGACATGAAAAAAATCCTAGTAACAGGCGGAGCAGGCTATATTGGCTCGCATACCTTGATTGAACTCATCAAGGCAGGTTATACGCCTGTGGTATATGACAATTTGTCCAATTCTAGCCCTGTGGCGATTGAGCGTGTAGAAAAGATTGTCGGTACAGAGATAACCTTTATCAAAGGCGATGTACTGGATAAGGCTCATTTGGAGCGTGTGTTTGATGAATATGACTTTTTTGGCGTGATTCATTTTGCAGGGCTAAAAGCGGTGGGCGAGAGCGTGGCAAAACCGCTTAAATACTACCAAAATAACGTAACAGGCACGCTAAATCTTTTGGAGGTCATGAAAGACAAAGGCGTAACTAACTTTATCTTTTCATCATCGGCGACCGTCTATGGCGACCCAGAAGTCTTGCCCATTACTGAGACCGCCAAACGCTCTTGCACCAACCCTTATGGGCAGTCCAAACTCACGGTAGAATATATCCTAGAAGATTTGGCAAAATCCGTGCAGGACAGCCAAGTGTGGAACATCATCGCCCTACGCTACTTTAACCCCATTGGGGCGGACGTGTCAGGGGCGATTGGCGAAGACCCAAGCGACATTCCCAACAACCTTATGCCTTATATCTCACAAGTGGCGGTGGGTAAATTAGAAAAACTATCCGTGTTTGGCGATGATTATGACACGGTGGACGGCACAGGCGTGCGTGATTATATTCATGTGGTGGATTTGGCAAAAGGTCATGTGTCGGCACTGGACTATATCGCAGGGCGTGAGAGAGCTTTTGGTTTTGAGCCGATTAACCTAGGCACAGGCAACGGCACAAGCGTACTACAACTGGTCAATGCCTTTATCCACGCCACAGGGCAAAACGTGCCATACGTCATCGCCCCAAGACGAGCAGGGGACATTGCCACTTGCTATGCCAGTAGCGATAAAGCCAAAAACCTGCTTGGCTGGACGGCAGAATATGACACCCAGCGTATGTGCGTGGATACATGGCGTTGGCAAAGTCAAAATCCCAAAGGCTACCGCCCCTAAAACAAAACCGCCCAAAGGCGGTTTTTGCGACATTAGGACAGTCATGCCCTACTCACTATGCTTCTTAACCTGCTCAATCCGCTTATCCGTCTCAGGGTGCGTGGACAGCACCGACCAATGCCCTTGACCATCGCCATGTTCTTTTTTTAGCTTTTCAAAGAAGTTGGCAAGGTGCATGGGCGATATGCCAAGGCGTTTTAGCTCATCGATGGCAAATTTATCCGCTTGCATCTCCGCATCTTGGGAGTATTGGGCGGCAGCGAGCATGGTTGGTAGGGCAAGTATCAAATCAGACGCATCGCCTGTGATGACGATGACCAGTACCCCCACACCAATACTGCTAATCGCCCGCTCCAAGCTATGACGATGTACCAAATGCCCCTGCTCATGGGCAAGCACGGCTAGGATTTCGTTGTCATCTCCGCTAAGCTCGATAAGCTCGTCTGTGATGACGATGGTGTTGTTGGGGATGGCAAGGGCGTTTGCTCCGATGACCCCACCCCCACGCACCAGCACTTTGGCTTTGGGGTTGCCATCTAGCTTGTCGTACAGAGCGATTATCGCATCTTGGCGAGCCTGTGATAGCTTGCTTGGCTCGGTCAGCTCCATGACTTGTTCTTCTGCCTTTTGTCCGACTTCCATCAAAACATCAGGGGGTAGGGACTGGGCGATGTGGTGCGATGCCAATGGCACGCCAAATTTGAGTACGCCTGTCATAAAAATAACAACAGCGACCAAACTGACCAAAATCCACCCAAAACTGCTCTCCATGATGGAGATTTTGTGAAATAGGCGTTTGTGGTGTAGTTCAAGCCAATCAGGCACACCGCCAATCAGCTCAATCCGCTCACCGCTACCAAAGGCAAGCACCCCTGCCGACCGCCCCACGCTTGGCATAAATTCACAGTCGGCAGTCCGATATGCCCCGCCAACGTCATCGCCTTCTAGCACAAAGCTATCGGGACTGGTGCTTGGGCGGATATGGGCGGTATGGGCTTTGCTTGTTTTGCCATCAAAATAGCGTACGATGATTGGGCGTGTACTCATGACAACCTACCACGACACATCAATGTCAAACACATCGGCAATCTCTTCGCCCAAAGCGGATTCTTCTACCATTTGGGGTGTGATAATCTCATCAAAATTCTCATAACTGAGCAAAGACAGCGTCTCGGTCTTGTAGCGATGCAGTCGCACTGCCGCCCACGGGGTAAATAGCCCAAGTGTCAAGCCAATCAGCAAAAAGTTGGTAAATTGAATAAAAGCAAATCTAAAAATGCTAAACTCATTTAGCACAAACTCACTCTCGCCAATGGTCAAGTTGTCCCACACAACCTTATGCAGACAGGCTTGAATAAGCGGTAAGATAAGCAGTGCCATCAGGTACATGCCAATCAGGTACATGCCAATAATGACAATGAGCATAGTCCCTGTGCTTTCAACACCACCAAAACCTATGATGAACAGTCCACACACCGCCACAGCAATTGCAATTGGCATCACAACCGCCTTATACACATCAAGCATGCTGGCGTGCCAGGTAAACGCCATCTTGCCAAATTGGGTGTTGTTAAACTGATAACTCTTAAATAGTCGCCATGCAAATGGGGCAAGTAAGACAAAACCAATCACCATCACCATCATGCCAATGACATCATGTATCTGCAAGTTCATGCTCAAATAACCTGCCCCAATGATGAGAATATTGGCAAAAACAATCAAGCCAAACAGCATATAAGCACCAAGCAGACTGCCCACAAAGGCAAAGCGGACGTTTTTGTATTGGCTGTTCCTTGCCCGAAAGCGTAATGTAGAACGCACAAGCCATGGAAATACTGCCATCATCAAAACACCCCCTACCATCGTGATGACAGGCGAGAATTCCCCCAACACACTGATGACAAGATAGACACCAATTGCGATGAGACGCCCAATCAAAATCCGCTTAGGGTTGGCGGTGAAGTCAAATGACTCATCATTTAGCTCGGTGTTGCCATAAAAATACCGCAGACGGCGAACCTTTGCCCACGGCGAATAAATCCCAAGGGTGATGATTGTCAAAAGCAAATTAACAATCCAAATCCTAAAATACTCTGACCCTGTCCCATAAAAATGAAAGTCATATTGATACGGCTCATCAGGTTGGGCAGGGGGTAGGGTAGGGGGTGTATCAAAAGGGGTGTGATAAATATCGTTGGCAAAAGACTCATTTGGGGGCAGTGACATGTTGTGTCCTTATATGGTGTTGAATAAAAGTCATGAGAATAAGACTTATTTTTTTTACACAAATTATACCAAAGTCAAACCAAAAATACAAAAGTTAAGATTTGATTAATTTTATTGATTTTATGGTAAAATAAGACATCTAAACCAAGACTTAATTTTTATGAAAAAACTTATCCTAGCAAGCAATAACCAAGGCAAACTTGCCGAATTTCAATCCCTATTTGATAAGGCAAATCTGGGCATTAGTATCATCCCCCAAGGCGAGCTTGGTATCACAGACGCTGACGAAACAGGATTGTCCTTTATAGAAAACGCCATTATCAAGGCTCGTCATGCCAGTCGTGAAAGCGGTTTGCCTGCCCTAGCGGACGATAGCGGGCTGTGCGTGCCTGTGCTTGGCAATATGCCAGGGATTTATTCGGCGAGATTTTCGGGCAATCACGGCGATGACAATGCCAATAACGCCAAACTCTTGACAGAGCTTGCCCCTTTTAGAAACGGTACACCCATTGTCGGTAAATTTATCTGCGTGCTTGCCCTAGTTCGCCATGCCGATGATCCCTTGCCGATGATTGCACAGGGGCAGTGGGTAGGCGAGATATTGGACGCACCACGGGGCGAAAATGGCTTTGGCTATGACCCGCTTTTTTATGTGCCAAGCCTTGACAGCTCATCTGCCGAGCTTGATAAAACCACCAAAAACGCCCTAAGCCACCGTGGGCAAGCCCTAGATAAGCTCATCGCCCATTTAAAGCAGGGCGAATTTGATAGGTTGTAATTTTGCCAAAAAAAAGCTATACTACTCATCTTTTAGGATTTTTGTGGGCGTTTTAATTAAGTGCCTGCCCAGATTTTTGAGAATTTCACTGATAAGTGATTGAATTTTAACAAATTTTAAGGTAGATTCCCCATGAGTAACTTAGACGTTGCTGTAAATGTCATCTCAGACAAAGAAACCCAACTGACCGTTAAAGTGCCTGTTGGCACCATCCAGAGCAAAGTGGAAAGCCGTATTCGTAGCCTTGCCAAAACTGCCAAAATTGACGGTTTTCGTAAAGGTAAAGTGCCTGTGAGCCACATCCGTGCTCAATATGGTGCCGGCATTCAACAAGAAGTCATTAATGATGTCATTCGTGATACTGTTTTTGAAGTATTGGCTGACAAAAAAGTGCGTGCCGTGGGCGTGCCTAGCATTGATGATGTCAAGCTAGAAAACGACTTTTTGGTATACCAAGCGTCTGTTGAGACCATGCCAGAAGTAGAAGTTAAAGGTCTTAGCGAGATTGAAGTAGAGCGTCAAGTTGCCACCGTGTCTGATGAAGACGTGGATACCATGATTGAAAACCTACAAAAACAACGTCAAACCTTTGAAACCAAAGATGGCGAGTTGGCAGACGGCGATGAAGCGACGTTTGATTTTGAAGGCTCAATCGATAGCGAGAAATTTGAAGGTGGTAGTGCCGAGAATTTCCGTCTTATCATCGGTTCAGGTCAGATGATTCCAGGCTTTGAAGATGGCATGAAAGGCATGAAAGCGGGCGAAGAAAAAACCATCAAGGTAACTTTCCCAGAAGACTACCAAGCCGAGAACCTAAAAGGCAAAGAAGCAGACTTTAAAATCACCGTTAAAGAAGTTAAAGAAGCCAAATTGCCTGAGCTAAACGATGAATTCTTTGAGCTGTTCGGTGTTACTGAGGGCGGTCTTGACAAACTAAAAGCAGACGTTCGTAAAAATATGGAACGCGAGATTAAGAGTGCCGCTCGCAACCAAGTCAAGCAAGCTGCTTTTGATGCGTTGGTTGAGAAAAATGAATTTGACGTGCCAAATGCCATGCTCGCCCAAGAGATCGACCGTCAGCGTAACCTAATGCTCCAACGCTTTGCTCAGCAGTTCGGTGCTAACCCAAATACCTTTGACAAAAACATGCTCCCTGATGAGCTGTTTGAAGACCAAGCGTTGCGTGCGGTACGTCTAGGCGTGCTAGTTGGTCAGATTATTGACAAGCAAAAGCTAGAAGTTGACCAAGAGCGTGTGACTGCCTTTATCGCAGAAGCTGCCGAAAACTACGAAGACCCAGATGAAGTCATCGAGTACTACACCAACGACAAACAAGAACGTGCTGGTATTGAAGCGGTCGTGCTAGAAGACCAAGTGGTAGAATACATCCTATCACAAGGTAAAGTGACTGACAAAGAAGTCAAATACCAAGACCTATTGGCAGCAGCTCAGCAAGCCCAAATGTAATTTGCCAAAATGACACAAATACCCTAACAAAAAGTGTTGGGGTATTTTTATTTTGTGGTAAAATAGCTTGATTTCATTTGAATTTTTAAGGGCGTGCCTGCCTTTTGTATTTGCAATGAAAAATAGGGGAAATCGCCCGTTTTTCAAGGAAAAGGTGAAGTCTGATAGTCGTTCTATCAAACGAGCTTTTGATGATGAAAAACCAGATTTAGCCATTTTTCATGCAAAAACAGATAGTTTATTTCTAAAATATTTCTAAATTTTAAATTGTGTTATAAAGGGCAGGCACGCCCAAGACTTAACAGGATATTGTATGAGTGATTTTCGCAAAAACCCTTTTTATGACCAACTCGCCGACACCTTTCACACTGCCCCCCAGTCTGCCCTTGTGCCTGTGGTGATTGAGCAGTCAGGTCGTGGCGAGCGTTCGTTTGACATTTTCTCACGTCTACTGCGTGAACGTGTGATTTTTTTGACTGGTCAAGTCGAAGACCACATGGCAAATTTGATTGTTGCCCAACTGCTATTTTTGGAAGCGGACAACCCTGAAAAAGACATTCATCTATACATTAACTCCCCCGGTGGTGTGGTTACCGCAGGCATGGCGATGTTTGATACCATGAACTTTATCAAGCCTGATGTCTCTACCATCTGTCTGGGGCAGGCGTGTAGTATGGGGTCGTTCCTACTGGCGGCAGGTGCCAAGGGTAAGCGTTATGCCCTTGCCAATAGCCGTGTGATGATTCATCAGCCATCGGGCGGGGCTCAGGGTCAGGCGACCGACATTGAGATTAGTGCCAAACAAATCCTAAAAATCCGTGAACGCCTAAATGCCATTCTTGCCGAGCGTACCGGTCAGCCACTTGAAAAAATCGAGCGAGACGTTGAGCGTGATTATTGGTTGGATGCCTTTGAAGCCAAAGAGTATGGCTTGGTGGATGCCGTGCTTGAAAAACGCCCTGTGTAGCAAATGACCGATAACGGCAGATTTGCCCTGCCTAGCAAAGATGTGTAAAAGGAAAACTGATGACTAAGACCAAAGAGCCGTGCTGTGCCTTTTGTGGCAAAAAGAAAAGTGAAGTCAAAAAGCTCATCGCTGGCATTGATGAGAATACCAACATCTGTAACGAGTGCGTGGAGCTGTGTGGCGACATGTTGGGCGGTATGGATTTGGACACCAAAAACGAGCAAGGCAAAAAGCCAAGCCATGCCAAAGCCAAAAAAGCCAAAACCGATGATAAAGACTGGGCGAGTGCGGTGCTACCCAAGCCCAAAGAGATTCGTGAACATCTAGATGAATACGTCATCGGTCAAGACACTGCCAAAAAAGCGTTGTCCGTGGCGGTCTATAACCACTACAAACGCCTAAAAGTGCGTGCCGATAACAAAATCTCGCCCGTGGAGCTTGCCAAAAGTAACATCCTGCTCATCGGCCCCACAGGTTCGGGCAAAACCCTACTTGCTCAGACCCTTGCCAAGATGCTAGATGTGCCATTTGCCATGGCAGACGCCACCACACTCACCGAAGCAGGCTATGTGGGTGAGGACGTGGAGAACATCGTTCAAAAACTGCTCCAATCTGCCGACTATGATGTGGAACGCACCCAGCGTGGGATTATCTACATTGATGAGATTGACAAAATCAGCAAAAAAGGCGAGAACGTCTCCATCACGCGTGATGTCTCGGGCGAGGGCGTTCAGCAGGCTCTGTTAAAACTCATCGAAGGGACGGTTGCCAATATTCCGCCCCAAGGTGGTCGTAAGCACCCCAACCAAGAGATGATTCAGGTGGACACCAGCAACATCTTGATGATTGTCGGTGGGGCGTTTGCAGGGCTTGACCGTATCATCCAGCAACGCACCGAGAAGACGGGTATCGGTTTTAATGCCGATGTCAAAGCCCAAGAAGAAACCAAAATCAGCGAGTTGTTCAAAGAGGTTGAGCCTGAGGATTTGATTAAGTTTGGTCTCATCCCTGAGCTCATCGGACGTCTGCCCGTGATTGCCACATTAGATGAGTTGGATGAAGACGCCCTTATTCAGATTCTTACCGAACCCAAAAACGCTCTGACCAAACAGTACGAATACCTATTTGACATGGAAGGGGCGAAATTGAGCTTTGAAGATGAAGCCTTGACGGCAGTCGCCAAGCAGGCGATGAAGCGTAAGACAGGGGCAAGGGGCTTGCGTTCTATCATCGAAAATGCCCTGCTTGACACCATGTACGAATTGCCGAGCATGGAGAGTGCCAAAGAAGTGGTGGTGACTCGTGCGGTGATAGAAGATGGCAAAGAGCCTGTTATTAAATAAGGTGCATGAAACAAAAAGCGGACGATGGTTCGCTTTTTTATTGGAAAATGACCAACAAGTCAATGTTACAAAATGGTCGTGATTTTGCCTAAATGATTGTGATATAGTAAGTAGGCACTGCCAGTGATGGATCGTGGGCGAGATGGAGATGACAAATGTGATTTGTTATTTTGCCTGTATCGGTCGTATCATGAGTGATATTTAACCAAACCCCATCGGGGGACATAACAGGAGTAATCATGATTTATAGTGGAAAATCCATACAAGTCAGCCGACTAGACGGCGACATTGTCAAATTTCATTTTAATAATGAAAGCGAGTCGGTCAATAAATTTGACCAAGCCACCAATGCCGAGTTCAAAGAAGCCGTAACCGCCTTGGAGCAGGATACGAGCATTAAAGGCTTGATTGTAACATCAGGCAAAAAGGTCTTTATCGCAGGGGCGGACATCACCGAGTTTGTCGGTTATTTCAAAAAACCCCAAGCAGAGCTAGAAAACTGGCTACTTGACATCAACAGCGTGTTTAACCGTTTTGAAGATTTGCCATTTCCCAAGGTATCGGCTATCAATGGCGCGGCGTTGGGTGGTGGGTGTGAGATGACGCTTGTCTGCGAATACCGTGTCATGGGGCAGTCGGCTCAGATTGGCTTGCCCGAGACCAAGCTTGGTATTTTCCCAGGGTTTGGTGGCAGTGTGCGTACGCCACGCATTATCGGCATTGACAACGCCCTAGAACTTATCGCCACAGGCAATCCCCTAAAACCTAATGATGCCTTAAAAGTGGGTTTGGTGGACGCTGTCGTGGCGGACGAGAGCGTGGAGCAGTCGGCTCTGGATTTGGTCAAAAAGTGCATAAATGGCGAGCTAGATTGGCAAGCCAAACGTGCCGAGAAGTTAGAACCTGTTAAACTTAACAAAACCGAGCAGGCAATGGCGTTTAACTCTGCCAAAGGCGTGATTTTTGCCAAGGCAAACCCCAAGCACTACCCTGCCCTTGCCCTTGCCCTAGATGCGATAGAAAACCACGCTAATCTGGGGCGTGATGAAGCGATAAAGGTGGAAGCGACCAATTTCGCCAAATCCGCCAAAACTCCACAAGCGACCGCCCTTGTCGGTGTATTCTTAAATGACCAGCTTGTCAAAAAACGTGCCAAAGACCAGTCCAAAACCGCCCACGAAATCAATGAAATGGCGGTGCTTGGGGCAGGGATTATGGGCGGTGGTATCGCTTATCAGTCGGCGGTTAAGGGCTTGCCCATCATCATGAAAGACATCAAATCCGAGCAACTTGACCTAGGCATGAATGAAGCGAGCAAACTCCTTAGCAAAGAAGTAGAACGTGGCAAAATCAGCACCGCCAAAATGGGCGAAACCCTATCCAAAATCCGCCCAACCCTAAACTATGGCGATTTTGGCACGCCTGACATCGTCATTGAAGCGGTGGTGGAGAACGAAAAAGTCAAAAAGTCGGTGCTTGCCGAGACCGAAAGCCTGATTAAAGACACGGCTATCCTTGCGTCCAACACGTCCACGATTAGCATTACCGAGCTTGCCAAATCGCTAAAACGCCCAGAGAATTTTGTGGGTATGCACTTTTTTAACCCCGTTCATCGTATGCCCTTGGTGGAGATTATCCGTGGCGAGCGGACGAGCGATGAAGCGGTGGCGACCACGGTTGCCCTTGCCCAAAAAATGGGCAAAACGCCGATTGTGGTCAATGACTGTGCAGGCTTTTTGGTGAACCGTGTGCTGTTCCCTTATTTTGGGGCGTTTGATTTGCTTATCAAACATGGGGCGGATTTTGTCAAGATTGATAAAGTCATGGAAAAATTCGGTATGCCCATGGGACCTGCCTACCTGCTTGACGTGGTGGGCATTGATACAGGCGTTCATGCCAGTGCGGTCATGGCGGAGGCATTTCCTGAGCGTATGAGCCCTGACTATAAGACTGCCACGACTGTTATGTTTGAAAATAACCGTTTGGGTCAAAAAAATGGCGTGGGCTTTTATAAATATGAGCTTGACAAAAAAGGCAAGCCTAAAAAGAGCGTGGATACGACCACTTATGAGCTACTAAAAGCAGTGCAAGACGGCAGTAGCGATTTTGACGAGCAAGAGATTATTGACCGCTTGATGGTGGCGTTTTGTACCGAGACGGTGCGTTGCCTAGAAGATAATATCGTGGCAAGTGCAGGCGAGGCGGACATTGCAATGCTGATGGGGCTTGGTTTCCCACCGTTTCGTGGTGGGGCGTGTCGCTACATTGACCAAGTGGGCGTAAAAGAATTTGTCGCTTTGTGTGATAAATACGCTCATCTTGGCAAGGCGTATGAAGCTCCACAAATGCTACGAGACATGGCAGAGTGTGGCGAGACGTTTTATCAGTAAGGAGTTTTGATGATTGAGTTGCCCCCAAACTTACCCCAAGAAGTGCAAGCTGTGTTACCTATCATGGCGAATTTGGATTTGCAAAAACGGGCGTCCATTGCTCAGTTTTTGCTTGCCAATCACGATGACGGCAAACCCAAAATGAGCCGTCTTGGGGCGATGAGTTTGGGGGTGGTGGCAATCAGTGATGATTTTGATGATGAGCTTGGCGATGAGTTTTGGCTTGGGGAGCATGCTTAAATGAGTGCGTTTTTGATTGACACGCACATTTATATTTGGGCGGACAGCGAGCCTTGCTGGTTAAGTCCGCAAGTCCGAGCGATTTTGGATAATCCCAATCATCACATTTATCTTAGTATGGCAAGCCTGTGGGAGTTGCAGATAAAAATGCAACTGGGAAAATTAAGCCTAAACACGCCCCTAGCCCAAGCGATTGAGTATATTAAGGCGAATAACTTGTACATCATCTTGCCCATAAAAGAGCGTGATATTTTGGGCTTGCAAAGATTGCCATTTCATCACAAAGACCCTTTTGATAGATTGCTGATATCCCAAGCGATAAACCACGATTTGACATTGATTACCTTTGATGAGCATATTGTAAAATATGACGTAAAGTGTATTTTTTAAATCACAAATTTTTAAGGAAAAAACCATGACAACCCTATCCCCAACAGACGTAGTGATTATAGATGGCGTACGCACCGCCATGGGCAAATCCAAAAACGGTATGTTCCGCAACGTGCGAGCCGAGACCTTGTCGGCAGAGCTGATGAAAGCCTTAATCAAGCGAAATGACTTTGACCCCAATGACATCGAAGACGTGATTTGGGGCTGTGTCAATCAAACGCTAGAACAAGGCTGGAACATCGCTCGCCACGCAAGTCTATTGGCAGGCATTCCCAAGCACGTGGCAGGGCAAACGGTAAACCGCCTGTGTGGTTCGTCCATGCAAGCCCTACACACCGCCGCCGCCCAAATCATGACCCACCAAGGCGACATCTTTATCATTGGGGGCGTGGAGCATATGGGACACGTTGCCATGATGCACGGCGTGGACATCAACCCCAGTAGCTCAAAGCACATCGCCAAAGCGTCCAACATGATGGGGCTGACCGCCGAAATGCTTGGGCGTATGAATGACATCAGCCGAGCCGAGCAGGACGAATTTGCCCTAGGCTCACACGTCAAAGCAACCAAAGCCACCCAAGAAGGACGGTTTGACAAAGAAATCGTGGGCGTGGAAGGGCATGACGAGCAGGGCAATTTGCAATTATGCACGGTGGACGAAGTTATTCGTTTTGATGCCAATATTGAGAGCCTACAAAAACTCAGACCCGTATTTGACCCTATAAACGGCACGGTAACGGCAGGTTCATCGTCCGCCCTATCAGACGGTGCGTCCGCCATGCTCATCATGTCGGCAGGCAAGGCCAAAGAGCTTGGGCTGACCCCACGAGCGGTTATCCGCTCCATGGCGGTGGCAGGGTGCGATGCGGCGATTATGGGCTATGGCCCTGTCCCTGCCACGCAAAAGGCACTAAAACGAGCAGGGCTGTCTATCAACGACATTCAGACGGTGGAGCTAAACGAAGCATTCGCTGCCCAAGGCTTGTCGGTGCTAAAAGGCTTAGGGCTGTACGACAAGCAAGACATCGTCAATCATAATGGCGGGGCGATTGCCCTAGGACACCCCTTGGGCTGTTCAGGGGCGAGAATTACCACTACACTCCTTAACGTCATGGAGCAACAAGACACCCAAATCGGACTTGCCACCATGTGTATCGGACTGGGGCAGGGGATTGCGACTGTGATTGAACGAGTTTGATTGTGTAAAAATCAAAAAACAGGCGAGCAATGACAGTAAGGTGCGTACTACGCACCTTACCGCCCTGCCACTGAGTTTGTACTCATCATCTGATAAAAAACCGAATGGGAAATTGCCATTCGGTTTTTGTTTTAGCCAACGATTTGCATGAGCCTTTCAAAGCTATCCACCACGTCATATTTGACTTGACTGCCTTGCTCGTTTAGTGTCTCAAAAAACCGTCTGGCACTGTCAATTTTGTGCTTTTCGTCTGTTCTTAGGCTATTTTCTTTATGCGAGCCTTTGGTTTCGGCAACAAAATACACATGGCGTACCGCCCCATGACGAAACGCAATCGCCCAATCAGGATTGTAGCCACCGAAGGGTGTAGGGATTTGAAATTTGTCGGGCAATTTGGCATAAACCGCCACTTCGTCCGCACCGTCTAAGGCTTTGGCGAATTTTTGTTCAATCTCAGAATCGGTAGGCACATAGTCCAAAACGTGCTTGGTTGCCAAAAAGCTGTCTTTGTCGATTGGTGTATTTGCCATAAAAATCTCATTGGTCTGGTGGCGTTTGTCCAGCAGATGATAACTAAGATCTTGTACGAGCATGACCGCCTGAGTGTCATTGATAAGCTGACTGACTTTATTGATAAAGCCCTCAGGGTTGTATTTGTACTGCAAAAACACCACAGGCGATATGCCCTGCAAAATCGCCACCACTGTTTTGCGAGTTAGATTGGTCTTTTTGGCGACATCGCCCACAAGGTCGTAGCGTAGTGTGGTCGTCATGGCGATATCGGCACGCACTCGTTTGGTGGTGGCATTGTCAAAGGCTTGGCTGTTGTCTAAGTCGGACAAAGACAAAGTATCCTTTTGACTGCTTTGGGCGATGGTGTAGCTTAGTTTTGGCACAAACTGATTGCTAAGCGTTCTGTTCTCAGTTTCTATCGCTTGTATGCTTTGGCGGATAAGTCTGTCGCTGTCTAGGCGAATTTGAAATGTGGCTTTTTGGTTGATGGTCTGCCACAACGCCAAAAATTCTTGCTTGGCAAGGTTGGCATTGCTGGGATTTGTGATTTTGGCATTACTGTTGTCAATCATATTATCCAAAGCGGACGCATCAAGCACGCTGTCAATCAGCCCAAATACCGCCTGTGCCTTGTCCGCCAAATTCTCAGGCAGTGCAGGTAATTCCCCTGCACGTTTGGCATCTTGATAACTTGGCAATAGATAGTCGTTGTCATCAATAAAATCATGCTTTGACAGATATTTATGAATCTGCTTTGCCTCGGTCTCGCTGATGATGTGCTGTTGCCCATGAACGCTTATCACTTTGCCCTTAAAAAATTCTGGCGTGGCTTGGCTTGTTCTTGATGTCAGACTTTGGCGAATCTCGCTTTGTAAATTTTTGGCAAATTCGGTATAGCTTTCGTTGGTTACGACTGTTAGGTTGTTGACTTTGTGAACGTCCGATAAGCCACCAAAAAAATTGCTGTCCATACGCACGCCGTCTTTATTGACTGCCAAACGCAGTCCACGCCCCATCTCTTGTCGTCTGGATATGGTGTTGTCGGAGTGTTTTAGGGTGCAGATGACAAACACATTGGGGTTGTCCCAGCCCTCACGCAAGGCAGAATGACTAAAAATAAAACGGGTCGGCTCATCAAAGGACAGCAGACGCTCTTTGTCTTTTAAAATCAGCTCATAAGCGTCCTTATCATCGGAAGTATATTCCTCTGATTTTTTGATTTGGGGGTTGGTAAGTCGTTTGGATTTTTTGTCCACGCTAAAATAGCCGTTGTGCGTTTGGCTTGTGGCGATACCACGTAAATATTCCTGATAAGGGTCGTTTTGTAAATTCAAATCCAAATACGCCTCTACCGCCTTGTCGTATTCTTGCTCAAAAATCTTGGCATACTCGCCTGCTACTGATTGATTATTTTCATCATACAAGCGGTATTTGGCGACTTCATCAATAAAAAACAGACTTAGCACCTTAATGCCTTGGCGATACAACAACGCCTCTTTTTCTAAATGAGCCAAAATACACTCACGAATCTGAATGGTACGCAACGTGGTCTCACCCACATCGCCCACCGCCTGCCCAAGAGCAACCGACACGCCATTGACAAACTCAATCACGCCAATCCGTGCATCTATCTCCGAGACGATGTAGCCACGGTACTGCTCAGACTCGCCTGATAGCGTGTACAAATCATCGCCCTTGCCCACTTTGCGGACGGCTCGCCTAAATCCTTTGGCAGTTTTGATTTCAAGTTCAAGCTGGGCGGTGGGGGCGGACGTTGAGATGTTGATACGTTGTAAGTACAAGTAGCCATTGACCCCTGACAGCCCTTTGACTTCTATGCCTTTGACCGTAATTTTTTTGACAAGTCGCCCATTATAAGCATCCAAAGCGTCCAGTCTATGCACAAGGTTGTATTGTTTTTTGTGGGTGGCGGAGTATCGCAGGATAAACAAAGGCTTGAAATTGGCAAGCGATGACAACGTCTTGTCAGCTTGCATTTTTTGGGGTTCGTCTAGGATAAGAATGGGACGGTTTTTGGCGATGACATCAATGGGGCGGCGAGAACCAAAGTCATCAAGCTCATCATAAATCCGTCTGTTGTCCTTGCCTGTGGCGTTAAAGGCTTGCACGTTGATGACCATTACGCTTATCTCGTTGGTGGCACTAAACGTATCTAATTGGTGTAAGTTTTTTGAGTCATAAATAAAAAAGCGTATCTTTTTGTGATACTCCTCATAAAAATGCTCTGCCGTCATCTGCAACGTCTTGTACACGCCCTCACGAATGGCAATGCTTGGCACCACGATGATAAATTTGCCCCAGCCATAGCGGGCATTTAGCTCAAACATCGTACGAATATAGCAATACGTCTTGCCTGTGCCTGTCTCCATTTCCACATCAAGATTTATCATCGCCCCTGTCAGATTGGCAGGTTTGCCTTTTTCTTTATCATTATTGATAAGCTCGTCAGATAGGGGCAGGTTTTGTGTACGCTGAACGGCTTGGATATTGGCGAGAATGTGGCATGAGTCAGCCAAGGGAGCATTGGCAAAGCCCGTCTCGTCTATCTCATCAAAACTGCCTTGGGTCGCCCCAAACAGTTGCCCCTGTCCCATGCCCTGCACGCCCACATCACGGCGGTATGACAGCCCCGACTGATACGGCTGTCCGACAAAGCAATCACTCACAGCACTAACCGCCTTGTGCTGATAAGGCAAGGCATTAAAACGGATTTTCATCTTGCTCTCCTAAATAAATCTCACGTCCGTCTGTGCTGACAACTGCCCAAACCGCTCTTTGATGTTGGTTTTGTCTTGGTCGTGGGCGATGGCACGCTCCGATGACACAAAACGCAGTGGGGCGACTTTGGCAACTTCATCAACGATAGTGGTGCTAAGCCCGTCAAAGCACGCCACAAGCGAATTGCCCGCCACAAAATACACGTTCTGTCCGTCTATGGTGCGACAGTCAATCGGTAGCGACAACGGCACGCCGAAATCTAACATGACTTGAAACAACAAATCCTCGTCCGTGCGATCGTCCTTGATGTGGCTTGTCATCTCAACCAAATCCGCCTGAGTTAGGGCATGGGGCTGGTAATACACGTCTTTCATGTTGGAGCTGTCTATTTTTAAGACACGAAAGCCTGTATCCACATGGGGGTGGTCGGTGCTGATTTTTGCTCCTGCCAATCTTAATCTATCTTTTGTAAGGTCAGAAATTGTTTTGTAACCAGCTTTGTGTGTATCAGAACCTTCTTTTGTTGGCTCATTAACTTGAACCATGATAAATTGCCTATGACTATTTTTGTTTTTAGCATTCATCTGCATAACCGCATGAGCAGTAGTTCCAGAGCCTGCAAAAAAGTCCAAAATAATATCATTATCGGAAGTAAAGTGGAATAGTAATTTTTCAATCAATTCAATGGGCTTAACGGTTTCAAAGCCAT
Organism: Moraxella lacunata; assembly: GCF_002027545.1. Lineage (GTDB taxonomy): Bacteria > Pseudomonadota > Gammaproteobacteria > Pseudomonadales > Moraxellaceae > Moraxella > Moraxella lacunata. The sequence goes on from NZ_MXAN01000081.1 coordinate 37,073, forward strand.
GCTCCTTACCTAAAATTTCCCTTAGTAACGCTTTGCCTGTTTCGCTTGTGCCATATCCGTCTGAAAAGTTTGCCCACAATGGAAAGTGCGATTCGGAACTCTCATCTTTCTCGTAAATCTTTCTAATGACTTTTCCTTTTTGTAGTATGACATCACCATTCTTTTCAAGTTGTTTAGCTGTATCAAAACCAATAGTCCAACGATATTCATTCTGTGGCATAACACCCAATATCTCAAAAACCATTTTTTCAGAACGTTTGATACCAATATTTTTTCGTTGTTGAATTTCTTCTAAACGATATTTGTCGCCATTTTCGGAGACAAATGGGTATTCTTTGTAACCTTTTAGTTCTAAGTGAAAATTTTCATGTTCTTGCATTGGCACTCTACCGTAAACATGTATATACTCTTCGGACTTTTGTAATTTGTACTTAGCTGAACCTGCATTCATGGCTTTGGTTGTGGCTGTCCAACTAATTGTTCCATAATAATTATTTCTGCCAAAAACTTCATTAGCCATAACTTGCAAATTGCAACACTCTTCTTCTCCAATAGCCAGAAATATCAATCCTTGTTCAGATAATAGATTTCTGGCAAGTTTTAGCCGTGCATACATCATAGACAGCCAGTCGGAGTGAAAGCGTCCGTTGCTTTCGGTGTTAATGGTTAGGCGGTTGCCGATGTCGTCATATTGCTCGGATTTGGCAAGGTAGTCCTCGCTGTCGGTGGCAAAATCGTCATTATAAATAAAGTCGTTGCCGGTGTTATAAGGCGGGTCAATGTATATCATCTTAACCGCCCCAAGGTAGGTGTCTTGGAGCAGTTTTAGGGCGTCTAGGTTGTCGCCCTCTATAAAGAGATTTTGGGTGGTGTCAAACTGCACGCTCTCATCTTTGTATGGTCGTAAGGTCTTATAAATAGGGCGGTTGGCGGTGAGTATTGCCTCACGTTTGCCCACCCAATCTAGGCGGTAGCGTTCTTGACTGCCCTCCACGATGGACGATGACAGCTCTTGGCGAAGTAGCTCAAAGTCAATGGCAGGGACGGTGTTGCCGTGTTCGTCTGTGTGTTCGGTGAGTACGTTTGGGAACAGCTCGGCGATTTTGGCGATGTTTTGGCAGGTTAGATCGGGGGAGTGGAGTTTTAGGGTCATGGGGTATCCTTAGGGTTGGTACTTATTACATGTACTTATTACATGTACTTATTACATGTACTTATTACATGTACTTATTACATGTACTTATTACATGTACTTATTACATGTACTTATTACATGTACTTATTACATGTACTTATTACATGTACTTATTACATGTACTTATTACATGTACTTATCATGTTGTACTAAGAAAAGTTTGCCTTGTTCGGTGGTGAAGTAGGTTTGTTTTTTGCTGTTTGGGCTTTCTGGAAAGCTAAATGCCAAAAACCCACGTTTTACAAGCTCAGAGATGTAGCGATTTCTAATGCCGTCTTTGTTTTTTTGTAAAAAATGTGCAATTTGGGCAGATGATAAGGGCTGTTCTGCACACAAAGACAGTATTTGTTCCTGTATTTGTTGCTTGACGTTTAGTGGCGTGGGTAGTATGTCTGTTGGATTAACTCCGGCATTAACTCCGGCATTAGGCTTATCGAGTCCGGCATTAACTCCGGCATTGGGGTTATCAACTCCGGCATTAACTCCGGCATTGGGCTTATCGAGTCCGGTGTTGGGGTTAGTGGCTGTAATGATAGAATCGTCCGTTTTGGCGTTAGGTATAGGTATGCCAATCGGGGTGCCCAAGGGTGTATCAGATAAACTAAATAAGTCGGTAGGGTTGGTGTCTGCTAGCCTATAAACTGTGCCTGTGCCTTTACCTGACTTTTGGAGCATGTTTTTTTGTATCAACTGTCTAAGCAGTTTGGTAATGTCTGTGGGGTGTATGCCCAAGAGCTTTTGTAGGCGTGTATTGGTGCTGGTTGTTTCCATTTTTATGGTAGCCAGCACCACTCTTTCATCTTGGCTAAGTGTATCAAACGCTTGTCCGAACTGTATCACCAAATCGTTAATGATGTTTTGGGGGTATAGACTGGCGATTTTTAATTTGACAAGGGTTTGATGATTGGGTTCTCGTCTTTCTTCAAAAGTGGGTTTTTGCCAATGTTGTTCTGCCCAACTGTCGTGAATGGTTTGAATGCCCGTGCCTGCTTGCTCACAAGCCTTAATAAGGCGGAACATCTGCTGTAATTTTCGGTTGCGACAGTCGCTACTGCCAGTATGTTCTAGGGCATACTGGGCAGAGATACGCATAGTGCCGGGGTTGGAAAAGCAAAACTCATGTTCGTATTTTTCTACCAAAATAGGCATACGGTCAGCATAATTGGCGTGAATGAGACAATTAACCAACGCCTCTCTTAGGGCATCATGCACAGGCGTTTCATCTTGGCGTATACCGTCTTTTAGGGCAAATGGAACATCTAGCCCTTGGGGTAAGCGGTAGGCAACATGGCGATAAAAGTCAAAAAGATTGCCTGACCAGTTGCCGTCTAGGGCTAGGCGATGACTCCAACGGGGGTTGTTATTCAGATATTCCCTATAATCCACAAAATAATTGGGGAAAATATCCTGAATGGCAGACAATTGCCCAAACATCAACAGACCTGCTTTGGTAACACCACTAATCTTTTTTGAGCGGTTGACGCCGTAAGCTCCGATTTGTTGCAAAAACTTTTGGGTGTCGTAGCTGTTAAAGGGTGAGTTGGGGTTTAGGTTGGTATAAATTTGGCGATAGTCTTGTATAGAAGTTAAATCCAAGTCCTCAATTGTATAATGTTCCAATACTTCATCATCACGATTTTCCAATTGTTTTTCAGCGATGAGTAGGTTTACTTTGTCATCATCTAGCCGATAATCGCCCTCATGTTGGCGAATAAAGGTGTTGCCATAAGGGTTTTCGGTTAGGTGAACAGGTTGTTGAGTGCGTTTGGCTCGGGGGACGGCTACCAGCATGACCACTTTATCATCAATTTGCCATTCGTGTATATCACTGTCACTCAAAAGATTGGTGCTGACTTTCTTTTTGTTGTTTAGATTGTCAAAAAGCTCTTTTTTGACTTTGGCAACATCGACAATGCCTTGTACCTCAAACTGCCCATTTTTTTCTTTGACACCAAGCACAACCACACCGCCATTGGTGTTGGCAAAAGCACTGTAACTTTCCCAAAAAGCACTGGGCAAACTGCCCCTGCCGTCTTTTCCTGTGGCAAGTTTACATTCTATTTCTATGCTTTCTTGCAGTATGTCTAAGTGATTGCTGTCAATGCTATTGATGATGTCATTGATAAAGTAGTGATTATTCATTGTGATAAGTTATGATTGGGTGAATTGTGCTATTTTACACCAAATTAAGCTGTCTTTGTATGGCTTGTATTTCGCTGTTTATTTGTACTTTGCGATTGAACTGTTTTTCTTTGGCAAGTTTGGCGGTGAGTTTAGTCAGCTGTTTTTGTAGCTGGTGAGTTTGGCGTGCTTTTTGTAGATTTTGGGATAAATTACTGGCAAAAGAGCCTGTTGGTGCTGGGCAGGGTAATAGTGTATGAATAAAATAAGCGTACAGCTCATCTAAATTGGGCAATATCGGCAAATCAGCACTTGGTACATTTGCCAAATCTTTTGATGTGTAATAGTCGTCCAAGACAAGTTTGTCTTTGTCGGCAAGATTTTGGCGTTTGTAAGTGGCAGTTTGGTAGATACTGCCATTTGGGTGGTGGCTTTCAAAGATGATGGGGCTTGGTATCAGTCTGTCTATATATGTCAAGATGTCGGTATTTAGGGTGTTTGTGCGTGTGATAAGATGAAAAATCTGAATCTCCGCCACGTCTTTACCTGCATGGATGTTTAGTGTGGCAGGCGAGAGCTTGTTTGCCCAAATGATTTTTTCTATCTCTTGGGTAAACAGTCGCTGTATGCGAGCATTGGCGTTGCCTTGTTCATAAAATCGGCTTTTGGCGATGACTTGTCCGACTTCGGTGGTGGCAGGATAGTGGTGGCGGATGTTCATGGCGACTACTCAATGACAAAAAAGTTGATAAGCTCAAAGTCGTTCAACCCTGAAATCTCATGCTCTAAGGCTTGGGTGTGACGACTGCCAAACAGACTGTCAATGTCGCTTTGAGTTTGGCGGTCTTGGATATGGGCAATGGCATTGTCTAGTAAGGCAGAATACTCGCTCATGTCCCGTCCGTCCTTGGTGCGTTCATTAAATAGCTCGTACGCTGATGTAATGGGCGTGTCAGTATGACGACACGCCTGAGCGAGCAAATCTAGGAGATGTTTGGCTTTGGTGTGATTGTAGAGTATCTCACCTGCTTTGTTTAGATAAATGACAAAGTAAGGGTACAAAGGATTTTGTCCACCCAGCTCTTTTTTGGCGTTTTTAAGTTTTAGCACAAAAACAACCCCTGCACTTAGCCCATACTCATCATTATGGGGTATTACGGTGTGCAGTCCGTGGGGTAGGCGTTTTATGGCGGGGTGCTTATCCAGATAGGCAAGCAGCTCCATGCGAAAATCATTAAGTCCCAAATCCGTGATAGACACACCACCGCCCACATCTTCTAAGTCTAGCACTTCGTTTTGTAGGCGTTTTAGTTGCTCTTTGCGGTATGCCATGTCATGACTTTGGTGTTTTAGAATGTCATCATCACCAGTGCTTGTCATATCTACAATCGCCATGCGATTCTCCACACGCTCTTTGAGATTGATGTACTCATCAAGACTGATGTCTGGCCAATAATTGACAAGTTGAATGCTGTCGTTGGGCGAGCCGATACGGTCAATCCGCCCAAAACGCTGAATGATACGCACAGGATTCCAATGAATGTCATAGTTGATGAGATAATCGCAATCTTGCAAGTTCTGACCCTCTGAGATACAGTCAGTGGCTATCAAAATATCAATCGCACGAGATTCGTTGGGAAAGATGTCCGCCTTTTGCTTGGATTGCGGTGAAAACAACGTCAATAATCCTTGCAAATCATAGCTTTTTTGGCTATTTGGCATTTTGCCAAGGGTGGAGTGGTTGTTTGTGCCTGTGATTTTGGCGGTATGCAAGCCAAAATGCGTCAAAAAATAAGTTGATACGGTCTCATACAGGTAATCAGCCGTATCAGCAAAGGCGGTAAAAACAATGACTTTTTTGTTGTCTGGGTTGATGGGATTTTGGATTTTGTGGGTGATATGAGCGATGAGTTGTTGGAGCTTGACATCTTTGTGGGTATTGATATGACAAATAAGAGACAACAGCTCATCAATCACTGCCATGTCGTCTTTTAAGGCGCGCTCAAAACTTCGGGTATCCATGTCATCTAGGCGAATTTTTAGCACGCCACCAATCATATCTTCATCATCATCGTCAATATTGGGCAATGCCACCTCACCTGAGCCAATCTGCTTTCTATGAAAATCGTCAATCTGCCCCAAAATATCACTCATGAGCGTTTTCATTTTGGTTAGGGTTAGTCTAAACGCATGAATGGAGCTTTCAAGGCGTTTTAAAAGATTGACTGTCATCAAAGATTGTAGGCTTTTTTCACGGTCAGCTTGGCGAAAGCGAGAGCCTGTGCCTGTGGTGGTATCAAACAGTTCAGCATACTGTGCCAACCTGCTTGGCAAGATATAACCCATGGGGGCATAGACCGTCATCTTAATGCTGGCTAATAGCGTGTAAATGTCATTTAAGGCAATGTTATTATCCACACTAATGCCACAGCGATAAGATAGGGGCTTGTGGCGAGTGGGGAATTTACCAATGGCTTTGGTGTCATAAAAAGTTTGAATGTGCTTTCTTGAACGAGCAATGGTAACGCTATCTAAGAGCTTAAAAAAATCCAATTCTAGTTTGTTTAAAATAGCATCGGTTGTACGATACTCAGGCGGTAGCTTTGTCCATTCATTGAAGGCAGTTTGGGCTTTTCTAAATATTGTGTCTATGCTTTGATTGATGTCTAATTTATCTTCTAATAAACTGCTATCGCCTTCATAAGCTAAGGCAAGCTGATTTTTTAGGTCGTTGAATTTATTATTAACAGGCGTAGCAGACAACATCAGAACCTTGGTTTTTACCCCTTGGCGAATGATTTTGTTCATCAAATGATCATAGCGTGTTTCTTTATCTTTAAAATATTCTTTATTTCTAAAATTATGCGACTCATCTATCACCAGCAAATCATAATTTCCCCAGTTTATTTTGGACAAATCCATACCCAAAGTATGCCCCGATGTTCTAGATAGGTCTGTGTGATATAAAACATCATAATTAAATCGGTCTTTGGCAAAAATATTAGTGATGACATTGGTGTTATAACTTGTCCAGTTATCGCTTAACTTTTTGGGGCATAGCACCAAAACACTTTTATTTCTAAGTTCATAATATTTGATGACTGCCAAAGCACTAAAAGTCTTGCCCAGACCCACGCTATCGGCTAGGATACAGCCATTGAACTTTTCTAACTTATTGATAATACCGATAACAGCATCTTTTTGAAATTCAAACAATTTCTGCCAAATAAGCGTATTTTGATAGCCCGTTTTATCATTAGGTAGATTGTCCTCATTGCTGTCGTCTAAAAATTCCTTAAACAAATGATACAATGCCAAAAAATAAATTCTTTGTGGGTCGTTTTCTTGATAAACTGACTCTATGTGGCGAACGATTTCTTGGCTGACATCATGTGCTTTTGTGGGGTCGCACCATAACTGGTCAAATACCATTTCATGCTGTTTGACAGCACTGGTGTCGTTCATGACATAGACAAAATTAGATAATGCATTGCTTTTTTGTAAACCCAACCCCACAGGCGTAAACCCTTGGGAAACTGGGGTGTATAAGAAATGATGATTTTCATATTTTAAGATACAAAAATTTTGTATGGATTGATTGCTGATATTGGACTTAAAAGTGGCTTTTTGCCTTATCCAATTAGCACACTCTTTGGCAATGGCTTTTTGATTGAGTTTGTTTTTTAGGTGAATTTCAAATTCACTGCCATATAAACTTTTCTCATAAGTTGGCTTAGGAATAAAAAATTCTCTTTTTTCTTTTTTGTCTTGGGCAACGGCAGAGACCGGCTCAAAACTGAATGAGCTAAAAATAAAATCAAAACTTTGCAATTGATTTAAGTGTTCTTTTAGGGTTTCATAAGCATAAATAGAAAAACTATCACCAATGAATTTACATTGGGTATTTGAGTTTAGGTGTTGTTTTATCTCATCAGCAAGCAGATGATTGATATTGTCTATGAGTGTCATGTGTTGCCTTGGGTGTATCGCTCTTCGCTTTAAAATAAAGGATATGTTGGTAGATGTCAAGTGTATTCAAAAAAGAGTTTTGAGCAGTGCTCGATAGCCTAAGCATGTTAATAAAAATACACAATAATTACATAAGATTGCCGTGGTGTCCATGCTAAAATACACACCCCTTTTCTTATCTTTTATGTTATGTTATTAGCCATTATTGCGATGATTGTCGGCATTGCCTTGCTTGTGTATAGTGCCGAGTTTTTTATTGAAGGGTCGTCTGGCATCGCCCTAAAATTTGGTATGCCCAAACTGTTGGTGGGTATGCTGGTCATTGGGGTGGGCACATCCGCCCCTGAGATTGTCGTGTCGGTGTTGTCCACGCTAAACGGAGCCCCTGGTTTGGCACTGGGTAATGCGTACGGCTCAAACATTACCAACATCACGCTTGTGCTGGGTGCAACAGCGTTGGTAAGCCCTTTGTTTATCCAAAAATCCTTGGTCAAATCCGACTTTTTGATACTCATCGGCATTACCGCTTTGGCGATTTTTCAGTTATTGGACGGACAAGTGAGCCGTCTGGACGGGGCGATACTCCTTGGGGTGTTGGCGGTGTTTTTGGCGTTTCAGATTTATATGGCAAAACTGGGCAAGTCCGCCAGCGATGACGTGCCTGACACGGTGGATTTTCGCATGGGCGTGGCGGTCGCCAAACTCATCGGGGGCTTGGTGGTATTGGTGCTAAGTTCACGCCTTGTGGTGTGGGGAGCGGTGGAGATTGCCAAAATCGCAGGGCTGTCCGAGCTTATCATTGGTCTTACCATTGTGGCAATAGGTACGAGCTTGCCCGAGCTGGTCTCATCCATCATCGCTGCACGCAAGGGCGAAGATGAAATGGCTTTGGGTAACGTCATCGGCTCAAACATCTTTAACACCCTAGCGGTCGTGGGCATTCCTGCCGCCATCATGCCCATGGCGGTGGCTCAGGAAGTGGTGAGCCGTGATATGATTGTCATGGGTGGGGTGACGGGACTGTTGTTTATCCTGTGCCTGCTTGCCGTGCGTGGCAGTCAAAAACTCGGGCGTGGCGTGGGTGCGGTGCTGTTGTCTATCTTTATCGGCTATACGGTATGGCTGTTTGTGGGTGGTTAAACCATACTTTGCATAAAAAACGACCATACATGTGATGGTCGTTTTTATTGGATGTCAGATGACTTTGCTAAACCGTCCGCTATGCTTTTGGGTTAGATATTCATCAAAGACCATTGCCACGTTACGCCCCAGTATCCGCCCTTTGGGTAGGATTTGTACGCCGGTTTCATCGATAAAGACAAGCCCATCTTCTGCCATTTGGTGTAGGTTTGCCAGCTCTGGCTCAAAATAACGGCGACTGTCAATGCCGAATCGCTCATCAACATCGGCAAAGTCCAAGCGGTCATGGCATAATAAGTTCATGATGACATAACGGCGCAGCTTGTCCTTTTCATCTGCCCTGATGTGCTTGACGGCAGGGAGCGTGCCGTCATTAATGCGTGCTTGATAGGCTTTTAAATCAGTGGAGTTTTGTAGGATATGCTCGCCAATCTGACTGATACTGCTGACCCCAAACGAGAGTAGGTCGCACTCGCCCAAGATGGCATAGCCTTGAAAGTTGCGATGGAGCTTGCCTTGGCGTTGGGCGATTGCCATGTCATCATCAGGGCGGGCAAAATGGTCAATGCCAATGTACTGATAACTTGCGTCCGTGAGTGCCTTGATGGTGTTGCCAAACATGGTGAGCTTGTCGGCAGGACTAGGCAGGTCGTCATCTTTGATACGGCGTTGGGCGGTAAATCGCTCGGGCAAATGGGCGTAGTTAAACACCGATAAGCGGTCAGGGGCTAGGGCGATGATTTTGGCGACCGTGTCCGCCATGCTCGCCACACTCTGATGGGGCAGACCATAAATCAAGTCAATATTAATCGAACCAAAGCCCAGTTCTCTGGCTTCACGCATGACCGCCTGCACCATGCTGTGGGGCTGTACACGGTTCACGGCGATTTGCACGGTCTCGTCCAAATCCTGCACCCCAAACGATAAGCGATTGACCCCCAGCGAGCGTAACACCGCCAAAGTCGTCTGTCGAAGCTCTCGTGGATCAATCTCTACCGAATAATCCCCGTCATCAGCAAAGTCAAATTCATCTTGTAAAAACCGCCACAATATGCTTAGTTCATCATCGCTCAAAAAGGTGGGTGTACCGCCCCCTAAATGGACTTGTTTGACCTTTGCATTACCGTTTAGCAGGGATTTTTTATGGCGAATTTCTCTAAACAGATAGTCTAGATAATCGCCCGAGTCGCTGTTTTTCTTGGTGATGATTTTGTTGCAACCGCAGTAATAGCACAGATGACGGCAAAAGGGGATATGAATGTAGAACGATAGGGGGACGGCAGGGTCTTTTTGTTGTAAAATGCTCATCTCCACACCGTCTGCAATGGGGGCAAACTCTAAGGCGGTCGGATAGGACGTGTAACGGGGGCCTTGACGGTTGTATTTTTGAATCAAGGCTTCATCAAAGCTGACTTGGCTAAAATGGTGCATGGCGGTTGTCAATAAATGGGTATTGGAATGTTATTATAACTGTTTGGGCGGTGCGAGACAATAATACTTTTGGGGATTGACAGGATATGAAAAGCACGCCCAACAAAAGCATTGTTTAAAAATGCCAAAGCGGTGCGGATTGGGGGTAATTGGATTAATTGGCAAATTTATTCAATGAGTAAAACAAAACCCCAAAACAAAAGTTCTGGGGTTTTTAAGTAAGCTGTTAGCTTAGGCTAGGGCAGACTTTGCTTTTTCGCAGATTGCCGTGAACGCTGCTGCGTCATGCATGGCGATGTCTGCTAGGATACGGCGGTCAATCTCAATGCTTGCCTTTTTAAGACCATTGATAAGACGGCTGTATGACAGACCATTTAGACGAGCACCTGCATTGATACGAGCAATCCACAGACGGCGGAAAGAGCGTTTTTTGTTACGACGGTCTCTATAAGCATACTGACCTGCTTTCATTACCGCTTGTACGGCAACACGATACACACGAGAGCGTGCACCATAGTAACCTTTTGCACGAGCCAAGACTTTTTTATGACGGCGGTTAGCCTGTACACCACGTTTTACACGAGCCATTATATTCTCCTAGATATTAAATGTATGGGCACATACGGCGGATTGATGGAACGTCAGCGACGTGAACCATGACGCAACCACGAAGTTGGCGGATACGCTTAGGAGATTTTTTGGTCAAAATGTGGCGTTTGAACGCTTGTTTGCGTTTAAAGCCGTTGGCGGTTTTTTTAAAACGCTTTGCCGCACCACGTTTGGTTTTTAGTTTTACTTTCATAAGTAGCCTCTTTATTAAAGGTTGGCAGACCAACCGATGAACCTTTTTGCCAATTTATTTTTAAAAAATAAATAGCGGAAGGTGGGACGTGTATTATAAAGGTTTTTTGGTTGGATTGCAATACTTAACAACAATCAAAGGTAAAAAACGCCTTATCAAAACGCAAATTCGCCAAATCATCAGGGTGGATAAAGAAATTGCCCACGCCACAATCGCCCCACATCAGCTCCACGCCTTCATCGCCATATTCGCTGGCTAACTGAAACAGTAGCACATAATCAGACAGTGGCTCGCTGTGCTCCCAGCCACGCACGTCATCTTGGGTAAAAAACGGATAACCGCCCACACGGTGCGACTCGGCTTGTGTCCATGTGTCGTACTCGCTGTGTAGCTCCCAATTGTAGTTGCCTTGGTCGGCTTTGTCGTTTAAAAATTGAGCAAGGTTTGGCACGGTCTCATCAAATTTAAAATCAAATGCGGTAACAGCTTGGGGCATGGCTTCATCAAAACTGATGCGATAAGAGAGTCCTGTGGGAAATGGCAGGGCGTATTCATCAGTATCAACGTCAATGTCTGTTTGCAGGGCGTTGATGTCGTCAAGCACATGGGCGTGATAGATGAGTTTGTAGCCTGTGCGGTCGGTTAGGTCATCAAAGTTGATACCAAAACAATCATCGTTATTGGCGATAAAAAATTGCAAAATGCCCGATGTCGGAAAATCAGGCAAGGCAGGCATTTGCCCAAAGTTAATCTGTGCCAAAAACGCCATAGGCTTGCCGTCCGTGCCTGTCGGATAGCTGTGATCTTTTGGCAGATAAGGCATACCGCCAACCTTGCTATCAAACGGTGTGGCAGGGTCGGTAGATAACGTCAAGCGAACGGACGGACGCATGGACGCAAAAATCTCATCGGCAAATGGGGCAAAGGCTTGGGTTAGGGTCATGGGTTGTCCTTAATTGTGGTGGTATGAATGGTTATTATGGCACGTTTGGGCGGTGGAGACAATGGCAAGTGATTTTATTTGGCATTTGCTTTATAATACCCCTTTTTTATCCGCCAAAATCACGACTAACCAACTTCCCAAAAACGCCCTTATCAAGGCTCTGCCCCCTGCCGTTCAGCGGTTTATCGCTCGCTTTTTTGTAACCCGTGCTTTTGTGTGGCTCATCTCCATTGCCTTTACGCTCTTTGTTGGGGTGAGCAGTTTTTGGCTACTGATGGCGTTATGGGTGCATAAGCCCTTTGGCGAGCTGGGTACACAAGTTTTTATGGTGTTTTGGGCGTGTTTGGCAATGAGTTTAACGGGCTTTTTTATCACTCGGACGATTTTTAGACGGCGGACGGATTTGGCGGTGTATCTTGTCTGCTTTGGTGTGGGGCTTGGGTGGTATTTTGGCATGGACGCAAAAAATGACCGCATTTGGCATGATGAAGTCGCCAAAATCATTCAATACGAACAGCAGGGCGATATGGTTACCCTGCACAATGTGCGTAATTTTCGCTGGTACGATAAAGACAAATACGATGTAAACTGGGAAACTCGCCAGTATAACCTGCAAGAGCTAGAAACCTTTGAGCTTATCATCTCCGATTGGGGTTTGGATAAAATCGTACACACCATGGCAAGTTTTGGCTTTAAAAATGGCGAGAAATTAAGCTTTTCTATTGAAATTCGTAAAGAGTCGCATGAGAGCTTTTCGGCGATTGGGGGATTTTTTCGCCAGTTTGAGCTTGGGCTTGTGGTGGGCGATGAGAAGGATTTGATATACAGTCGCACCAACGTGCGTGGCGAAGATGTGTACATTTATCCTGTTGATTTATCAAAAGAAAGCGTGCGTGAGCTGTTTTTGCTTTATTTACAAAAAGGCGAGAGTCTCAACCACGAAGCCCGTTGGTATAACACCTTAATTAGTAATTGTAGCACGCTCATTTTTGATATGATGGCACAAATTGAGCCGATACCGATTGACTATCGGGCGTTATTGGCAGGCTTGTTGCCCGAATATTTGCTTGATGAAAAGGCGATTGATACTCGTTATACGGCTGATGAATGGCGAGCGATGGCACACGCCAATCCGTATGTGGGGCATTTGATAAAAACTGATATGGACAGCGATAAGTTTTCAAGATTGATAAAGCAAGGGCTACCAACACAGGGGGAGAGATGATAAATTCTTTATTTCAAAATAGCCGATTTTTGGTGTATGTGATTGTTTTTACTTCATTTTTATCATCTGTCATACTCTATATCATGTCGCTCAACATTTTGTTTCATCTGTGCCTATCCTTTGTGATGGCGGTGCCTGATACCGCCAAATCAGGCAAACAGTTGGCGGTAACGCTCTTAAAGGTGCTTGATATTGGGCTGATTGCCTTGGTGTTTCAAATTACCAGTATTGCCTTGTACCAATTTTTTATTTGCAAAAAAGAAATGGTGGATTCTCGTTTTTTAAAGGTGCTACACATTCACGATTTTCATGATTTAAAAAGTATACTCATGCAAGTGGCGGTGCTGATTTTGACCGTGATGTTTTTGGAGCAAGCGGTGGAATATGGGGCAACGCTTGAAACTTTGTATTTTGCCCTGTCGGTGTCGTGCGTGCTAGTGGCGGTGGTGTTTGTGATTAAAAATTTGAAATCATCATCGCACGATAAGACGGATTAACCATCATCTCCTATTTTGTGATAAAATATCCCAAAATAGGAGATGATGATGAGCTGGCTTGATGATTTAACATTTAACGCCGATGGGCTGATTCCCGCCATCGCCCAAGACCACGCCACGGGGCAAATTTTGATGATGGCATGGCAAAATGCCGAAAGTTTACGCCTGACGGTAGAGACAGGCACGGCGGTGTATTTTAGTCGCTCTCGTGGCAAGATTTGGCACAAGGGCGAGACGAGCGGACACACTCAAATCGTTCATGAGATTCGCACCGATTGCGATAGAGATGTGATTGTGCTTATCATCACGCAGATTGGGGGGGTTGCGTGCCACACGGGGCGGACGAGCTGTTTTTTTGAAAAATTGGACGTGGCGAGCCTTGATTGGGTGGCGGTGGATAAGGTCATTAAAGACCCTAGTGAGATTTATGGTGATGCGGTAAAAGTGGACGCACCGCATACGCTGATTAAGCCAGATAATAGCAAAGTCATTGGCGAGCTTGACCGCATCTTAGATGAGCGAAAAACTGCCGACAAAGACAGCTCTTATGTGTCAAGCCTATACCACAAAGGGCTGAATAAAATCCTAGAAAAAGTGGGCGAAGAGACGACCGAAGCGATTATCTCCGCCAAAGAATTACAGCTTGTGCGTGCCACAGGCGACAATGACGAACACGCCAAAGCGGACGTGGTCTATGAAGTGGCGGATATGTGGTTTCATAGCCTTGTGGCGTTACACCAGTTGGGGCTATCAGGCGATGATGTCTTGACCGAGTTGGGACGGCGATTTGGTTTGTCGGGTATTGATGAGAAAAATGCACGCACGCCAAAGGGCTGATTTCATCATTTTGTCAAAATTTTATGTTAGACTAATTTTTTAAATTTAAAAGGGTAATATCATGGGCGGATTTTCTATCACACATTGGCTGATTTTATTGGTGGTGGTGGTCATCGTGTTTGGCACGAGTAAACTTAAAAACGCAGGCAAGGACTTAGGCTCTGCCGTCAAAGGCTTTAAAGATGCGGTCAAAGAAGATGATAAACCTAAACTCACCCAAACCAATGATACCCAAGACGTTAAAGTAGAAGAGATTAAGGTCAAAAAAGACGAGACGGTCTGATAGGCTATGTTTAATCTTGGGCTGTTTGAGCTTGGGCTGTTTGGGGTCATCGCACTCATCATCTTGGGCCCTGAAAAACTCATCATCACCGCACGCACGCTTGGCAAATGGTACGGTAATTTTCGCCGTATGTCAGCACGCCTACAAAGTGAGCTGGTGAGCGAGCTTGAACTCACCGAAGTACAAAACGCCCTAAAAGCAGAGATTGACGAAATTCGTGCGTCCGAAGCCAAGATGAAAGCCCAAATGCAGGAGTTACAAACCAAAATCCGCCAAACCGACCAAATGGCACGCACTAATCAAAGTGCGATTTTGGATAATTGGCAAGAAATTCAAGATACTAAGCAGGACAATCAAAACGCTGACACAAAAAGCACAAATCCCCAACCCACGCCCCAATACGATACCTTACCTTTAACTTATCGCTTTTTTTTATTGGGTGATTATGATAAAAAACGCCGTCTACCCCCTGCCCCATTTTTACCTAACCATAAAGCTGACAGGCTCCTATATCGGAGGGGTGTGTGAGTGAGTTAGACAGACAAAGCACAGATGATGGCGATATGTCACTCATGGCACATTTTGCCGAATTAAGAACCCGATTTATTTACATAATCATGGCGGTGGTAGCAGTGTTTTTGCCACTTATGTATGTGAGTCGTTCTTTGTATGACCTGATTTCAAGACCACTTGTCGCCTTGTTGCCTCACAATGCCAGCATCATCGCAACTCAGGTGGCATCGGGGTTTTTAGCGCCGATAAAACTTGCTTTTTTTACGGCATTATTCATTTGTGTGCCTTTTATCATCGCTCAGATTTGGGGTTTTGTCGCCCCCGCTCTTTATAAGCATGAGAAAAGGGCGGTTATACCTTTGTTGTTGTCCGCCATTGTGCTGTTTTATGTGGGTGTGGCGTTTGCCTATTTTGTGGTGCTTGTTCCTGCTTTAAAGTTTCTTGTGTTGTTCGCCCCTGATAACGTGCTACCGATGACGGATATTGAGAGTTATTTGGATTTTGTTATCAAGCTGTTTTTGGTGTTTGGACTGATGTTTGAGATACCTGTGGCGACCATGCTGTTGGTGCTGATGCGTATTGTAACCCCCAAACAGCTTGCCACGAAACGCCGATATGTCATCGTAGGCTGTTTTTTTGTCTCAGCAATCATCACACCCCCCGATGGAGCAAGCATGCTCATGCTTGCCATTCCCATGTGTATCTTGTTTGAATTGGGGCTTATGGCGGCAAGCATGTTCATAAAGTCCGATAAATCAATCGCCCAGTGATATAAGCACAAAAGATAAGGCTTCATGAGATTGGCATTAACCAACAATTTGATGATGTCTTTGCACTGGTAAGCCCTTGCACTGATAAGATAAATGGTTTTGGTAATTTTTGATGGTTTATGCTACAATACCAAAAATTTTAGCCGTCATCATTTTATCTTATTCATTCTATTTTGGCACAGTCATGTCCATTGAGCTACCCCCATACCGACCGATAAAAAAACGCAGTGGATTGGCTGTCATGGGTGCAGCGTTTCATGCCCTGCTCATGCGTGAGTTACAGACCCGTTTTGGCAGTTATCGTTTGGGTTATCTGTGGGCTCCCTTAGAAGTCATTTTGCAAATGGCGATTATGATGATTATCTTTGGAGCCATCATGAAACGTGCCTTGCCTGGCATGGATTATATGCTGTTTTTGGTGGCAGGGTTTGCGCCGTTTTTTATGATGCAAAAAATCGCCACTCGCTCACTAGGAGCGGTCTCTGCTAATGCAGGATTACTCATGTATCGGGCGGTACGGCATATTGATGTGATTATCGCTCGCTCGTTTTTGGAGCTGGTGATTTATTTTATCACTTTTGTCATTTTATTGTGTGGACTGGCGTTTTTTGGGGTTGGGTTTAGTGTGGCACATTTGGATATGGTGCTACTTTGTTGGCTGATGATGTTCTTTTTTGCTTTTGGACTTGCCATGATACTCATGATTGTGGGGCATTATGGTGGTGAGCTTAGTAAAATCATCAGCATCATCTTTACGGTGTTATACTTTGCATCAGGGGTGATTTATTCGGTACATATGGTGCCTGAGCCGTATTTGTCATACCTGATGTACAACCCATTCATTCACAACTTAGAAATGATAAGACATTCACTCTCGCCCACGTATCCGATTTATCATGTAGACATGTGGTATTTTGTCAAATGGACGATGTGTGTCAATTTTTTGGGACTGCTGCTATATAAAGCTTTTGAGCGTGATTTGATTCGTGCCAAATGATGATACAGACATGATTGAGATTAAAAATATAACCAAATCTTTTATGACCCCACACGGTCGCCATTATCTCTTTAAGGGGCTAAATCTGACGATTGCCCATAAGCAGTCGGTAGGACTGCTTGGACGAAATGGGGCGGGCAAATCCACACTGCTACGCATCATCTGTGGGTTGGACACCCCTGATGAGGGCGACGTGCTGACTGACAGCACCATCAGTTGGCCTGTGGGTGTGGCAGGAGGCTTTCAAGGCAGTTTGACAGGCAGACAAAATGTCCGCTTTGTGTGTCGTCTGTATTCTAGTGGTGATTATATTGATGAGAAGATTCGTTTTGTTCAGGAATTTGCTGATATTGGCAAATACTTTGACATGCCAGTCAAAAGTTACTCATCAGGCATGCGTTCACGACTGACTTTTGGGCTGTCGCTTGCCTTTGATTTTGATTATTATATGTTAGATGAAGTCAGTGCGGTCGGTGATGCAGCGTTTCGTAAACGCAGTGAAGAGATATTAGAAGCTCGCCGTGAGCAGGCGGGATTTTTGATGGTGTCGCATAATCTAAAAGAGATTGAGAAAAACTGTGATATTGGTATTGTACTGATGGATCAAACCGCCAAAGTTTTTGCTGACCCCAAAGAAGCCATTGAGGTGTATAACGAATATGTTCATAAAGCTAAAAAATAAGCGTAATCGCCCAGTTGCTACCCTATTTATATGGGTGGTGGTTTTGCCGTGGCTTGCCATCAGTGCTTATACACTCGTATTGGCTCACCCACGTTATGTCAGCACATCCAACGTGGTCATCAAGCAAGTCTCCGAGCAGGGTGTATCCGCCACAGGCATCTCATCACTGCTTGGGGTGAATAACACCAACCGTGAAGATGCTCTGTATCTGACCAAGTACATCTTATCTGATGATATGATAAATAAGTTAGATACAGAGTTTAAGTTTCGTGAAGCTTATCGCATTAATGGCGTGGATTTTATCAATGAAATCCCTGCTGACGCAACCCAAGAAGAGTTGCATGAGTATTTTCAAAAGCGGGTTTCGGTATCACTGGATGAACTTAGCTATATGCTTACAGTAACAACCGAGGGTTTTGAACCAGAATATGCTCTAAGGCTCAACCAAGCCATCTTGCGTGAATCGGAGAAGTTCGTCAATCAAGTCTCCAAGGACACAGCTGGCGAACAACTTGCCTTTGTTTCTGC
This sequence comes from Moraxella lacunata, assembly GCF_002027545.1. Classification (GTDB taxonomy): domain Bacteria; phylum Pseudomonadota; class Gammaproteobacteria; order Pseudomonadales; family Moraxellaceae; genus Moraxella; species Moraxella lacunata. The sequence continues at coordinate 55,006 of NZ_MXAN01000081.1, forward strand.
CCAGGCCGCCGAAGCGGAACAAAAACTCAACGATGCCAAAAGAGCTGTCATTGACTACCAAAACCAAAATGAGATTTTTGATCCACAGCTTAACGCCCAGATGGTCAATCAGGTCATCGCTACCTTGCAGGGACAGTTAAGTACGTTACGCACCGAAGAGCGACAGCTGCTTAGTTACCTAAACCCAGAGGCTCCGCAAGTGGTGAGCCTGCGTAGTCAGATAAATTCAGTAGAAAAACAAATCAAAGATGAGCAGGCCAAATTAACATCATCACAAGATGCCAAGCTAAATGCCAAAGCATTAGAATTTGAGACCCTAAAAGCAGAGGCTGAATTTGCTAATGAGCTTTATAAAATCGCCTTGAATTCTTTGGAGAGTTCTCGAGTTGAGGTCATGCGTAAGATTAAAAATCTGGTGGTCATCACCTCCCCTCATCGGGCAGAAGATGCTCTCTACCCTCGCATGGGCTATGTTTTGGGTACATCATTGGTGTTGCTGCTCATCTTGTATGGTTTTATCGTGTTGGTGTTGGCGGTCATCAAAGACCATGCCAAATAATGGAAAATAAAACAATGAAACATTTGCTAACAAAAATACCCTTAGCCACTGCTTTGATGCTAAATTGCGTTGCCATTGCCAACACCAATTTTGCCATGGATAATAATACGGGCAGACTGGCAGGGGTGGTTAATGGCAAAAATGTACCATCTCAGGCAACCACGGCCGAAGCGGTGGCGATGGCAAGCATGCCAACTCATGCCATCATTCATAACAATCCTGTCATTCAAAATGTCAAAACGGACGTACGTATTTTTGGTGAACAGCTCTTTCGTGGGGCGTTTTCTACCACGTCAGGCTCCACTTTTAATGACAACTATGTCATCAATGTTGGTGATAATGTGCAGGTGCGAATGTGGGGGGCGTATCAGTACGCCGCCACGATGACCGTTGACCCGCAGGGTAATATCTTTTTGCCAAATGTCGGGCCAGTACGCATTGCAGGTGTGAGAAATGGACAACTACAAAGTGTGGTACAGTCGGCGATAGGGCGGATTTACCGCTCTAATGTGGGCGTGTATGCGTCTTTGGAGCAAGCTCAACCTGTCAAGGTATTTGTCACAGGCTTTGTCAATCAACCGGGCTACTATGGCGGACTGGCGGCCGATAGTGTGCTGTCGTATCTTGACCGTGCAGGGGGCGTGGACCCTAAGCGTGGCAGTTATATTGATGTGCAAATCCTGCGTGGCGGTCAAGTTGTCCAACAAATTAACCTGTATGATTTTCTTATCATGGGTCGCTTGTCGCCCTTTGCGTTTAGAGATGGGGACGTGATTAATGTCGCTCCCCAAAAGCAAACCTTTGCCATCTCAGGTCGGGTGCAAAACGAATATGTCTTTGAGTTTGGGGTCAATGACTTGACCATCTCGGACGTACTCGCTGTTGCAAACCCCTTGCCAGATGCTACCAACGTTAGCATTACCCGAGCCTCAGGCAAAGCCAAGACGGCAGAGTACTATGCTCTAAATGAAGCACGAAATATCCCTGTCCAAAATGGCGACACGCTCGTGGTCACCTCCGACCGCCATGCAGGGACGATAGCGGTGCAAGTCACGGGGGCTCATAAGGGCAATGGAGCGGTGGTGTTGCCGTATGGGGCAAGATTAAAAGACGTCATCGCCCAGCTTGAACCGTCTAGCCTTGCCAATGTCAACAACCTGACCATCTATCGTGAGTCAGTCAAGGCAAGCCAAAAAGCATCCATCAACCGAGCCTTAGACCGCCTAGAAGAGATGACACTGGCTACTCAGTCCACAACCCGAGAAGAGGCACAGTTGCGTGCTGAGGATGCCAAATTGGTGGGGCAGTTCATTGCCAAGGCTCGCCGTATTGAGCCGACAGGGCGTGTGGTGGTGGTGCCAAACTCATGGCAGGACATCATCTTGGAGCAGGGCGACATCATTCATATCCCTGCCCAAACGTCCGTCATCACCGTAAATGGACAAGTGCGTAACCAAGGGGCGTTGACCTTTAATGCTGATTTGACGGTGGGCGACTACATCGCCAAATCGGGCGGATTTGATGACAATGCCGACAGCGATGAGATTTTGGTCATGCACCAAAACGGCGAAACCAGCGTGGTTAACACCGCTTATCGCATACAGCAGGGCGATGAGATTATGGTGTTGCCAAAAGTCAAAACTCGCCGTGTTGAGATTGCTCGTGGTATTGCACAGGTCATCTATCAGCTTGCTGTGGCGACAGGTGTGATTGTCAAGCTCTGATGGTGCGTTTGTCTTGTGCCACACGAGGGATTATTAAAAATAATCCCTTACTTGGCGTGGCACTTGGGGCGGATATTGTTTATCAAGACAAAACCGTCCAAGCCGTCATCGCATGGGGACAAAAACCAAGCCGTAGCAAGGCGACCGCTTTTGCAGATACACACAGCTTACCACTTATCACAGTAGAAGACGGCTTTTTACGCTCGCTCGGCAGTGGCATACACAGCGTGGGGGCGAGTTTTATCAAAGACGATTTGGGCGTGTATTTTGACCTAACTACCCCCAACCGTTTGCAAGCACTCATCGCCGATTGCGTGGCACAGTGGAGTGATGACAAAGAACGACACGCACAGCAGTTGATTAACAAAATCATCAGCCATAAACTCTCCAAATACAACCAAACCACCACTGCCCCTGATTTATCCATCTTGGCAAATAACGACAAGCCCCACATTATCATCATTGACCAAGTGGCAAATGATGCCTCCATCACCGGAGCAGGGGCGACTGCGGATAATTTTTTTGCCATGCTTGTCCACGCCAAAGAGCGTTATCCCGATGCTAATATTTGGATAAAGGCACATCCTGCTGGCAAGGGCTATTTTGCCCCGACCGACATCGCCCCGCCGTTCTATCTAGATACACCCTGTAACCCCATCGCCCTTATCCGTCAAGTCCAAGCGGTCTATACGGTCAGCTCACACATGGGCTTTGAGGCGTTAATGCTTGCCAAAACGGTACATAATTTTGGCGTAAATTGGTACGCAGGGTTTGGTTTGACCGATGATGATTTTGTTAAAAATACACCGATATATCAAAATCTTATCCGTCATTATCAAGCATTAAACATCACACAGGCAAGCCTTAGCCAGCTTTTTTATGCCAGTTATGTGCGGTATAGCCATTATGCCAATCCTGTCACAGGGGGTGCGTGCGACATTGAGACGGTGATGGACTATCTCATCACCAACCGTGATTGGCAAAATCAGCTCGGTAGCGAACTCCTTGTTTACGATTTTAGTCGCTGGAAAGTGCCATTTGTGCGGGGGTTTTTGGGGTTTGATAAGGTAAATTTGACCATTAAGCCCAAAACCAAATGGTGGTTTTTTTTGCCGTATGGTATCAATGAAAAACGTGCCAAACGTGCCGATAGTCAGATATTTAATACTTTATCAAACACTACTAATTATGTCGTGTGGGGGCAAAAATCCAAACGCCTGTTAAAAGATAAACTTGCCCAACGTGGCATGACAAATCCTGCCATTTGGTGCATGGAAGACGGCTTTATCCGCTCAAATGGCTTGGGAGCAACACTCATCGCCCCGTTGTCGGTGGTTATGGACGATGTGGGGGTTTATTTTGATGCAACCGCTCCGAGTCGTTTGGAGCGGATTTTAAGCAGTATTTATCTAACTGATGATGAAATACAGCGTGCCAAACATTTGCACGAACTGCTTTTAACCAAACGAGTGAGTAAATACAACGTCCCCACCAAAAACCATGATTTTATCAGACAAATCAATAGTTTAAAATCAAACCGTCCCATTCGCCTGGTGGTCGGACAAGTTGAAGATGATGCATCTGTACAGACGTGTACGAGCGTGATTAAAAAAAACAGCGAGCTTTTGGCAAGGGTGCGAGCCGATTTTCCTGATGATGTGATTATCTACAAACCGCACCCCGATGTGGAAGCAGGGCTACGGGTCGGCAAGGCGGACAATCATCATCTGGCGGATGTTATCGCCCACGATGTCGCCATGCCTGATTGTTTGGATGTGTGTGATGTGGTGCATACAATAAGCTCTTTGACAGGGTTTGAGGCCTTACTGCGTGGCAAGTCGGTGGTGTGTTATGGTTTGCCGTTTTATGCAGGTTTTGGGCTGACCGATGATGTGATTGAGCCTGATAATATTTTAAAAAACAATGCCTTAAACAGACGCACCCGCCCCAATCTGCCTGCCTTGACGCTAGATGAGCTGATTTATGGCACGCTTATTAGTTATCCTATGTATCATTTGCCACATGGGGTAGGACTTGCCACGCCCGAGCAAGTGATTGAGTATTTGTACAATCAAGACCATACCGCCAAGCCAAGTCTTGCCAAACGACTGACCCAAAACGCCAAAACCACCGCCATGCAATTACGCAAAATCATCATATGGTAAAAAAAATTGTATAAAAACTATGATAAAATACATCAGCCAACTGTTTGTATTTTAATCAGTTTTTATTTCCATTTGTTAGTTTTTATCATTTTTTGCTTCTTTGATTGTCTATGTCTTTAACCTTAAAACGCCTGCTATCTCATGATGACATTTTGCTATTACAGGGCAAAATGGGGACGTTTTTTTGTCGTTTTGCCACATTTTTGATGAGTGAGGGAAGGCGAGTACATAAGGTCAATTTTAATGCAGGCGACGCTCTTTTTTATTGCCACAAAGACAAGATGAGTAATTTTCGGGGGCGTCAAAGTGAGTTTGATGAATTTTTAACCAAGCTCATTGATGACAAACAGCTAAAAGCGGTGGTCTGTTTTAACGACTGTCGCCCCTATCATGAGATTGCACGGCAGGTGTGTAAGCGGTTGGGCATTGCCTTTTTTGTCTTTGAAGAGGGTTATCTGCGACCTGATTATATCACCCTAGAAGAGCATGGCATTAACGGCTATTCACGGTTAGACTCAACGCTCATTGATACCCTGCAACGGGCAAATGACAAGCCACAATTTACCGACAACCGTTTTTATCGGCTGTGTGTGGCGAGCATGGTGTATTATGTGGCGGTGTTTGTGGGGAGCTGGCGATATCCGCATTATGAGCATTATCGGGGCTTGTCCCTATGGGCGGAAGCGTGGGCGTGGGTCAAAGCCCCTGTGCGTAAGTTTACTCGTTATCATTCGGACAAGCGTTTGCAAGAGCGACTGGTTGGGCAGAAAAACTTCTATCTGGTGAGTTTGCAGGTGCATAACGACTCACAAATCAGTCATCACAGTGACTATCAGGACGTGCGTGATTTTATCAGCGAAGTCATGATAAGTTTTGCCAAGCATGCCCCCAGTGGCACGAGCCTGCTGTTTAAACATCATCCGCTAGACCGTGGACATCGTGACTACACTCGCATGATTGCCAAGCTGGGTGATGAGCTTGGGGTGCAGGGCAGGGTGTTTTATGGATGTGACATGCACCTGCCAAGCCTGATGAAAGCAAGCATTGGCATGATTACGGTGAACAGCACCACCGCATTGCAGTCGGTATATCATCAAAAACCCACCAAAATCATGGGGCGTGCCTTGTATGATGTGGCAGGGCTGACTGACCAGAAGTCTTTGGATGAATTTTGGGCAAATCCGACTGCCCCTGACCGTGATTTTTATCTAAAATTTAGGGAATATCTCATCGAGCAAACGCAGTTAAACGGCTCGTTTTATGGCAAAGCCCCGTGGGAGCTGTCAGGATTTTACCAAAGTTTGGCACAGGATGTGATGACAAGTAAATAAACCAAAGCTTTTTTATAACCACCATATTTATCATTTATCACACCGTGATGAATTTTTATAGGCATTTTTTTAAAAAACTGCTACAATATCCTGTTATCATTTAAATTTTATAGACATCATGACCGCACTTTCTCATATCCGTAATTTTTCTATCATCGCCCACATTGACCACGGCAAATCGACCCTTGCCGACCGTTTTATTCAGGTGTGTGGCGGTCTGTCTGACCGTGAAATGCAGGCTCAGGTGCTTGACAGCATGGATATTGAGCGTGAGCGTGGCATTACCATCAAAGCCCAGTCGGTAACCTTATACTACAATCACCCCAATGGTCAAAGATACCAACTAAACTTTATCGATACCCCCGGACACGTGGACTTTTCTTATGAAGTGTCAAGAAGTCTGGCGGCGTGCGAGGGGGCGTTACTGGTGGTGGACGCCGCCCAAGGCGTGGAGGCTCAAAGCGTGGCAAACTGCTACACCGCCATTGAGCAGGACTTAGAAGTATTGCCTGTGTTAAACAAAATTGACCTGCCACAGGTTGAGCCTGAGCGTGTCATCGAGGAGATTGAGGATATTATCGGCATTGAGGCGGTGGACGCTCCACGAGTATCTGCCAAAACAGGCGTGGGCATTGATGAATTGCTACAAGCCCTAGTGGAGAAAATCCCTGCTCCACAAGGCGACCGAGATGCCCCCTTACAAGCCTTGATTATTGACTCATGGTTTGATAACTATTTGGGCGTGGTGTCTTTGGTGCGTGTGCGTGAAGGACAGGTTAAGATAGGCGATAAGATTTTTATCAAATCCACAGGCGAGAGCCATTTGGTTACGTCTATTGGTGTGTTTACCCCAAAGCGCTTGGAGACAAATATCCTACAAGCAGGTGAGGTGGGCTTTATCATTGCAGGGATTAAGGACATCGCAGGGGCTCCTGTGGGCGACACCATTACCCTTGCCAAAACACCTGAGGTCGATAGTATTGCTGGCTTTAAAAAGGTAACTCCGCAGGTGTATGCGGGTATGTTCCCTATTGATTCGTCTGATTTTGAAAAATTCCGTGAAGCCTTACAAAAGCTCCAAATCAACGACTCTGCCTTATTTTTTGAGCCTGACACGTCCGAGGCGTTGGGCTTTGGCTTTCGCTGTGGCTTTTTGGGCATGCTCCACATGGAGATTATCCAAGAGCGTTTGGAGCGTGAATACGACCTTGATTTGATTACCACTGCTCCTTCCGTGATTTATGAAGTTGTCAAAAAAAATGGCGAGATTGTCTATGTAGATAACCCGTCCAAGCTCCCCGATACGGGCGTGATACAGGAGTTCCGTGAGCCGATTGCTCGTTGTAATATCTTGGTTCCGCAGGAGTATTTGGGCAACGTCATCACGCTTGCCATTGAACGCCGTGGCGTGCAGGTGGACATGAAGTTTATGGCTCGCCAAGTGCAAGTCGTCTTTGATATTCCGATGGGCGAGGTGGTCATGGACTTTTTTGATAAATTAAAATCGGCAAGTCGTGGTTTTGCGTCCTTGGATTATGGATTTGAACGCTATCAAGCGGACAAATTGGCGCGTGTGGATGTGCTTATCAATGGCGAAAAAGTGGATGCCCTTGCGATGATTTGCCACCAAGAACACGCTCGCCGTCGTGGCAATCAGCTTGTTGAAAAAATGAAAGAGCTGATTCCAAGACAGATGTTTGATGTTGCCATTCAAGCGGCGATAGGCTCACAGATTATTGCCCGTTCTACCGTCAAAGCCATGCGTAAAGACGTTTTGGCAAAATGTTATGGTGGGGACGTGAGCCGTAAAAAGAAACTCTTAGAAAAACAAAAAGCAGGTAAAAAACGCATGAAACAGGTGGGCAGTGTTGAAATCCCCCAAGAGGCGTTTTTGGCAGTGCTAAAAGTGGACGGCTAGGCTAGCGTGCTAAATTGGTATAAAACTTGCAAATATTTATAATAAAGGTGGCTTGTGGAATTTGACATTAATTTAATCTTGGTGCCTGTTACGCTGGTGCTACTGGTGGCGTATTTGGCAGATAAATTTGTGTTAAAACAGCATAAATTGGTCGCCAAACAAACCAAGCTCATCTCGCACGCTCAGACGCACTTAGAACAAGTGGAAAAAGAGTTTAAAGCGACACTGGTGCGTTTTGGGCATGATGAGGCACCAGCTGAGTTTATTGGCAATGAGCACACGCCAGAGATGTTAAAAAATCAGTCGCTTGCCTATAATGAAGCCAGACGCACCCTAGCCGAAGCACAAAAGCAGGCGGGGATGAATGTGGGCGAGCCAGCGGTTGAGCCAAAATTGGTGCAATGGGCGTACGAATACCTGCCCATCTTGCTCATCATCGTGTTGGTGCGTTCGTTTGTGATTGAGCCATTTAATATCCCATCAAGCTCGATGGTGCCAAGCCTTTACACGGGTGATTTTATCATTGTCAATAAAGCATCCTATGGGCTAAGATTGCCGATTACACATACCAAGATTTTAAATACGGGCAGTCCTAAGCATGGCGATGTGGTGGTATTTCGCTATCCAGAGAACCCTAAACGCTATTATATCAAACGCATGATAGGTCTGCCAGGAGATACGGTGGCGTTTGCCAATGGCGTACTGTCTATCAATGGACAAGCGGTAGATACAACCCCTGTGGATTACCAAATGACAGACAAGCTCAATGCCAAGCTCATGCCGGCTGTCATTGAGAATCATCGCCTGTCTGATGAAGAGCGTGCCAGATATGGCATAGAAGAAGAAAAGCACGCTCACTATTATCGTGAAACATTGGGCGAGCATGAGTATGTTGTGCGTTATTTGGGTGATTTAAATAGTGCGTCCATCGCTCCATTTTTATTAAAAAATTCACCACAAACTGCCACATCAGGCGGTACGGCATGGCAGATTACTGTGCCAAGCGGACAGTATTTTGTCATGGGCGATAACAGAGACCGCAGTGAAGACGGGCGGTTTTGGGGCTTTGTGCCAGAGAGCCATCTGGCGGGCAGAGCGACTTATATTTGGATGCACAAAGAGGCGGGGCTTAATCTACCCAGCTTTGGGCGAGCAGGAGCGATTGATTAGTCGCTTGGCATAAACTTAAATAGGTGTAACATGCAACAATTAACTTCATTAACCAACCAACGTGGGGCGAGTGTTACCACGATTATTGTCGGTTTGGCGATGGCAGGTATCATCATCAAGCTAGGGCTTGGTATTATTCCTGCCTATGTGGGCGATTATCAATTTACCAAACTGGTGGCAGGCGAGCTAAAAAAAGCCAATGATGCCAAACAAACCGAACGTCAGTTCATGCAGAACCTGTCTCAGCAGTTGTCTATCAATGCCAACTACAACACCAAGCCAGAAGAAATGCTTATCTTTACCAACAAAACCCCTGGGGCATTGGCAGTTAAAAGCCAATATGAGGTAGAAAGCAACTTCTATGGCGAGACCTTTATTGTCAATCGCTTTGAAAAAGAGATTACCGCAGAAGATGCCAAGTAAGAGTTATGTCCAAGCACACCACATTGCCAACTCATTTTGCCACCTTTGAGCAGGGCTATCCTGTCCTTTGTTCAAAATTGGGCTATACCTTTAATGATCCCAATTTGCTCAGACGTGCCTTAACGCACCGCTCGTATGACCCCAAGATGAGCTATGAGCGGTTGGAGTTTTTGGGTGATGCCCTGCTTGGGGCGGTGATTGCCGAGGCGTTATTTACCTTTTTTCCCCGTCATGACGAAGGGAAGCTCACCCGTATGCGTGCCACATTGGTACGCCAAGAGACCCTTGTGCAAATTGCTGAGAAGTTGGAGTTGTCATCTCATCTGATACTGGGCGTGGGCGAGCGTAAGGGTGGTGGGCGACACCGTGCCAGTATTTTGGCTGATGCGGTGGAGGCGATTTTGGCGTCCGTGTATCTGGACAGTGGCGACATTGAGCGAGTGAAAGGCTTGGTTAAATGCTGGTATGAGACCTTGATTACCGAAGTGGGCGAAGAAAAAGTGCTAAAAGATGCCAAATCTCGCTTGCAAGAATGGCTACAAGGCAACAAATTGCCCCTGCCAACTTATACGCTCATGGACACCATTGGCAACGCCCCCAACCAAACTTTTGTGGTGGAATGCACTGTGGCGGTGGCGGACTGTACGCCCATTACCGAGACGGGCGAGAGCAGACGCATTGCCGAGCAAAAATGTGCTGAGCGGATGATAAATCAGCTCAATAAATTAGAAAAGCCTAAGGCGTTATAAATTATATTTTAAATTTCTGAACCGTAGGGGCGAATCATATTCGCCCATTATTACCAATAATCCCCAACCAATTCCCACATTTACAAATACCATTTGCCCCGCCTGTGCTGTCGTTATATAATGACAGCATTGCCCCTTATTTTTACAATTTAGGAAAACCATGACCGACACACACGACCAAAACAACGACACCATTTCCGCCTTTTTTAATGACAATCCCACGCCTGTGATTTCTGATGACTTTAAAGCAGGGTTTGTGGCGATTGTCGGTCGCCCCAACGTGGGCAAATCCACGCTCATGAACCATTTGCTTGGGCAAAAATTGTCCATTACAAGCCGTAAACCGCAGACCACACGTCATCGCATTCATGGCATTTTGACCAACGACACTTGTCAAATGGTGTTTGTCGACACCCCCGGTATTCACACCAAAGAAGTCAAGGCAATCAACGAGCGTATGAACAAAACCGCCGTGTCCGCCTTGTCAGACGTGGATTTAGTGCTGTTTGTGGTAGACAGTATCCAGTGGCGAGAAGATGACCTTTTGACTCTTGAAAAGCTATCAGCGACCAATTTGCCTGTGGTGCTTGTCATCAACAAGGCCGACACCATTAAGGACAAATCCAAACTTTTGCCCCTGATTGGCGAATACCAAGAAAGTTTTGATTTTGCTGACATTGTGCCTGTATCCGCCTTGCGTGGGCATAATTTGGATAGGCTTATGGACGTGATTGCAGGCTTTTTGCCGACCCGTCCGCCCATTTTTGACCCCGAGCAGATTACCGACCGCAGTGAGCGGTTTTTGGCAAGCGAGATTATCCGTGAAAAAATCATGCGAGCGTCTGGTGATGAAGTGCCGTACGATTTGACCGTGCAAATTGACACCTTCAAAGATGAGCCTGCTCACAAAGACTCCGAGACAGGCAAATGGCGACGTGCAGTAACGTTTATTGATGCGACCATTTTTGTGGAGCGGGCAGGGCAAAAAACCATTGTCATCGGCGACAAAGGCTCACGCATTAAGCAAGTCGGCGTAGAAGCCCGTCAAGACATGGAAAAGCTGTTTGACAAAAAAATCATGCTTACCTTGTGGGTCAAAGTCAAAAAAGGGTGGAGCGATGATGAGCGGGCGTTAAATAGTTTGGGGTATTAAGATAAATGGGTAGTCAAGAGATGATTTTGCTAAGCATTGTGATTGTACTGATTGCGGTGGTAGCTGTGTCAAATGGTAAAATATCTGCAAGTAAAAATCATGTTTTTGACGTACAATGTGAAATTGGTGGGCAAATTCAACAATATCAAGTTGCAAAAATACGCCAAGAACGTGGCATTATCACGTTTGACAATGATGATAAAAAGGTGGTTTGTAGCCAATTTTTTATCCAAGAAATTGCCAAATAGCCCATGAAAGCTTCTAATTAAAACCCATGATACCTTTTAGTGATTTTCATCAGCTATTTACACAGACCATCATCAAGCGTGGGCAAGCCTACCATGCTTCTGATGATGTACTGTCTTTGCAACATGATGGCGATGGGTATTACACGGCAGTGGTGCGTGGCAGTCGCCGTTATCAGGTGAGAGTGGCACTATCACACTCAAAGGATGAGCTGTGCATTGAGTCATTGACCTGTAATTGTGAATACTGGGATAACTGCAAACACATGGTGGCGGTGCTGTATGCCATGAAGGAGAATCTAGATGACATCACGTCGTGCTTGTCATCAAAAAAGCAGGGAGTGTGTTCGGTGGCTGATGATTTCTATGAGAGCATGGGGCGTTACGATAAAGATGAACTCATTGATTTTATTAAATCATTAGACAGAAAATATCAGCATGTTCGTGATGATTGGGTACTGTTTTGTGCCAATCGTCAAGGCGAGCAGTCGCATGATATAACTGAGCAAAAGCTCCTAAATACATTCAGTAAGCAGGTCAATGACATCTTATCGATGGTGGATGTCCGTGATTATGAAGAGTTTGTTTTTGATGATGCAAGTTTGGCACTGATGCAACTGATGGCACAAGTTACCAAGCCATCAGACCAAGTGGCTTTATCCTTGATATGGATTGATAAGGTGCTGGCATTGTTTGATGAGATGATGGTTGATGTCGAGGTTGAGTGTTCGCTCAATCACTGCTTTGGGGTGTTGGCAGAGCATTTGTTTGGCGGTTTTGACTATGAGCCAAGCTGGAGTTATCGTCCTGTTTTGTATCAGTCGTCGGGGTCATCAAAACTGGATAAGACCCTGATGTCAGCACAAGCATGGGCACAGACTTACGTTCGCAGGCGGTATGAATTTTATCCAAATATTGAGCGGTTTTATTTTGATTGCTTATGGGCAAAGGGTGAGCAAGATGGGGCGATGGCATACCTAGATGGGCTTATCACGCAGGCTCAGCGATTGGGTCATCATGATGTGGACGCTTTGATATTAAGTAAAATTGCCATTTATGATGCGTTGGGCAAAGACAGTGATGCTCTGGTGGGGCAATATGATGCTCTTGCCAAAGTCAGGATTCATCAAGCCTTGCAAATGGCGAACAGTGGTAATGCCGACAAAGCCATGGACGGTCTAAAAGATGCCATCAGTGGCACAGAGAGTCATCAAGATAGGCAAAGTTTTTATATTTGCTTGTTTGAGCTTGCCAAATCACACCGTCATTTGCCTTATCTGCACGAAGCTGGTCGGACATTGGCATTGACATGGTGTTATAATCAGCACCGTGTTAGTGACAAGTATTTAGATGAATACCAAAGCTGTTTTGATGATAAGACATGGCAAGACATCTCTCGGGCGTGGCATGATGAGCTGTATCAGACCATCCAAGATAAGGATGACATCAAGGTACGTCAGTTGGCACATTTGTACGATAGACAGCAAGACATCAAAGGGCTTAGCGACCTGTTGCGTATGTTTGGCGATGTGGATTTATTAACCTATTATATCCAGACATTAAGCCAAGACAAGGACAATCACGACTGGCTGGCGATGGTGTTTTATGAGCATTGGCAGACGGTTGTGGGCAGTTTGTCAGGGCGAAAGGCTTATCGTGATTTTGCTCGGCAGGTTAAAAAAGTCACCAAGTGTCTGCCTGACCATCATGGGCGGTGGCAACAGATGGTGGATGAGTGGCTGGCGACATATCGCACCAAACCCAGACGTCCTACTTTGGTTGAAGAGTTGCCTGCCATCTATGGATAGAGTTAAAATTTATTGGAAAAACCCTTTTGCACAACCCTGTATTTTAATGCACTATTTAACAAGGAAGACATTCATCATAAGGAAAACCCATGTTTCACACCCTAAAACACGCTTGGGCAAAGCACCGCCTACCTGCCAATTCCCCTTATCTGCCCCTATACGAACCGCACCCTGATGAGCTTGTGAGTTTTGACTGTGAGACCACCAGCCTTAACGTCAAAGAAGCCCATATCATCTCTATCGGAGCGGTTAAGATTCGGGGTAATCGCATTTTGACAGACGAGTCTTTTTATGTGCTGGTTAAACCCGAAGGCATCATGAGTGCCACCAATGTAACGATACACGGACTACGCCCCAAAGATTTAAAGGACGGGCTGGACACCGAAACGGCGATACGGCAGTTTTTGGACTTTGTCGGTGGGCGGACGCTTGTGGGCTATTTTTTGGAATATGACGTGGCGATGGTCAATAAATTTTTAAAACCGATGGCGGGGATAACCCTACCCCAAAAACAAATAGAAACATCAAGGATTTACCACGCCCAAGAGACTCGCCATAAATATTATGATGCCGAGATTGACCTAAAAATGGCAACGATGGTAAACGCCTTAGGCATTCCCGACCTGCCACGCCATGATGCTCTAAACGATGCCATCAATGTGGCGATGATGTATTTGGCGTTAAAACATCGGCGGGTTTGATGATAGTCATTCTTTTTATTAACAAAAAAATTTTTGTATAGACTATTGCAATTGCTCACAGTTGTGCTATTCTAAATCAAGGTGCAAAAAACACCCGTAATTTGCAAGGAAGCAATGAATTATTCAAGGGAGAAAACCCACCAAAATCTGCTTTCTTTGCTTTTTTACCAACTTTGGAGAAAGCAATGTCAGAAACTTCAAATAACACTCACACCACAACAAACACCCCACCACCCAATGCCCCAGCAGATGCCCAAGGCTATTGGCGTGCCAACGTGCGTATCATCATCGGCTGTTTGGTCGTTTGGGCGGTCGTCTCGCTCGGTTTTGCCATTATCCTACGTCCTGCCTTGATGGACATTCGCTTTATGGGGACAGATTTGGGGCTGTGGTTCGGTCAGCAAGGAGCGATTTTGACCTTTGTCGCCTTGATTTTCTTTTATGCGTGGCGAATGAATAAATTGGACAAAAAATATGGCGTTGAGGAGGACTAAGTATGAGTCAATTTGCCATTAACTTGATTTTTGTGGGGCTGTCCTTTGCCCTGTATTTTGGGATTGCCATTTGGGCAAGAGCAGGCTCAACGAAGGAATTTTATGTCGCAGGTGGCGGTGTTCACCCTGTGGTAAACGGCATGGCGACAGGGGCGGACTGGATGAGTGCCGCATCCTTTATCTCGATGGCGGGCATGATTGCAATGGGCGGTTATGCAGCGTCTGCTTATCTTATGGGCTGGACGGGTGGGTTTGTCTTGCTTGCTTTGCTACTTGCTCCGTATTTGCGTAAATTTGGTAAATTTACCGTACCTGACTTTATCGGCGACCGTTTTTATTCAAAACCTGCTCGCTTGATTGCGGTGGTCTGCCTGATCCTAGCGTGTACCACTTATGTCATCGGGCAGATGACAGGGGCAGGCGTGGCGTTCTCTCGCTTTTTGGAAGTGGATAAAAACACAGGGCTTATCATCGCCGCTGTTGTCGTGCTGTTCTATGCGGTGCTTGGTGGCATGAAAGGCATTACCTATACGCAGGTGGCTCAGTATGTCGTACTCATGATTGCGTATATCGTTCCTGCGATTTTTATCTCTCTTAACTTGACAGGCAACCCTATTCCTGCCCTTGGTATGTTTGGCACGGTAGAAGGTGGCGAAACCATGCTTACCAAGCTCGATGGTCTGATTACCGATTTAGGCTTTGCCGCTTATACTGCCGATGTGCCTGATAAGCTCAATATGTTCTTATTGACTTTGTCGCTTATGATTGGCACGGCAGGTTTGCCCCATGTTATTATCCGCTTTTTTACAGTAAATAAAGTCTCGGACGCTCGTTCATCGGCAGGTTGGACGCTCGTGTTTATCGCACTGCTATACACCGCCGCCCCTGCCGTGGGTACGATGTCTCGCATGAATTTGGTGGATACTGTGTATCCAAATGGCACGCAGTCTGCCCCCATTGAGTACGAAGCTCGCCCTGAGTGGATGAAAAACTGGGAGCAAACAGGTCTTTTAAAATTTGAAGACAAAAATAATGATGGCAAAATTGACTACTATAACGACAAGTCAAAAGACGAAGCCTTCCTTGCCGCTACCGAATCCAAAGGTCTAAAAGGCAATGAGCTTGACGTAAACAACGACATCATGGTACTTGCCAACCCTGAGATTGCCAACTTGCCACCATGGGTTATCGGTCTCATCGCAGCAGGGGGTATCGCTGCTGCTCTATCTACCGCCGCAGGTCTACTACTTGCCATCTCGTCTGCCATCTCGCACGACCTAATTAAGATGGTTATCAAGCCTGATATTAGCGATAAGGGCGAACTCAATGTCGCTCGCGTCTCGATGATTGTGGCGATTGCGATTGCAACATGGCTTGGCATGAATCCCCCTGGGTTTGCCGCCCAGACGGTTGCCCTTGCCTTTGGTATTGCAGGTTCGTCCTTGTTCCCTGCACTCATGATGGGTATTTTCTCAAAACGCATCAACGACAAAGGGGCGGTGGCAGGTATGCTGGCAGGTCTTATCGTAACGTGCGTGTACATTTTCCTATTCAAAGGCTGGTTCTTTATCCCTGGTACTAATATGCTTGCCGATGACACATCAGGTTGGATTATGGGGATTAGTCCGCTAGGCTTTGGTCCAATCGGAGCGTTGATTAACTTCGTGGTTGCCTTTGCTGTGTCATACATGACCGCACCGCCATCACAAGAGATTCAAGACTTGGTTGAAAGCGTGCGTTATCCAAAAGGAGCGGGTGCTGCTGTTGACCACTAATCGGCTCTCGTCAAAAACTGCTTAAAATCTCGGTTTTAGGCAGTTTTTTATATGGATTTGATTTATAATGATAAAAATTTGGGTGTTGTTCAATGCGATAATGTTGAGTTTAGACACTGTGTGTAACTCTATTTTTTTAAAATATATTTTAAGGAAAAAATATGATGTTTTGGGACATTATGGCAATGATTTTTGCAGGCTTTTTATTTGCAGGGCTTGCCATGCCGATTAAGATTTTTTATAAAAAAACGCCAAAATGGTTCATTCCCATCATGGCAGGGCTTGGCATGATGAGTTATCAGGTGTACAGCGAATACCAATGGTTTGGCGATACCAGTGCCAAATTGCCCGATGGGAGCGTGGTGGTGGCAAGCGTGCCAAAGACAACGTGGTTTCGTCCGTGGTCGTACATTAAGCCCCAAGTTTTTCAATTTGTGGTGCTAGATACCGCCAATGTCGTAAGCCTTGATGAGACAACCAAACAAGCTCAGGTGTATTTTTTTGAAAGACGTTTACCTGCCCAAAAGCTGGACGTGCTGTTTGACTGCCAAAAGGGCGTGCAAAGTTATGTGATGAATCGTGATTTTAGCCGTCTTAATTGGCAAAAATTGGACTATACCGATAAGGCGGTGGGGCTGGTGTGTCGCTAGGCTAGGGCAAAAAAGAGAAGAGGAAACAAAAGTATTGTTGATTTTGCCGATAAATCCATGTCTAAATGACTTGCCATTGAAATGTGGGTTTTAAAATTTGTAGCATTCATCAATGACAGGGGTTTGGCAAAACCCAGCCCCTGTCCATCATCAAATCACGGTGTTTTGGCAGGTGTGGACGTATCAGCCACAGGCACATCTAGGCGTAGTTGATCACGAGCTTCTTGTTGGGCGTGATAACCCAGTGCCAAGCTCGTGCAAAAAAATATGGTGGCAAGGATGGCGGTGGTGCGAGTTAGAAAGTTTGCCGAACCTGCAGCCCCAAACACCGTGCCTGCCGCTCCAGAGCCAAAACTTGCCCCAGCATCCGCCCCTTTGCCGTGCTGAATGAGTATGAGACCTGATAAGGCAATGGCGACAATGATATGAATGGCTAAGATAAATGTAAACATGGTGTTCTCGTTATTTTGATTGGCTAAATGCGTGGATAATGGCGGTAAAGCTGTCAGTTTTCAAGGACGCTCCGCCCACCAACGCCCCATCGATGACATCTGATTTGGCAAATTCGGGGGCGTTTTTGTCGTTCACGCTACCGCCATATAAAATGGGGGTGGTCATACCAAATGTAGCTAATTCGTCTTTGATAAAGCGGTGTGTTTTTTCAATTTCATCAAAGGTTGGGGTCAGTCCCGTGCCGATTGCCCAAACAGGCTCATAAGCGATGATAAGTTTGGCAGCATCGGCATCTGCTTGATTTACAAACGCCTTTAAAATGGCTAATTGGTTTTTTAAAATCCCAAACGTCTCGCCACGCTCATACTCATCTTTGGTCTCGCCAATGCAGTAGATGACGGATAAGCCGTGGGTAAAGGCGTTGGCGATTTTGGCGGATAAAATCTCATCGCTCTCGCCATGATATTGACGGCGTTCGGAGTGTCCCACAAGGGTAAAAGTCGCCCCCACGTCCGCCACTTGGCAAGCCGATACATCGCCTGTAAATGCCCCTGTCTCAGCCGTCTTATGGGCGATGTCTTGCACGCCGAGCAGGATACCGTCCGCCAAAGCTGATTTGACAGCTGATAAATGCACAAGGCTCGGCACCACGCCCACAGTACAGCCATCATTGGCAGGCAGGCTTGTGGCAAGGGCGGCCGCGTCTGATACGGTCGCAGGGTTTAATTTCCAGTTGCCGATGACGTATTTTTGGCTCATGGGATTTCCTTTGGCTCTATTGTAATTTTAACCTAGCAACATATTATAGCAAACATTCCCCAAAAAATCAGCACACAAATGATGGGCGGTATTATTGGCGGTGTTTCTCCCGATAATCCCAAAACTTTGTTCTTTGAGTAAAATTTTATGCTAAAAGCACAGCAAATTTTTTATTTTTGGAGTAAAATAAGCAAAAATATATGCAATTTTCACGCCAATTTTTATCTGATGACACATTTCTTTTAAAATTTGTCGCTCATTTGATTTTAATAAACATTGGCAAATGATTTGGAAAAATATTATGTCCGCTCCGAATTTTGGTGGTTTGGCACACATTTTGGTGTCAAATGAACTGGTCGCCCCTGATGCTATGGCCAAGGCACTGACCGAAGCCCAACAGCAAAATATGGCGATTGTGCCGTATTTGGTACAAAACAAAGTTGCCCCTGCCAATAAGATTGCCAGTCTGCTTGCTCATGAATTTGGCGACCCATTACTGGATTTGAATGCTTTATCTCAGGATAGTATTCCCAAAGATTTGGTGGATGAAAAAATAATTAATCAGTATGGGGCATTGCCACTCTTTAAACGGGGCAATAAACTCTTTGTGGGTTTGTCCGACCCCACCCGCTTAGATGCCATTGATGCCATTTCATTTAATGCCAAGCTGACCGTTGAGACCATTGTTGTTGAAGAAGATAAACTCAAAAAAATGATTGAGAACGTCTACTCGGGTAGTGGCGGATTGGGTGACCTAGGCGATGTTGATCTGTCAGGGGACTTTGATGGTGGAGCAGGTGATGAAGACGATGAGGGTACTGACGTCAATTCAGGCGGTGGTGAAGATGCCCCTGTCGTTAAGTTTGTCAATAAAATGCTCCTTGACGCCATTCGCATGGGGGCGTCGGATTTGCACTTTGAGCCATATGAGAAATCTTACCGTGTGCGTTTTCGTGTGGATGGGGTGCTCCAAATCATCAATCGCCCACCAGTACAATTGGCAGGTAAAATCGCTGCTCGTCTTAAAGTCATGTCACAAATGGACATCTCCGAACGCCGAGCCCCCCAAGACGGTCGTATCAAGTTAAAAATCTCCAAGACCAAAGCCATCGACTTTCGTGTGAACTCCTGTCCGACACTCTTTGGTGAGAAGCTTGTACTGCGTATTCTTGACCCGTCATCGGCGATGCTAGGTATTGATGCACTAGGCTATGAGCCTGACCAAAAAGAGCTGTTCTTAGAAGCTCTTGATAAACCCCAAGGTATGCTACTTATCACAGGCCCGACAGGTTCGGGTAAAACGGTATCGCTCTATACTGGTCTTAACATCCTGAACACGCCCGAGACCAACATCTCCACCGCCGAAGACCCTGTGGAGATTAACTTAGAAGGCATTAACCAAGTCAACGTCAACCCCAAAGTGGGCCTCACGTTCGCCTCCGCCCTAAAAGCGTTCCTGCGTCAAGACCCTGACATCGTCATGGTCGGTGAGATTCGTGATTTAGAGACTGCCGAGATTGCCATTAAAGCCGCCCAAACAGGTCACATGGTATTATCCACTCTACACACCAACTCCGCTCCTGAGACCCTAACCCGTCTGCGTAACATGGGTGTTGCTTCCTTTAACATCGCCACATCGGTAAACTTAGTGATTGCCCAACGTCTGGCTCGCCGTCTGTGCAAAAACTGCAAAAAGCCGACCAATGTGCCTAAGCAGAGCCTGCTAGAAATGGGCTTTACTGAAGAAGACCTTGCCAACCCTGATAATGTCATCTATGAGCCTGTGGGCTGTTCTGAGTGTCGTGAAGGCTACAAGGGACGTGTGGGTATCTATGAAGTGATGAAAATCTACCCAAGTATCGCTCGGATTATCATGGAAGACGGCAACGCCATTCAAATCAAAGACGAAGCGATGAAACACGGCTTTCGTGATTTGAGACGTTCGGGTATTATGAAAGTCTTGCAGGGTACGACCAGTATCCAAGAGATGTATCGGGTAACGAGCGAATAATCTTTATCACAATAAGGGTATGCAATGAACCGACCCCCAAAT